>JBNGDP010000131.1:7801-10325 GCA_049975345.1 Oceanipulchritudo sp. | reverse complement strand
ACGCGCGACTCGAAGGTGGGCCGTCTTCGCGCGTGAACGCGCGACTCAGAGGCAGCGCGACTCAGAGGCAGCGCGACTCGAAGGCGGACGCGTTACTCGGCGACCACGCGGTGGAAGGTTTTTGATCCCGGGGCGGGGGCCCCCACTGTGAATTCCAGGCTGCCGCCGGTGCCGGGCTTGGTCTCGACCGCGCCCCATGGATCGGTGGCCCCCAGATCCTCGGATTGCTCCAACCGGTAGCTGAAACCGCTCTCGCTCGGCAGGCTGATCAGCAGGTCCGTTCCGGACATCCCGATGGCCAGCACCGGCGTGGCCGGGGTCGGCCCGCCGCCGCCGGCAGCGGTCACCGTCCAGTTGTCGAAAACGAGCCGGCTGCCGGAATTGCCGGAAACGCGGATGCTGCCCAGCCGGATATACAAGTCCTCCCCGTTGGCCACCGTGGCGGAAAAACCGGCGGACAACGGTTCGGCGGCCGGCGTCAGCACCCCGCCGGTATTGGTGCCGACATAACTGTCGAACTCGGTAAAGTTGCTGTTGTCCGTTGACCATGCGAGTGATATTGTGGATACATTACTGTCGCTGCTCGCGTGCCAGGTGTCGACGTCCACGGACCAGTCGCTGATTGTCGCACCGGAGTTGTTCACCACCCGCAGGGTCAGCGAATAGTCGCGCCATGCGCCGTTTAGCGTATCCCCCACGCTGATGACATTGTCCCCTGCGTCCCCAATGCCAAGGTCGAGTCGGTCCACGATGGCCACCGCGTTGATCGTGTTAAGCACGTCGTCCAGGTCCCCGTCATTGTTGTAGTCACCCAATTGCGAGGGGATGCCCGTTCCCATGCCCGTGTCCAGGTTGCTCGCCCACCACGACCATCCGTCCGCGGAAAGGCCCCATTCGCTTAGGTTCCATGTCGAACTCCATGTGGAGCTTTCCCGCTCCACCAGAACGCGGAAATAACCCGTTCCGAATTTGAAAACATTGTCCCCGACGGAGGTGTCCGGGTTACCGTCGAAGCCGACATGCGACTGGAAGTCGATCGTTGTGCTTTGGGTGCCCGTCGTGATCGACAGTTGGGCGCTCAGCGGCAGCGCCGAAAGGGCCAGAATGAGACAGGTGGCGGGGACTTGTTTTTTCATCTTTCTTTCAAATAGGGGTTAGTGTGATCGTTCGGAACCTTACCGGTTTCCGCGTACACAGCTTATCCCATCAGCGTTGACCCGGCAATGGGGAATTGCGCATCTTTTATTAGCTTTCCCGAAAACCCTGCGGGTCAGGCACGGAAGGTCTTGCGATAGTTCCCGGGAGTGGTGCCGGTCTCGCGGCGGAAGAACTGGCTGAGATAGATACCGCTGGAGAAGCCGCACTTGTCGGCGATCTGCTCGAGGGTGTGGTCGTGTTCGCGCAGGAGGCGCTTGACCTCCTCGAGGCGGAGCCGGTTGAGCTCCTGCTTGGGCGAACGGCCGAGGGATTTCTGGAAACGGGTCTCCAGCGAGCGCACGGACAGCCCGGCGGCCCGGGCAAGGCCCTCCACATTGATGCCATGGGCGGCGTGTTCCCGCATCCATTGCAGGGCGCGCTCAACATGCGGGTCACCGGCGTGCTGGAGAAGGGTCGACTGGCGCTCAAGGACATCCGGCTGGTCGATGAGGATGCGGGAGGGATTCGGACGTTTGCCCTGCAGCATGTCCTCCAGCATGGCGGCCGCCTTGAGCCCCACTTCGCGGTGGGGCAGCCGGATGCTCGAAAGCGGCGGCAGGCTGCCCAGGCAGAGCAACTCGTCGTTGCCGGATCCGAGGATCGCCACATCGCGCGGCACGGCGAGCTGCAACTGCAGGCAGAAGGTGGACAGCTCGTTGGCGAGGATGTCGTTCGGGCAATACAGCGCGACCGGCTTGGGCAGCCCCGCCAGCCATTCAAGGGCGGGGTGGGGATCCGGGCGCCGGCTGCGCTCGACAAAGAAGGATGGCAGGTTCAGCACGAGCACCTCCTTTTTGGCCTTTTTCAAGCGCTTGGCGTAACCGTTGAACTGCGCTTCCGAAAACGGTTCCCTGGCCAATCCATAGAAGCCCATGTGGGGAAAGCCGTTCTCCAGGAACCATTCCGCCGCGAAGGCGCCCTGGCGGATGCGGTCGATGCCAACGTGGCACAGCCCGGCGATGTCCAGGCCGCCGTGGACACTCACCACCGGGATGCGCAGCTGCAGCGCCGCTTCCGCAAGGTCGGCCCGCCCGAATTGCCCGATCACCCCCGCCGCCGTCGGCTTTTTCGCGAGGCTCAGGATGGCCTCCGGCGTCTGGTCCACGAAGAACATCACCCAGCGGTGCGCCGGATAGGCGAATTCGTAGATCCCCCGCATGATCTCACGGTTCGGACCGAGGTTGCGCGGCAGCACCAGGAAGATTTCCCGCGTCGCCCGCGGGCGCGCCGGCTCCAGATGGGTGGATGGGTTTGGCATCGGGCACATGCAGGGAAAAAGCGTGAATTTCGGAAAAGCTGATAAAGCATTCGTAATTTCCCATTGCCG
>JBNGDP010000131.1:0-7701 GCA_049975345.1 Oceanipulchritudo sp. | reverse complement strand
GCCGTCCCCGAGCCGGGGACCTTTGCGCTGCTGGCGGGCTTTGGCGCCCTTGGGCTGGTTCTGCTGCGCCGCCGGGTGATGCGGGCGCGCGCCTGAGTTCCTTTAATCGAACGAACCCCAAACCCCTCCTGATGATGAACTGGAAAGTGCCCTTTCTTGCAGCCTCGCTGTGCCTGACGTTAACTTCCCCTGCGGAGCTGTGCCGGATTGTGGATTACGGCGCGGACATGGGCTCGGGCTATTACCGGGACACCCCCCTGACCGCGCAGCCGGGGGTTGCGGTGGACGTGGACGGCGACGGGCAGACTGTGGACGACAGCGTGGCCTTCTGGGAGTTCAGCCTGACGGAGCCGATGAACCCGCGGGCGCGGGGCAACGAGTACGACCTTGAGGCGACCAACGCGCGCTTTTACGGCGGGTATACGGGTTACTTTGCGGCAACCGGAGGCACCCTGACGGAGGGCCTGCTCAACGAGAACCATGAGCAGCGGGATGACTGGAACATGATGACGTCCAGCACCAGCAAGCCCCCGGTGAAGGCGTTTGGCCTGTGGTTCTGGCAGAAGGAGGACTTTCTCAACGGCGGTGACGCCTACACGGTGACCTTTGATGAAAACAGCCGGATTGTGCCGCACATCTCGCGCTATTTTGACAACGTGGACAGCGGGCGCTGGGTGGTGCGCGACGGGGAGCAGTTCTATGTTTCGGAAAAGCGCTTTGCCGACTACCAGGCGGAGATCGGGCGCAGCAGCCCGCGCCACACGTCCTATATCCTGCATCCGACCACAACCAATTGGGCTCCCTATAATCCGGTCGAGCCCTATCAGATCGATTTTTATGGTTCCGAAGCCACCTTCGCCCCGCACACCTTCGCAGACGTGACGGCCGTTGGCTTCATGGTCTACGCGGAGACCCTGCGCCAGGAGGACCTCGGCGTGAAATGGCATTCCTTCGAGGTGTACGCGCAGGTGGCGCGGCCCGCGGCGGCCTCGTTCCTGGCGGACATGGTGGCGGTGCCGTCCGGCACATGGCAGGGCCAGAGCGTGGCCAGCTTCGACATGGGGGCGACCGAGGTGCCGTATTCCCTTTGGAAGCAGATCTACAAGTGGGCGGTTTCCAACCAGTACGCCTTCGACCTGGATCCCGGTTACGTCTTCGACCGTGACGGCGACATGGGCAGCATGGACCTCGGCAACTTCAGCCACACCGCCGCCGAGCCGGCCACCGACATGACCTGGATGGACGCCGTGCTCTGGTGCAACGCCCTGTCCGAGTACGAGGGCTATACCCCCTGTTATTATGCGGATGCGGCCAAGACGGAGGTGCTGCGCACGGTCGTAGACCGCACCTATCCGGCCAACTACAATACGGAATTTGAAGTATATGTGGATTGGGAAGCGGACGGTTTCCGCCTGCCGACGCTGACCGAATGGGGTCACGCCGCCGAGGCGGGAACCGGCTCCGCGTCCGCCGCCACGACACATGCGTGGACCGCCGCCAACGCCGGCGGGCGTACCGCCGAAGTGGGCACGCTGACGCCGAATGCGTGGGGCCTTTACGACATGATCGGCAACGTCTGGGAATTCACATGGGATGTCCCGGCGGCAGGCGACTATTTTGACCCATCCACCCAAAACAGCCACACCGTCCTGGGCGGCGGCTTCCTGTATCCGGAAAACCGCGACACAACCTCCATTCTGCCGCACGGGGACAAGCCCTTCGACCTCGGCAGCTGCGGAATCGGGTTCCGCATTGTCCGCTCAGGCCAGGTGGCGCCGCCTGCCGTGCAGACCGCCGGCGCGCTGCCGGCATGGACCTTCACCCAGGGGCAGGTGATCGCCGGAACGGCCTCCACGATTCCCGGCCTGGTCGGCTCGAAGCTTTCGGACCGTATCGACGGAGCCTATACGTATGGCCAGCCCGGCGACCCGGATTACGAGGATGACAACGTCGGCTACATCCGCGGCGACGACGCATTGGTGCGCATCACGCCATACTACATGTCGAAGCATGAAATCACCCACGGGGACTGGAAGGAAGTCCTGCAGTGGGCGGTCCTGAACGGCTACACCTTCGACCGCGACGGCGACCTTGGCAGCATGGACTGGCAGACCGGCCAGCACACCCACACGCAGGACGAGCCGGTCATGGATGTCGGCTGGAATGATGCCGCCCTGTGGTGCAACGCCCTGTCCGAGTACGAGGGCCTGGATCCCGTCTACTATTCCGATGAGGAGCGCACCCAGGTGCTGCGCGGCGCCAACCGCTGGCGCATCTCCATGGACATGCGTCCGGGCTCGACGCAGGCCACCGCGGAGCAGTTCATGCCGATCTATGCCAGATGGGAAAAGAACGGCTACCGCCTGCCCACGGAGTCGGAATGGGAAGCCGCCTTTCGCGCCGGAGACAGCACGAAGAACCTGCAGTATCCCTGGACGGGCGGTGAACCGGAGGCGGTGAATCACGGCTGGTTTATGGCAAACTCGGGCGGCAAGTCGCAGCCGGTCGGGACAAAGCCCTCCAACAGTTACGGCATATACGATCTTGCCGGCAACGCGCTCGAATGGGTCTGGGACTGGCCGTCCTTTGACTATTATAAATCCCACAATCCCAAGGGCAGCAGCAACCCCAGTGGCCTGTTTGGCAAGGCGCTGCGTGGCGGAAGCTTTGGCGGAGTCCCCTACAAGGTTACGGAACGTGATCAGGACCGGGAGTCGGCCGCCCGTGCCCACATCGGCTTCCGGGTGGTGCGTTGCGATGCCGGGGAACATCCCGAGGACACGACCTTCGTTCCTGAAGTGGTCCTGGATCTTGATGCCGCCAACTTTGACAATCACCAGGGGCGGATGTTCAGGTACAACAACAACCGCACAGGAACCACCGCAGCAACTGGTGTTCCCGAGGGTCCCGTGAGCACGAAATGGGTCTTTAACACGGGTGCTCCCGTCCTGACCTCGCCGGTTGTTGTCGACGGCGTCCTCTATTGCGGCAGCGACAATGGCAAAGTGTACGCCATCGATCCGGCTACCGGGGCGGAGATCTGGAATTTCCCCACCGGGGCGAGTTCGATTGTTTCGGCCCCCGCCGTGGTGAACAACGTGGTCTACATCGGCGCCGGCAATTATCTTTGGGCGATCGAGGCCACCAGCGGGACCGAGTTGTGGAAGTTCAACAGTGGCTTTTCCACCACGACTTCGCCGGCTGTCGCCTATGACATTGTCTGGTTTGGACATGCCGGCTGGAGCAACAGCTATTACCGCGGCCTGGATGCCGCCACCGGAACGGAAGTCTGGCGCTTCCGCTTCGGTTATTCCAACAACGGCCCGATGGGTCCGGCCATTGACGGAACCACGATGTACGCCCCGTATGCAGATAACCGCTACATGGCCGCCGACCTGCGGACCGAGTACCCGGAATGGGCATTTACCGGTCACCGCAGCAAGGCCTGCATGGCAATTGTCGACGAGAACCGGGTGCTTTACATGCAGAACAAGTTGCTTGTCTGCGTAAACCGGGCAACCGGTGGTTTTCTGTGGACCTTCAATGTCGACGGTAACTTTGACGACCAGCCGGAGTCTTCTCCCGCGGTCGGGATGCTTAACATCAGCGGCGAGGTCAAGACCGTTGCCTTCGTCGGTTCGCTGGCCAACGGATTTTACGCAGTCGATGTGGATACCGGCTCGATGGTCTGGTCGCACATGACAGGAGGTCCCGTCCGCTCTTCACCGACTCTGGCCAGTGGGCGCAGCTACGTCGGCAGCGACGATGGAAATCTTTACGCCTTTGACGCGAATGACGGCACGGTCAAATGGACCTTTGACGCCGGTGGAATGGTGGCTTCTTCCCCCTGGGTCGAGGACGGGGTGGTCTTCGTCGGCTCGTCGGATGGCAACATTTACGCCGTCCATGCCGAGGACAGCGCGCCGGTGATCCTCACCACGAGCCTGCCCGACGGCGAGGCAAACAGCGCCTATGCCCAGCAGCTCATTGCCGAGGGAGGCAATCCCGCGCTTGTGTGGAGCCTCGCATCCGGCGCCTTGCCGGACGGCCTCAGCCTGGGCCCCAGCGGCCTCATCAGCGGCACGCCGACCAGCGAGGGAACCTTCGGATTTGTCGTCCGCGTGGATGATTCGGATGACGATTTCGCTACAGCGGAATTGAGCCTTGTGATCAATCCCTATGTTGACACATCTCCGGTCATCACCACCGCGTCGCTTCCCGGCGGCACCGCCGGCCAGCCGTACTCCGTGACCCTTGAGGCCAGCGGCGGCAACGCACCGCTTGAATGGAGCGTGATCGCCGGGACCCTCCCGGCCGGATTGACGCTCAGCTCAAGCGGTGTCCTCAGCGGCATCCCCTCCGCCCAGGGAACGTCGGTGTTCACGGTACAGGTTTCCGACAACGAGGCCGACAGCGACACCAGCGAGTACACGGTGCAGGTCGAGCCATCGCCCACCGCGAACCTCTACGCTTACGATGACTTTGCCAGCCCGACCGGGAATTTGGATGAAACGACCTCGGGCGAGGGATGGGCGACCAGTTGGGACGTTCAAAACACGGCTGGATATGGGGTTGTGAGTTCGCCCGTGCTTGCGTTCGGGGATATATTCACCTCGGGGAACAGTGCGTGGGGAGAGGGCTCCTATAACACCTCCGGGCGCAAGCTGGATGTCCCTGGAGCCTTTGCCGACCTGAACAACAACGGCGAAATCGGCCTGCCCGGCACGGAGATCTGGATGAGCTACCTGATTCGTCCGGAGTCCACCTCCTTCAACCGCGTGAGCCTGGCCCGCAACAACAACACGGTCTGGTGGTATACCACCCCGGTGGCCGAGGTGTTGAGCAGTGGGGGAATCTGGACGGCGAAGATCATGAACGGCGCGGGCGTCTCCACCGGAGTGGCGGCAACCACCGGCCAGACCCACCTGATCGTATGGAAGCTATCCTTCGCCGCGACCAGCACGCTGGATATTTATATCAACCCCGCCGAGCTGGGAGGTACTCCTCCGCTTGTCCCGACGCTGTCTTTGAATACGACGGATACAGGCTTTCTCTTCAATCGCTTCCTCTGGTTTCCGGGCGGCCCTCCCAACAAAGGCTACCTGGATGAGATCCGCTTTGGCGCGACCTACGCCGATGTCACGCCGGTGCCGCCGGTCGGGCCGTCCGCTCCACCCGTGGTCACGGTGATACCCTCCGGCGGGAACCTTGAACTGCGTTTCCAGACTGTCTCCGGCAAGCTCTACGTCCTGCAATCGAGCGGCGATCTGGTCAACTGGTCACCCACCGGACAGGAGTTGACCGGTGACGGCAACGAGGGCAGTTTCACGGTTCCGGTCCCCGCTGTGGGCGCGGCTTTCTATCGCGTCGAGTATCCCTGACCTTGCGGGCCCGTGCTTGCCGAAAACAAGCTTGCGCGCCTATTGGACCGGCTTCGGGCGACGCCCGCACGGAAGTGGAGCTACGTGCACTGCCTCGCAGCCGAGGAGGCCCTGCGCCTGCCCGCGCGGGGCCTCGCGGCCGCGGAGGTCGGCGCCTGCCTGAACGGGCCCCGGCCGACCGGGCCGTTCAACGCCCTCGACTTCGCGATGTATCGGGAAACTCGCGACACGGCATGGCTGCGGGCCTTCGAGTCCTCCGCCACGGCCATCCTCAACCAACCGCGGCGTTCGCCCGAGGGCGCATGGCTGCATCCGTGCGGCAATCACCTGCAGGGCCGCCTCGCCATCCTCATCGACTCCTTCCAGGAGGAGGCGTCGCGCCTCATCAAGCTGGCGTGGCTGATCCGTGCAGGCGAGCCGGTGCCGGCGCGGCTCGACCCGGATGAGCTGGAGGAGACGGCTTGCCGGCAGTTCGAGATCCACCGGGATATCCTGCGGGATCCCGCGACCGGCCTCTGGCACAACGGGCGCGGCTGGATCGCGGATGATCCGGCGCGCCTGTCCCCCGGCGCATGGTCGCGCGGCCATGGCTGGCTGCTGCGCGGCCTCATGGAATGTCTGGATCATCTCGGACATCCCGTCCGCCGTCAGCGCCTGGCCGGGATCTTGAACGAGGTAGCCGAGGCGCTCATGAACCACCGCCCACCTTCCGGCATCTGGCATGCCCTCTTGAACGAAACCCCTGACCGCAGCCCCCCGGAAAGCAGCGGCAGCGCCCTCATCGCCGCCGCACTGATTCGCGCCGGACAAATGGATGGGCTGATCCCAGGGATTGACCCGACGCCGGTGATGGAGTCCGCAAGTGTCCTCATGGAGGACCACCTCAGCGCGGACGGAATTGTGCTCCATGCCTGCCCGGGCCCAGGCCCGCTTGCGTCGGATGCCGGCTATCGCGTTCCCTCGCATTTCAAGCCCGGCGACCCCCACGGCACCGCCGCCTTCTGCGCCCTTGCCGCCGCATTCCCGGCCGCCGGCAACAAGATCTTCCACCGCGTCGTTGTCCCGGCTCCCTGAGCTGAGATTACCCGTTGGCCCGGCGAACCAGGCGGATGTCGCGGCTGGCCTCCTCCATGGAGGCGAGGCGGCGGGGAAAGGGCGCCCCTTCGAGGTGCGCGGCAAAGGCGTCGTAAAGCGTCGGTTGAAGCAGTGGGCAGGGGATCACCTCCTGCTTGCCCTCGCGCGAGGCGAGGATGACGGGGGCGCCGTCGCGCCACTCCTTGGTGATGCGCCAGCCCGTGTCGGTGACAAGGTAGAGGAGGTCGATGTGTTCGCGGTCGTTGCCGGCGGTGCTGTAAGTGGCGAGGTCGGCCGCCCATGTGATGAAGAGGTGGGCAAGTCCGCCGCCGGCGAAGCGCACGACCATGGCCTCGGTGTCGGCACACTTGAGCTCCGGATGGGCGAGGCGGTCGGAGAAGAAGGCGGTCTCCCCGACCTCCCGGTCCATCAGGTAACAGGCGGCGTTGAGGTTGTGGATCATCGCGTCCATGAAGGGTCCGCCGTTCTTGTCGGGATCGGTCGCCCATGTATTCCATTTTGGATACGCGTGGATCCAGTCCTGCCGGTACAGCGCGAGCCGGCCAAGGCGGCCGTCGGCCAACAGGTCGCGGGCCGCCTCCGCGAAGGCGTCGTCGCTGCGGCCGTAGATGACCCCGGCGCGGATGCCGGCCTTGTCCGCCGCGGCGCGCATCTCCGCGCAGTCTTCCGGGGTCGAGCCAAACGGCTTGGTGGCGATGACGTGCTTGCCCGCCGCAGCCGCCTTGAGGAACAGCCCCTTGCGGATCCACGGCGGCACGAACAGCGCGACGCTGTCGATTGACGCATCGGCGAAAACGGCGTCCGGATCGGTGGCCACCGTTCCACCGAGCTGCTCGGCGAAGGCCCCGGAACGCGCGGCGTCCGGGTCATAGAGCGCGGCCACGCGGACGCGCGTTGAGGCTTTCAGGGAATCGGCCTGCCAGCGCAGGAAGTCGCCGCAGCCGAAGATGGCAAGGGTTTGGGTGTTCATTATTTAAATACGGATGGCAAGGATTTGCGAGAAAACCAGTTTTTGAAATTGGCAGCATTCAGCCTCAACGAGGCCGGATTCGATAGCCCAGGCAAGGAACCTCCGTAGCGCGCAGCGCGAAGGAGGGGACGCGGCCCTGGGCAAGGTGTTCAATTATGGAATGAAGCCCCAACGGGGCGACATCGGTTGTATGCGCGAGGGCGGGGGGATGTGTCGCCCCGTTGGGGCTTTGGGTTGCTATTGGTCCTTGTACCC
>JBNGDP010000130.1:0-10341 GCA_049975345.1 Oceanipulchritudo sp. | reverse complement strand
CGATTGCTTGCCCGCCGGCGCGCTCCGTGGTTCCACAATTTTCCGGGAAGAACCTAAAAACAAAGCAGCCCCGGGGAACCGGGGCTGCCAGGTATGAGGAGTTATCCAATCGGGCCTATTCTTCCAGCATGAAGGGAAGAAGGACGAAATCGATGACGTGCACGACCCCGTTACTGGCGTCGATGTCGATCAGGTCGAGAACGAGGCCGGCTTCCGAACCGATTCCGAGCAGAGACAGGGATTCCGCGTCGACGAACAGGAAGGACTTGTTCATGGTGCGGACACGTTCGGCGCCCACCACGTCTTCAGAGAAGCGCTCGCCGGGAGCCACGTGGTAGAGGAGAATGTCCGTCAGCGTGGCGACGTCCAGAGCGTCAACCAATTCAGGGCCGGTGGCTCCGTCCCCGAGAACGGCCGCGGCCGCGGCGTCGAAGGCGTCGTTGGTGGGGGCGAAAACGGTGAACTGGCGTTTGCCGTTGAGCGCGTCCACCAGCCCCGCCTTGGAAACGGCCTGGACAAGTGTCGTGAAGTTTTCATTACCGAGAGCGATTTCCACAATCGTGGGCGCTTCCTCATGTCCGTCGGCATGGATGACCGGGGCGGCAATGAGGGATGCGACAGCGATGGAGGAGAGTGCGATGATTCTGTTTTTCATTTGTTTTATCCTTATGGTTTCGTTTGATGAAGGTGCTAACAAACACCATGGTATGCGATTCCGCATGAACATTCCCGGGAACGGGCGGAAAACCGGGTGAATGGCTCCAAAAAGGGGTGGGCATACCTGAATTTGACTGGCCGGATAGCTTGTCGGCGGCCTCCGGGAGCCGTTTCCTGGAGGACATGACTGCAATGCGAGGTGAAATGAACAAGCCCCCGGGCATGCCTCTGCACGTATTCCTCCTGTTGCTGTGGATGCCACAGATTCTGCTTTCCGGAGCCGATGCGTGGCCGGAAGAGCGTCTGCAAGCGCTTCGCAGGGAAATCGCCCGGCATGATGAATTGTATTACCGCAAGGGGGAAGCGGAAATCTCCGATGCGGCCTACGACCGGCTGGTTCAATCGCTTGAGGAATTGGAGGATGCAGCCGGCAACCCGGCCTGTGTCCCCCGCACTCCAAGGGAGTGTTCCGGTGATTCGGTGGAAAGGGCCCATATCGTTTTCATGAGCGGTCTACATAAAGCCCGCCGAACCGAAGACCTTGTCCGCTTTCACCGGGATCTTTCCACCCGGATCGGAAAAACCGAACCGGTCTACATTATTGAACCCAAGGTGGATGGAATGGCCTTCAGCGCGGTCTACCTGGACGGTGTGCTGGATCGCGTCCTGACCCGCGGAAACGGGAGGGCCGGGCAGGACATAACGGCTCATTTCCATGCCGCCGGCCTTCTGCCGGAACAATTGGCCGGCGGGGTCGGACCGATGATCCCGGCAATCGTCGAATTGCGCGGCGAGGTCTACGTTCCCCTGGAGAAGTTCGCGGAGATCAACCGGGAACGGGTTTCCGGCGGATTCAAGCCCTTTGTGAGCCCGCGGAGCTTGACGGTGGGCGGCTTTGGTTTGCGCGATCCCGCAGAGCTTGCCTCGCGCGGCCTGGAGGTGGTCTTCTTTGGCTGGGGTGCCTGGCACCCGGCCCCCTCGCGACCGGCCAGCTATGAGGCCTTCCGCAAATGGCTCCGGGACCGGGACCTTCCCGTCATCGGGGAATCGCGTGCGGCCCGGGGCATAGGGGAGCTGCTGGCGGGGCTGGAGGATCTTTCCGGGGAGCGCTCCAAGTGGCCCTACGCCTGCGACGGGCTGGTCATCAAATTGAACCGGGTGGACGACTGGTTCCGGCTCGGTTCGGATCCGGCGGGCCCGGACTGGGCCCTTGCCTGGAAATTCCCCCCGGAAACCGCCACCACCCGCCTGCTGGGGATCACCTGGCAGGTGGGAGAAACCGGGCTGCTTACACCGGTTGCGGAGTTGGAGCCGGTTCTGCTCAAGGGCCGCACCATTACCCGGGCCACCCTTCACAACAGGGACTTTATCACCGCCGGGGATTACCGGATCGGGGACACCGTTCGCCTCGAGCTGGCGGGGGAGGTGATTCCGCAACTGCTTGGGGTTGTCAGCGAAAAGCGGTCGCCGGGTTCGGAACCGCCGGCTGTTCCCCGACTGTGTCCCGGTTGCGGCCAGCCCCTGGAGCTTGATTCCGGAAAGGTCCGGATCCATTGCCGCAATCCGGTGCATGGCAAGGCTGAGAAAACGCCCTAGGGGCTACCCCTTATCTTGACTCCCGGGATTGCGGACGTTATAAACGCTTCATGAACCGTTCACTCCTTGTATTCCCCGTCCTCCTTGGCCTCTGCACAACCGCTCATTGCTGGAATGCGCGGTTTCAACCCGCGGAAACGGATGTCTCATGGCCGGAGCCGATCGGCGACACGATGCGGGCTGTTTTCCTATACAATTACGGACCAGGCGGGCGGACGGTGCTCTGGGGCCGCGTCTCGGAGGTTGGTTCCGAAGCCGATCTGCCGTTGCTTGCCCAGTTGGATTCCGGCGGGAATGTCGTCTGGAGCAAGCGGATCGCCGCCCGGATGGATGACGGGCCGTCGGATTTTTCCTTCGCCACCGAGGACCGGATCGCCGTGGCCTACCGTGCCGACACCGGCCAGGGCCCGCGCGACATCATCGGACTCATTGATGCTTCCGGATTTGCGCCGGTTTACAGCCACAGCCTGGAGGTTTATGAGCCGCCGGAAGGCACCGACGGAAGCCGCCATTACAGCAGGCTTGCAAACGGGGAAATGGCCATCGTCCAGACCCTCGACCATGTCGTTAAAATCCAAATACTTGACGGGAACGGGGGCGAACGGTTCGCCCGGACCTACACGCTTCCCGACGCGGGCGGAGGTGTGACGATACCCGGCTTCCAGACGGTCTCCTACAGCGCCTCGATCAGCTCCCTGGAAGGGGAAGGTTACCTTGTCAACGCGCACACCACCAGGTTTCTCGAGCAGAGTTCCACCCTTCACATCCTGAAGCTGGCCGCCAACGGATCGATCACCTGGCAGGCCGGGGCCGATTTTTCCTATTTCGGCGGGACCTCCCGCATCCTGGAGGACGGCCGTATCCTTCTCAGCGCGACCGAGGTGCTGCCGTCCCCGGCCTTCTGCATCGCCGTCCTTTCCCCCTCGGGTGTCCTTGAGTGGGGGTCCAGAATCGACGGGCTTTCCTACGGGCTGGTTCTTCCGGATCCGGGGGGGCAGTCCGGCAGTTGGCTGGTCAACGGATTCCTCCAGAAAGGGGCGATGGAGGAGGGAAGCACGGATTCCGTTCTCCTTCTGTTGAATTCCTCCGGAGCGAAGATTGCGGAGACCGCCTGCGACCTCGAGACGGGCGATTTTGTCTACCACCTCGGGCAAATGGGCGGTGACCTCTTTTTCGAATTCAATGCCATCGGGTCCTCCGGAAGCGGGTTGACGCACGGCATACTGGCCCGGATCGGTACGGACCTTGTTCCCGTGGCCACGGCCTCGTTTCTCGAAAAGGCGGGATCCTCGGCGAGTGCCTCCACAATCTTCGGAGACGGGATCACGCCCTTCCTGAGCTACCGTGACGAAAACCAGGACTGGATCTATTTCAATGAAATCACGGGCTTCCTTGAGGAGGTCGGGGACTGCGACCTGCTTGTTCCCGCCGCCATTCCCCTGTATGATCCGGACCTGACGGTGGGGGACTTTTCCATTGAACTGCGCCCGAACGACGTCACCGGCGCGGCCTGGCCGGACCCGCCCGCGCGTTCCGCAGGGAGTATTGAAATCGTCGATACTCCGCTGATCCGCGAGGTCGTTTGCGGAGGCTCGTCCCAAACCAATCCGTGGGAATCCATCCCTTCCGTCAACGGGAAGGGGGACAAGACAACGGGCATCGGCTGCATCAACGATTCGGCCTATCCCTGGGTCTGGCACCACCGGGGGCACGGCTTTCTTTACTTTGTACCCGATCTGTCCGGCCTTGACAGCCTGTACGGATACGATTTCGGAAGGGGGACGTGGTTCTGGACCGGAAATGGGCTCGGGGGCTGGCACTATTCCTTCGGCCCGCACGCGGGATGGGCACACTGGTGATTTGACCTCCGCCTGCCACTGTCATACCTGGCATACAATGGAATGGAGTGTCCTGATTACCGGCCTGCTGATTTTCCTCGCCCGGGTGGTCGACGTTTCGCTGGGGACCCTGCGGACGCTGGTCACCGTGCAGGGCCGCATGGCCATGGCCTTTCTTCTCGGCCTTGTCGAGGTGACGATCTGGCTGTACGTCATCACGGGGATCGTGGGGATGGTGCAGGAGTCCCCGATCCTGGTGGTCTTCTACGCCTTCGGGTTCTCGACCGGCAACATTGTCGGCATCTGGGTGGAGAAGAAACTGGCCATCGGGCATGTGATCCTCCGCCTGCTGACGGCCCGGCACGGCCCGGAAATGGCCAAGGCCATCCGGGACCTCGATTTCCGCGTGACCGAGTTCCAGGGGCATGGGAGGCGCGGGCCGGTGAGTGAGTTGTATGTGGTCTGCGACCGGCGGGACCTCAACCGGATCATGGGCTGCGCCCAGGGGATTGACCCGAACGTGTTCTACATCACGGAAACCCCGGGACAGGTGCGGCGCTTCCGCAAGACCATGACCTCGCCGATGACGGGATGGCGGGCCGTCATGAAGCGGAAGTAGAGAGGCCTGGCCTAGCTCCGGCGGGCGAACTGCTGGTACAGGCGGGCGTAGGTGCCTTCCGCGGACATCAGGGAATCGTGGTTGCCGCGTTCGATGATGCGACCGTGGTCGAGGACCAGGATCTGGTCCGCCTGGCGGATCGTGCTCAGCCGGTGGGCCACGACGAAGCTGGTGCGCCCGGTCAGGAGCTTGCCGAGGGCCTTCTGGAGCCGTGCCTCGGTGATCGTGTCGACGCTGCTGGTGGCCTCGTCGAGGATCAGGATACGGGGATCGGAGATGAGGGCCCGGGCGAAGCAGACGATCTGCCGCTGGCCGAGGGAGAGTCCCTGTCCGTTTTCGGAAATCCGGGTCTGCAGCCCCTCGGGCATGGCCTCGATGAGGTCCAGGCATTCCAGGTCGGCGAGGGTGCGCCTCACCTCCTCGTCGCCGGCCTCCGGCTTGCCGAGGCGGATATTTTCCAGAAGCGTGCCGGCGAAGAGGAAATTCTGCTGCAGGACCATGCCCATCTGTTCATGGACGGAGGAACCGGTCAGCGTGGCGAGGTCCATCCCGTCGAGAAGGATGCGGCCGCCGGTGGGCTGGTAGAATTTGGAAAGCAGCTGGATGATCGTGGTTTTGCCACTGCCGGTGTGCCCGACGAGGGCGACGCTCTGGCCGGGCCGGGCGGTGAAGTCGATCTCCCGCAGGACCTGGTTCTTCCCGTCATAGGAGAAGTCCACCTTATCGAAGCGCACTTCCCCGCGGAGAGGGGGTGCTTCGACGGCGTCGGGGGCGTCCCGCCAGTCCGGCGGCGTGTCCAGCAGGCGGAAGACCCGTTCCGCCCCGGCCATGGAGGCGAGCGCGCTCTGGAACTGGTTGCCGAGGGCCATGATCGGGCTGAAAAAGATATTGGAGAGGAAGAAAAAGGCCACCAGGTCCCCGACGGAAGTGTCCCAACCGGCCTGCAGGGCGCCCCAGCCGGCAAGCGCCAGGGTGACGCCCAGGAAAAGCTGTCCGTTCAGCTCAAGCAGGGGCAGGTAGATGGAGGTGTTGCGGGTGACGTTGAGGTTGTACCGGGAGTGGTCCTGCACCAGGCGGGTGAAGATCCCGGCATTGATATCCTCTCGGACAAAGCCCTGCGTCACGCGGATGCCCTTGACGGATTCGGCGAGGCTGGAGGTGACGCGGCTGAAGCTGGCCTGGACCGCCCGCGCCGCCTCGGAGATGCGCTTGCGGAAGGTGGTGTGGACCATGTACATGAGCGGGCTCATGAACAGGATGGCGAGGAAGAGCCGCCAGTTGTACCATGCCATGAACACGGCCGCCCCGAGCATCTGCGCCCCCTGGACCATGGAGACGAAGAGGACGTTCTGGATGCCGGCGCGGATGACCTCGATATCCGAGGTGACGCGGCTGAGCAGCCGCCCGAGCCGGAAGCGGTGGTAGAAGCTCATCGGCTGGGCCAGCAAATGGTTGAACACGTCGCGGCGCAGGTCGAAGACGGCGGATTCGCCGAGGCGCAGGGCGATCAGCTGCCGGTAGTGCATGGTCAGCTGGGTGAACACGCAGAGCCCGAGAAAGGCCAGGGCCCCGACCACGGCGCCCCTCCAGTTGCCCTCGGCGACAGGCCCGTTGATGACCATGGAGATGGCCCATCCGATGGTGGGAATTTGTATTCCCCGAAGCAATACAAGGAGGAACAGAACATTCCGGTTGCGGCGGTAGGGGCGCGTGTAGGAGAACATCCGCCTGAACAGCCCGAGGTCGAGTTCCCGGCGCTCCGCCTCGCGGTCGCGGTCGCGGGCATGGGACAGGCCCAGCGACATGTCGGGCTGCTCGATCCGGGCGGATTTGGCGTCCTTGCCGGGTTTCATCGGGAACCCTCCTTTCCGGGGGCGGGCCGGATGGAGCGCCGCCATTCCACCGGGTCGAGCATCTGCAGGCTGGCGGCTTCCCGGTAGGGACCGGCGACGCGCACCAGCTCCTCATGGGTTCCCTGCTGCACCAGGCGGCCCCTCTCGAGGACGATGACCCGGTCGGCCCGGCGAAGGGTGCTGAGCCGGTGGGCCACCATGAAGGTCGTGCGGCCCTGCATGGCCTGTTCCATGGCGGCGAGGATTTCCTCCTCGGTCTCCGCGTCAATGGCCGCGGTCGGGTCGTCGAGCAGCAGGATGGGGGGATCCAGCAGAAGGGCCCTGGCAATGGCCAGCCGCTGCCGCTGGCCGCCGGAAAGGTTTCCCCCGGCCTCCTCGAGGACGGTGTCATACCCGCTGGGCAGTTCCCGGATAAAGTCGTCCGCCTGGGCGATGCGGGCGGCCCGCTCGACGACCTCCCTTCGGGCGTCTGGATGGCCGAAGGCGATGTTCGCGGCCACCGTGTTGCTGAAGAGGAAGTTTTCCTGGAAGACGACCCCGATATTGCGCCGCAATTCGGAGGGGTGCAGCTCCCGCACATCGATCCCGTCGACCCGCACGACGCCGGAACTGGGGTCGTAGAAGCGCGGAATCAGGCTCATGAGCGCGCTTTTGCCGGAACCGGTGGCACCGACAACGGCGATCTTCTCGCCCGGTTCGACGGTCAAATCGATTTCCGTCAGGGCCGGAAGGCCCTTGGAAAACTGGAAGGAGACATTCTCGAAGAGCACCGCTCCCCGGGCCCGGCCGAGGGGCTTCGGCTTTTCCGGGGGCTGGATTTCCACCGGGGCGTCGATGATCGCGAAGACACGCCGCGCCCCCGCCAGCGACTGCTGGATGCTGTCCAGCAGCCCGGAAAGGTTGGAGACCTGCCCGGAGAACTGCTGGAGCAGCCCGGCGAAGACCACCAGGCCGCTTCCCAGGGGGATCTCCCCCTCGATCACCAACCAGCCACCAAAGAGCAGCAGAATGAAAAGGTTCAGCTGGGTCAGGAAAGTGATGGCCGGGGAGAAAACGCTGATCTGGCGGAAAATCGTTTCCCGCTGATCCTTGACCCGGGTGTTGATCGATTCGAACTGGTCGCGGATGTAGCCCTCACGGGCAAAGGCCTTGACCGTCTGCATGCCCTGGATGCTTTCGCTGAGGTGGAGGACCAGGTTGTCCATGAGGCGGCGGTTCTCCTCGTAGGCCGGGCGCAGCCTGCGCGAGAAATAGGTCGAGATGGTCCAGATGAAGGGGGTTGTGAGCAGGGAGGCGACCGTCAGCCAGAAGTGGATCTGCACCATGTAGACGATGTAGACCGCGAGGGAAAGGATCATAATGATGGCCTGCAGGAAGACCCCGTCGATGAACAGGCGGACCGATTGCACGTCCCCGGTCACCCGGTTGATGATGGACCCGCTGGTCTGCTGGTCGTAGAACCGGAAGCTGAGCTGCTGCAGCTTGGAATAGATCTGCTGGCGCAGGCCGACGACGATGTCCTTCTGGACCAGCTTGGCCACGGACATGCTGTAGAGGTAATTGAGGACGGCGCGCAGGGCCGCGAGCACGAGAATTCCCGCCGCAAGCCAGAGGATGACAGGGAGGGCGCGGGCGGGCGCGTCCGGCAGCGGGTGCCCGAGGATGCCCGGTTGCGCGATGTCGTGGGCAAGGGTAAAGCGCAGGTAATCAATCCCGACCCCGGTCAGGCCGAGACCGCCCAGGCCCATGGCGAGGAGGACCAACTGGAAGAGGAGGACCTGGAGGCAGCGTTTGCGGAATTTCCATGCGAAGGCCAGCAGTCGCCGGATCAGGGTCTTGTTGTCCAGACTCACCTCGCACTGCTGCCAGTCATCCACTTCGGCCATACAGCTGAAGAAGTGTTAACGGACTTGGAGGTTTATTCTACAACAAAGTTAATAAAATTGGGCCATCGTGGAATATTGTGGAAAGTTGGATGCAGCTTCGGCAGGCATGCCTGCCGGCATGCTTCCGGCTCGTCCTGAGCAAGCTTGCCGAAGGGGGGCCTGCCCGGCCTGTGCCCTACGAAGCTCGCAGAGCGTGGGAGGGAGCTTGTCGAACGGCCGTTTGCCCCCTCAACCCGCATTCCCCTTCCTTAACATTCCGCGAAGAACCATACAATTGATTCCTCCGGTAAATGTGGAGTTCACCGGCAGTCGAAAATATTCTCGCCATGCCGGGCCGGGTTCCCTAGGAAAATCCCCGCTTTAACGGACAAACTCCCCAAAACGGAAAACAGAATGAAAAAGAAACTGTATGCGATCCTTGCCCTTGCGGGCGTTCTCACCGCGCCCCTGGCCCATGCCTACGAGCAGCCGGCGGTGAACCTCGGCTTCACGACTTTCCTTGACGGCGGCCCGCCGGCGGGACCGGGCTGGTACTTCCAGCAGTATGTCCAATACTGGTCGGCCGATGAATTGGTCGATGCGGGCCTGCCGGATGCCGAGCTCGAGGCGATCATCTCCCTGTCCCAGGTCATCTACCAATCCGACAAGGCCCTTCTTGGGGGGCAGTGGGGGGTGGATTTCATCCTGCCGTACGTGGAACTGGACCTGGATGACGCCGGACCGCTCAACACCAACAGCGGTTTCGGGGACCTGCTGGTCGGCCCGTACATCCAGTGGGGCCCGGTCATGGGCGAGAACGGCCCGGTCTTCATGCACCGGGTTGAGCTGCAGATGATCTTTCCGACCGGGGATTACAAGGAGGACCGGTCGATCAATCCGGGAAGCAATTTCTTCTCCTTCAACCCCTACTGGTCCGGGACCCTTTTCATGGGCCCGCGCTGGTCGGCCAGCGTGCGCCTGCACCTGCTCTTCAACCAGAAAAACGACGATCCCCAGTTCCAGTACGGCGCAGCCGACAGCTACCGCGCCGGCCGGGCCCTGCACGGGAATTTCGCGATTTCCTATGACGTGGTGCCCCGGCAGTTCCGCCTCGGCCTGAACGGATACTTCTTCGAGCAGATTTCGGACACGGAAATTGACGGCGTCGACCAGCCGGACCGAGACGAGAAGGTCTTCGCCATCGGCCCGGGGATGCTCTACAGCTTCTCGCAGGAGGACCACATCTTCGCCAACCTGTACTTCGAATCATCGGCGAAGATGCGGCCGGAGGGCTGGCGGCTCAACCTGCGCTGGACGCACCATTTCTAAGCCGCCACCGGTAAAAGAATCATAAGAATTCGCGCACAAGCGGCGAACCGCTTCTCAACCGCCCGTGCCCATGGCAAGACTCGGGCGGATGAACAAGATCGGTACCACATCCGCCGGGATGGTCATTGTCGAAATGACCGCTTCCCAGTTTGACGCGCTGCAGCAGTTCACCGGTTCCGACGGCAGGACCGAACCGCCCGTGCGATCCGAGGCCCCGGCCATTGCCCTGAAACGGAAGCTGGCCTATGTGCGCAGCTGCCTCCTCAAGATCCAACCCGCCAACCGGGACGAGCTGTTCCGCTCCGTCAAGGCGCTCTTTCATTCCTCCGGCGGGATCTCCGATTCGGAGACAAACCAGATCCTGCACATCCTTGAGAAGGAATCCTTCATCGTGTTCGGGGAGGATGGCGAGGTGCGATTCGCCCGCGAGGAGGAAACCCCGGTCCCCGCCCTGGTGGAGGAATAACGGATGGGTATTCCAATCCCCCCCGCTATCGGCATCGCTATCGCTACTGATACCGATAGCAATAGCGATGGGGATGGGGGAATGAATATATTGCCAGTTACTATTTCTTCCCCATTAG
>JBNGDP010000129.1:0-10351 GCA_049975345.1 Oceanipulchritudo sp. | reverse complement strand
GCAACAACAGCGAACTTTTGCCCGACCTCCTCAGCCCAGTCAGAACCTTGATCAAAGGCCGCCCAAACCACGGTAAAAGCCGGTCCTCGTAAACAGGTCGCGATTTTATTTTATCCAGCATAATGGACGATGTATCACGATTTTAATTTTTTGTCTATTGTGATCGGAGATGATTTTATTCTGCACGGTATGTGCCCCAGAGATGATGGGCTGGGCGTCAGGAAAGGGAGCACGCGCCCCACCCTCCGGCAACGGCCATCATCCAGCGCAAACCGCCATACATTCGCCACCCCGAATCAGCGACCGGCAGCATTCGCCTTCGAGATTTTCGCCGTGTGTGAATCCTTGTCTTCGTTGTACACCACGCGTACCGGGAACCGGACCTTGGACATCCTGCATTTGGCCTGTGCGAGCCATCTGGATTTGAAGGATTTCGCATCGTTTGATCGGCGGCAGCGCGGTTTGGCGAAGCGCCTCGGGCTGCGTTTGCTGCCGGAGAGCCTTGAGGCGTGACGCGTTGCCGGGGCAAGAAAGCAAAGGCCCCATCCCGCGCGCTGTTAGGTCAGAATCATTCTGCCACCGAAATCATTTTGCGCCCCTGCCCTGTCCTGCCTCAAGCGCTGCGCGCCGGAAGAAGTCGAGGTCGAGGAAGATATGGGGTTTTCACTGCGCGCGGCCGCACCGTCCCGGTATTTGCAGAGGTTGGCGGAACTATACGCTCCAGTCCTGCCATTTCAGGGATTCGATTTTTGAAAAATCCGCATGGTTCAGGGTGGCGACCGTCCAGTCATGCACCAATGCGGTGGCGGCAATCAGCAGGTCGAGATCCGCCACCATGCGACCAAGCTGTTGTTGGCGCGCTTTGACGCGGGCAAATCGTTGCCAAACCTCCGGGCCACAGGGAACCGACTCGAGTCTGTCCAACAACAGCTGCCGGTATTTCTCCCGGCGCCGTTCGCTTTGTTCCAACTCGATCCCGAATTCCACTTCCGCAAGGGTGACAATCGAAACCTTGCAGGCCGCGTCCCCGACATCGCGCCAGTGCGACAGGGCCGCCATCACCGGCTTGCGCCGCAGCGGCTGCGAAAATACCGATGTGTCCAGAAGGTACGTTTCCATGGCCGGTCACCCGAGCGGAGGAATTCCTTTGTTGATCCGCAGCGCCGAAACCTCCGGAAAGTCCTCCTCCGCATCGGGGTGCTCAGTTGTCCACCGCTCCCATGCCGCAAGGATGTCCTCGCCTTCCCGACGGGAACTCGACGGCACAGGGGATATCATCACCAGAGCCTTCCCTCTCCGTTCCACCACCAAGGCCTGTCCGGTGCTGCTGACCTGGTCACAGAGTTGGGAAAAATGCGTCTTTGCCTCAAAAATTCCGATCGTTCCATTCAAATTCATAGGCCAAAAATACCAACTGGTTGGTTGTTTGTCAAATCGCATCAAAACGCTCGCTTGCAAAGGGGGGATGATCGGAAAGGTCAGTTTGAGAATGCCGTCACAAACGGGGAAAATCCGGGGTTTACTGGTAAAGGATAACATCGGTGGTGAAGTCTTCGCCGGGGAAGCCGTTCCAGCGAAAGCGGCGTTCGCCGTCGTGGCAGCGCCAGTCGTTGGGGGTCGCGTTGGTCATCCAGTCGAGCGGCTCGGCCATGGGCAGCGGGCGGCTGGCGATGTCGAGCGCCTCGCGCAGGGCGGCTTCCTGCTCGGGTCCGACGGCCTCGGGCTGGAGCGAGACGAAGAGGGGCGTGCCGCTGTGGGCGAGGAGCATGAGCCACTCGCGGTTCATGGACCACGGGATCTTGGTGGTGAGGCCGACGCAGTCGCCGTCGATCGCGTAGAAGGCGTCGTGCTGTGGCATGCGGAAGGCAAGCGTATTGACGCCTTGGATGCGGGTGCGCTCCCAATTGAGGCCGCTGGTGTCGCCACCGGTGCGGTTGATGTGGCAGAGGCCGGCGGTGAGGTGGCCGGGGCAGTTGCAGGCGAGGACTGCGGCGCGGCCGGAGCTGGCGTGGATGTTGCGGTAATGGGCGATGAGGATCTCGGCGGTGGTGCGGGTGGTGTCGGCAAAGGCCCAGCCGTCGCTGGTGATGCGGTCGTGGAAGTGGTAGCCGGGCTTGCCGAAGACGTCCCAGCCGGAGAAGTCGTGTTTCACGAGCTCGAAGCCGAGTTCTTGGACGAGGTGGTGGAGGGTGCGGGTCATGTCGGACTGAACCTCGTCGGTGCTGATGTCAATGAGCCGGATGCGGTCATCGCCGCCGATCTTGGTGCGCTCCAGTCCGGGCAGCGAGTCGAGGCTGGTGGCGGTGGGGCGCACCCAGATGCCGGGGCGGGTGCCGAGGTCGCGCAGGCGCGCCGGGAGCTGGTCGAAGCCGGGAAATTTGGCGTTGGGCGTCCATGGACCGCCAGGGCAGCCGCCCTCGCTGATGCTCCAGCCCGCATCGATGACGCTGTAGGGGCGGTTTGCGGTGTTAGGCGAGAGCCGCGAGATGGTCGCTGCATCGCGCAGCGCGGTCTCGGCGGAGTTGGCACCATACAGGTAATACCAGTCGTTGCCGCCGTAGGCGACATGGTCGAGGCGGAGCGGGTCGTCGCACAGCAGGCGGGTGAAGGCGACCGCAGCAGCGAAAGGCGACTCGCCCTCGCAGCCCTCGCGCAGGACAACCGTGCAAACCTCGAGGGTGCGGCCGCGCAAGTCCACACCAGTGCCCCCGCAACGCACATCGCAGCCGAGGATCAACTCCTCGCGGGTCATACGCCAGAAGCACAGGGCTGCCGGGCGGACCTTGACCCCGTAGCCGTGGGTGCGTCCGTCGGGAGCGTGTTGGAGGAAATACCACGGCATGACGCGGTCGGCGCGAAGAGCACGCCATTCAAGGTCGCCGTAGCTGCGCTCCCAGTGATCGGCGAGGTAAAGGCTGCGGTTAATGTCCTCACGTTGGTGCACGGGCCAGCGGAGGATGAGCCGCTTGACCCGGGAGGTCTTGGCCGTGAGACGGAGGCGTCCGCTGTCACACGCGAACGCAACGGCGATGTCGCCAATCCCAGCCGTGCCGTCGGCACAAAGGCTGGCCTCGATGGTTCCGGCTTCCGTGACAATCTGAAGCGCGGAGGGCAGGGTTAAGGTGGATGTCTTCATACAGTTCAGGGGTGATCAAGGGGCTTCGTTGCCGCGTTCAGAAAGTCATGATCGGCTCGGCAATCTCAGCCATTACCCACCACCCTGCGCAGCCGTCCCGCCCTGCGTCAACTGGCTTCAGCCCTTGAAGACACCATGCATTCGCCACCCCGCATCGGCATCCGCATCGGCGCAATGCTTTCGCGCGCCGCACGCCTTTATCCAACAGGAAAACGCTCCCTACGGCATCCTCATCAACAACGCCAACGAGGTCCGTCTCCTCTCCGGGCACATCATCCAAATCCCCGCCGGTTGCATCTGACCTGTCCGCCGCAATTTCCTAAACCATTCCACGGCAGCGCACCCGACACCCAGAGGATTCCGGGCAATAAGGGCTGGATTTTATGGCCTGAAACAAGCTTTTAAGCCTGCTTTTCAGGCGTAATTCAATATTAAGTAATTGAATTTGAATCACATGCGGAGGTCCGACCCCGGGTCTCCCCAGGACCCCGGGTCTCCCCAGGGGTCGCAGACCTCAATCCAGATAGCGCGGGTCGTATTCAATCTCCGCCTCCCTTAGCAGGGTGATCAACTCCTCCTCAAACCCAACCGCTCTGTGATGCCTCTCTTGGTTGAGGATATATTTCCGGACAGTCCCTTTGAATCCGCAACTGACGGTGAAGGCCGCGTATCCCTTCTGCCAAGCGAAAAACGACAGACCCGTCTCATCCCGCACCCAACCCGATGAGGCCTTTTTCAACTCGCGCATGAAGTCGGCAAGGCAATGGGTCGAACGCAGTCCAATCAACAGGTGGACATGGTCCTCCACGCCGTTGATGGACAGGGGCACGCCGTTGAGGCCGCGGATGATGCCGCCGAGGTAAGCGTGCAGACGCGGACGCCATTCCGTAAGGATCCAGCGCTCACGGTGTTTGGTCGAGAATACCAAATGGTAGTTCAGGTCAAGGTAGGTGGATGACATGCAATCCATGATCGGGCAGGCGCGCCAGTTGGAAAGAACCGCGATTACCTGAATTTGACTATTGGCGCGCGGGTGGCGGTCTGCGACCCCTGCCGGGGTCGGGGCGCCTTATCGCCGGAAACCCCAGGTCATCGGCGCTGCGCGCCTCGACCTGGGGCTATTGTCTCCGATCGCTCCGCGATCGGCCGGCGGCGTTTTCTCCGATAACTCGGCGATCGGCCGGCGGCGTTGGCGGCGTTGTCTCCGATCGCTACGCAATCGGGGGCGGGCGGATTCCGCAACCTCTCCATCCGCTGGCGACCGGCTCCGGCGTCCGGGACCATCCAGGGAAAATGAACGCCACTGCAACCGCAATCGGCAGGCAATTGCAGGAGCAGTGCGATTATATTCGGCAGCTCCAACAGGTATTCAACGATTTAGCAAAGAACCATTCGTCTCCATTCAGGTAATGGATAAATTGATTACCGAGTTTACTGTACACCCTGCGCGCCGTTCCATCAGGGGGCTGCGCGGGCAGAAATCCCATAGCAAACCGGAACAATAACCAAAACAAAGGAAACAATGAACCATACCCAAATCACCTTGGCGGGGGCCCTGTTGGCCGCCGCATCGCTTCAGGGACTCACCCTTGAGGTGCAGGAAATGCTCGACGGGCAGCCGCTGCCCGCCGGTTACCAGCAGGTGGACGACGGCATCGAGGCCGCCGAGGTGCTCAACGTCTCGGCCGATCCGTTCGTCGACTACCTGATCCCGAACAATTCCGGCTCGGCCGGCATCACCGCCCAGAAGGACGGCGGCCAGTACATCACCTCCTCCACGGTCGACACCTTCGGCGGCGCCAATAACGGAACCGATCCGGACAAGTGGCATGTTGTCTTCGAATGGGACGACGGCACGCCGCTGCCCTTCGGCACGGATTTCTACGGCGTGACATGGGGCGGCTGGAGTGCTGATGAAGTCACTACCCTGAGCACGCGCGTCGACCTCGCCACGAGCGATGAAGTGACCGTCTACCACTGGTTCAACGACGGCTGGAACTACGCCGATGGCGGGCACACCGTCCTCGCCGGCCATGTCCTGACCGTGACCCAGTACAATGCCGACGGGACGGAAGTTGCCACGCAGACGGCGACCATCCCGAGCGGCGGGGCCGAAGGCTTCTTCGGTGACCACCGCAAGTTCTGCTCCTCAATCATCACCGCAACCGCCACGGCGGCCGGCGACTACCTGATCATCACCAACGAGGGCGGCAATGTCGGCTACAAGGGCACAGCGGTCGCGCTGCTTGGCGGCGGTGGTGAAACCTGGTACGGTTACGAGGTCAGCCCTGAGGGCTGGGTCGATACCGGAAGCTGGATGGGCATGGTCAATGTTACGCACGACCCATGGGTCTGGTCCCTTGACCTTTCCAAGTATGTCTACACGGCGGTGGACTCCGGCTGGGTCTACATCCCCAAATAATCCTTTCAAGGTAGAGTAGGGTTAATAGAAAACGAGGGCGCGGTCCGCAAGGGCCGCGCCTTTTTTCGGGTAGCGCGCCCACCTTCGAGTCGCGCGTTCGCGTTCGAGCACCGCGCCCTCCTTCGAGTCGCGCGTTTACCTTCGAGTCGCGCGTTCACGCGCGAAGACCGTCGCAAACGCCGGGCCCCTTCGGCTTACTCAGGGCGGGCCCGGGTCTTCGCGCGTAAACGCGCTACTCGAAGGCGGACGTTACTCGAACGCGCCGATGGTGGGGTTTGCGGCGCGCGGGTTGCCGGCGTAGTCCGTCTCCAGCCCGTCGACGGGGCGTCCCCTGCCCTTGGCGGGCGACCACGGCTCGAGTGTGAAATCGCCCTGGTCGGGTGCGGTGAAGCCGGGGTCCCACTGGATGGAATGGGCGTCCTGATCGCGCGAGGCGCGCCATTCCTCGAGCGACATCACGCCGTAGCCGAGGGTCTTGCCCCAGCGGGCGTAGGCCAGCAGGTCGCCGCCGTGCTGCAGCAGCGAGGAACTGTTATGGTACAGGTTGTAATCGTAGTGGTTATCCGCTACCTCGTCGTTC
Source organism: Oceanipulchritudo sp. (assembly GCA_049975345.1). Taxonomy (GTDB): domain Bacteria; phylum Verrucomicrobiota; class Verrucomicrobiia; order Opitutales; family Oceanipulchritudinaceae; genus Oceanipulchritudo. Next base: position 4,213 of record JBNGDP010000129.1, on the reverse strand, counting down.
TTCCTCGGGTTCAGCGGCGGGATGGTCTCGTCGAAATTGCACCAGCCATTGTCGGCGAGCAGGTTGTTGAAGACGGAGTTGCGCACCAGTTTGTAACGTTCGGTTGAGTGGGAAGGATTGCCGGCCTGCTGGTAGGGATGGTGGCGGATCTCGATGCCGACGCGCCGGTTGCCGACGCAGGTGTTGTTGTAGACCTCGCAGTCGCGCGACATCTGGATCAGGATCCCCTGTCCGTAAATGGGATCCTCCACGCCGACGGAGTTCTCCCGGCTGTCCCAGGTGACATCCTTGTGCGGCTGGTAGCCGTTTTTCCAGCACACGTTGTTGCGGATGACGGCGGTCCATGAGATCTCGTACATGATGCCGGGTCCCGTGTTCCCCTCGCACCAGCACTGCTCGATGAGCGCCTCGGCGTTGTCGATGTCGTACCAGATCCCCGGCCCGTCGTTGCCGATGGCGCGCACGCGGCGCATGGTGAAGCGGTTGGTCTTGACGATCTTGCAGCCGCCCTGCTCGAAGCAGACGAAGCCGCTGTGCTTGGTGTTGTTGTGCTGCAGCAGGCAGTCCTCGACCAGGTTGTCGTCGCCGTAACCGGAAAATCCCATCTGGCCGTTCAGGCGGGCGACGCAGCGACGGACGGTCGCCCCGTTTGCCCGCAGGTCGAACCCGCGGGCGGCCCCGTGCTCGAAACGGCAATCCTCGACCAGATGGCCGGTGCCGCCAATGCTGACCATCGGCTGCTGCGGCGCGTCGCCGGAGGCGCGAAAATGCAGTCCGCGCAGCACAATGTACTCCGCGCCAGCAAACGGCCGGGCCCGCTCGCAGACAAGATCAAAAACCCGCGCGCGCGTCGTCACCTCAACCAGATGCTCCGCCGGATCGAATTCCCTGATCAGGAACGGCCAGCTGTGGAGCGGATCCGTGCGGTCGATGGTGGCGGTTCCCCCGCCCTGGATACTGCCCTTCTCCACTTCGAGTTCGCCGCCACGCACTTCCCCCGCAAACACCTGCGGACGGATGTACAGGCGCTTCGCCGACTCGTCGTAAAAAAACCGCCCGCCGGCCAACTGGTCGCGGTGCAGGACCTGGCGCAGCGGCTGGCCGTCGACAAACACCTGCTCGCGCCGCCCGGCCAGCAGGCCGTGCTTGCGCGACGGCTCAAGGTGCGACAAATCGATGTCGCTCACCCAGTCCGCGCCATCCTGTTTCCAGTCCGCGACCTCGTCGGCGCCCGTGATGATGACCGTTCCGTGTTGTTCCGCCTCGATGACAATGGGGGCCTCGCGCGTCCCCTTCGCGGTGACCCGCAGCGCCATCCGGTACACCCCGGGAGCGAAGACGACCCGGTCACCGGGCTGCAGGTTGTCGAGAACGGACTGCACCGATTCGGCGCCGTCCGCCAGCTTTATTGAGTGGAGTTTTCCCATGATCCCGAGTCAGACGGATCCGCCTCGTCCAGCAAACGCTTATTCGGGTTTACCGTTGAACCCTTCGCCGCTGCGGAGCTTTCAGGGATAGGTGCGCCAGATGCCTGCGGCGTAATCGTAAACAAAGGGATAGACCGAACGGGAGGTCCAGAGCCAGCCCTGCGCCGGATCATAAAGGTATATGGCGTCCGCGCTGCCCGGGATGCCGTAGAGGTACCCATGGGACAAGTGATACAACCAGCCCTCCGGATAGCTGTAAATCCAGCCCAGCCAGTCGAGATACATCCAGCCGGCTCCCGGAACGATCCAGTCACCACTGACTCCGATTTCGACCGGCAGCCGCTGGGTGGACAAATCCGGGGAATCGGGGACAATCTCCAGCTGCTGGATGTAGCGGGCGGGCTCCAGCCCGGCCGCGCTGAGGCGCATGTTTACGGTGCGCGACTCGCCGGCCGCGAGGGTCAGCGGGAAAGCCGGCAGCCCGATCCACGCGTGGTTGGGCACAAGGGCGACCGCGAGGCCCGGTTCGGCGTAGGCCTCTCCAAAGGCGAGCGAAAGCCCCTTGGTGCGGTCGCCGTTCTGGATGCCGGCCGACGGGGTCGGAAACACGTTCACGTCCCTGTATTGGAATTTCAGCACACCGCTGCGATTGACGATCGTCTGGAAGGTCATGCTGCGCCCGCCGGAGCGGGTGACCCCGTCCCATGTGAGGACGGCCTGCCGGGCATCCTTGCTGAGGTAGGCCCCGCCGGTGGCGTGGGAGAAGTCGTCCCAGAACGGGGCGACCATGTTGGCGGCCGTGTTCAGCGAGCTGTTGGGGAGCTCGAGGACGATGCTGTAGCGGCGGGTGAAGTTCTCCAGCGGCCCGAAGGTGAAAAAGCCGTTCGAGTTGACGGACACCGAGTCGAATGACTGGTCGTAGTAGTTGACCTCAAACCCGAGGGCGAGCGGGATGGTGTAGCCGTCATCATTGAGGGCATTCCAGTTGAAGCTGACGCGGTTGGCCGGCCGGCTGTTGTCAACCCACGCGTAGGCGACCCCATCGTCCTGATGTGAATCCACCACCAGCCATTCGCCGTCGGGCCAGCGCAGCGAGAAGGTCGCGGCTGCGCCAGTCGGGTTGGTGAGTTGGAGCGGGACGACGATGCCGGACTCGCCGGCGGCCGCCACCCGGGCAAGCGGCTCAAGGACCGCGGTGTCGTTGTCCTCGAGCCGGACTGGGACTTCGGCCGGAGGCACCGGAATGTAGCTCTGGCCGACATCCGGGGCAATCCGGACGACCAGCGAACGGGTCGGCTGCGCCTGGGCGTCGTCAATCGCAACAAGGGTGAAACTGGCACTCTCCGCGCCGGCCGGGAAGGTAAGCGAGGCGGGCGGGGCCTCGTAATCCGTGCCGGCAACCGCCGTGCCCGCGTAGCCAAGGCCGATGTTGAGCGGCTCTCCGAGCTCGCCGAGGCGGACAGCCGTCACGGTGACGGGTTCCCCACCCTCGCGCAGCGTCGCGACCGGCTCGAGGTAAACTTCATTCGCGCCGGCCGGAACGTCGGCGTCCAGCACGACGACCCGGGCGGTCGCTTGACTGGTGTAAGCGGTCCCGGAGGGGGCGATAGTGGCTTCAAGCAGCTGGCGGCCCTCGACGGTGCCGTCCGCCGACGGTGACAGGGCCATCTGCACCGACAGCTCGCCGGCGGGGATGGTCACTGAGGCGGGAAACGAAGCGTCGACCTGCCCTGCATCGGCCGGGTCGAAATATCCGGGACCAGCGGTGAACTGGAGATCCAACACCTGCGGGGCCGAAATGTCCGGGCCGAGGCGCGTGACCAGAAACACCGGCGCATCGGCGTCGCCCTCCATCACCGCGTCGGCAAGGGGGAACACATTCACCATCGGCCGTCCATCATAGGGTGCCTGGACAAAGAGCGAACGCGAGTCGACCGCCTTGTCCGCGCTGGTGTTGAAGGGATTGTTGAACTGCGCCTGCTGCCAGTCGCTGAAGGAAATGGGCTCGCCGTTGCGCCCGGTGAAGGCGGCGGCAAGGTCCATCACGTAGACATTGTCGTTGGTGTGCGCGTCGAGCGTGTCGAACAGGTCCTGCCAGTCGCCGAGGCCGTTGCGTGGCAGGAACAGCCCGTTCAGCCTGGGCAGCGCCGCGCCGACCAGGGAGTTGGCGATGACCGTGTTGAAGTTCTCCCCGCGCACGTTGTTGGCGACCGCGATCTGGGTGTCGTTGTCGACCACCACGAGGTTGTCGATGATGACATTCTCGCTTTCGGCAAGGGCGACACCCCGTCCCAGCAGGCTGGTTCCCTGCGCGCTGTTGTTGAAGAACACGGAATCGCGCAGGATGACGGTCGGCGTCAGCCCGAGCCCGGGGATGTTGTGCGGGTTGTTGTTCTCGATGAAGATGCCGGAACTGCGGTTGTTCCAGACCAGCATCTCCGCGACCTCGGTCTTGTGGATCCCGGTGTCGAGCCAGATGCCGACGCCCCAGTTGTCCCAGACCCGCCAGTTGCGCAGGGAGGAATTCCGCATCAGGGCGACCTTCATGCCCTCGTTGGCCCAGCCGGTGTAGTTGGAAAGGTAGGCCAGTCGGCCGTTGCCGTGAATGTCGAGGTTCTCCGCCAGCAGATGGTTGCCGCCGCCGGTGAAGCCGCTCACGCCGTTGTCATGGAACACGCAGTTGCGAAGGGTCCAGCGCGCGTCGCCGAAGCTGCCGTTGCTGAAACCGTCAATCTTGTTGCGCCGGAACAGGCAGTCCTCGACCGTGATGTGGCGCACGTTCTGCA
>JBNGDP010000128.1:0-10392 GCA_049975345.1 Oceanipulchritudo sp. | reverse complement strand
GTAAGGACAAATCAGAGTCGCCTGAAATGAGGGCATCGGCCCGGCGGCCATTGAAGGCAACTTCAAGGAATTTGTCATCCTTGGGATCGCGGCAGGTTTTCACCCCTCAGGAGCGATCGCAAGTTGTCGTCCTTAGCCTGGTCTTCGGGCTATTTCCGGGACCGACGACAGGATTTTTCTGTCGAAGGTGAACAGGTGGATGCCGAGGTCTTCAGCCAAGGCGATATACTGGGCATCGTAGCCACTGCATTGAGTGCGGCTGGCAACGCCTAAGATCCGCTCCGGGCGCATATCGAACTGGTTGCCGGCAATAACCTCCTGGGCGTTGCTGAAAGCCCGCAGAGCATCCGTGCGGCTCAGCAGTCCCCGGCGCTCATAGGTGGCCAGAACATTGCACAATTCGTCACGCCAAAGCCGTGGTGCCGCCCACTCGCAATCGCTGAGAAAAAGGGCTTCACACTCACCGGAGAAATCCCCTTTCAGCACCAGATAGGTGATGACGTTGGCATCGACAACGATCACCGGCGGCCCTCGTTGATGATCCCCGAAAGTTCATCCTCTCGCACCAGATGGGGTAAGCTGGCTCGATGGTGGCCGATCCGGCGAAGCAGTTCCTCCGGGTTCCTGCGAACAGGAAGCACCATGGACTCCAACATAGCGATCACTTCCTTGTTCAGACTGCGGCCATGCGCCTCAGCGCGCTCCTTCAATTTCAGGTGCAAGGTATCCGGCAACTCTTTCAGCGTTATGTTCATGGTTTCAGTTTGGCACCAATACGCAACCAGTCAACCTTCTTTTATGAGGCTCTGCCCTGCGCAGGCTGCCAGCGCAGATCCCGCCCGCTCAAAGTCGCGCAGCATAATCCGCAACCTGCTCACAATGAACTGGATATAAACCGGAATCAAAGCGTCCATGCATCCCGTTAGTTAACCACGAACCAACGAAAGGAGAACGCATGAGCCCACAGGCAAAACTGAAAATCGACGCCCTTGGCGACATGACCACGGGCGAGCTCCAGGAGAAATACCTGGAGGTCATCGTCTGGCCAAGGAAACGGATCTGGGGTTCTGACATCCAGTAAGGGGAAGGCTATAAGTTTTCATCTAGGAATTGCAAACCGACACATTTTGGGGAGTTTTATTCGACCCCCGTCCGCAAATCCGCGCCACCCCCGAACCAAACGACTGTTAAGCCAATTTCTCTGTAAATCAGAGAATCAGAGTACCGAGCGAAGCGACATCCCTCATTCGCGGTAAATTTCCGGACCATCAATCCAAACACCCAGGCGATTGGAATGCAGACCCGGAATCCCGGCTCAAAACTGAGAGAGGCGTCACCCGAGGGGCAGGATCGCCCGTGAGGCTTGGTTAGTGGCGGGACACGAAAAAGCCCGACGCTTGGGGAGGTCGGGCCTGTCCGTTAACCAAACTCTGACTTGGCCTGCCATGAGCGAGCGAAGCGAGTCGAATGGCTGCTCGAATGGGATCAAAATACAAACCTGAGTTAAGTTAAGCCCCCAACGCGGTGAGCTCGATTTGCCTCATTCCAAAGGGATTTCCGGCCAATCGCATTTCCGGGAGGCTGATAGGAATTCCATGATCGATATGGCGAACTTGCCTCCAGTCTGATGATTGACCTTGGCTTCATGGCACAAGATAGATGCCGCAGCGGTAGAACCCGGGAGTGAAAACTACAGGAAAGGTTAGTGTTGTCCCATCTCCCGGACCCCATCTGCCCAGCTCGGTCCAACTGTCAGGATCGGAAAAATCCGCGGTTTTCTCCATGGAGTACCACCTGCCCGTTTGAGTCGGGGTCTTTAAAGTCGTTCCGGATTCAAGCAGCAGACGGTGTCGGGACAAAGGGTCGAGGGGATCCGTGCCGACGAGCATTTCCGTCTGGTTAACGGCCCCGTCGCCGTCGGGATCGGCGGTTCCCTCGCGATCGGCACCGGTGAGTTGCGGGAAAGCCTCCAGCCATTGAGTGTACACAAGGACCTCCGTCAGGCACATGGCGTTGATGTAGGCGTTCGACCCGCTGGTTCCTGCCCCGGCATCGGATACGGCCCGAAAGGTGATTTGGCCGCTGCCATCGGGCCGGACGGCGTTCCATCGAAGGACATCGCCGTCAGTGTATCCATCAACAAATACATCGAAGTCCACACCGTCATCGTCGTCAGCGTTGCCGTCCGAATCGGCGGGGAGGCCGTTGACGGTGTAGGTGCCGGTCTTGGGAATTGTACCTGCCGATGAGCGCGAGGCCACCACCTCGACGGCGTAGGACAGCGAGGGCGACAGACCGGAGAAGGTGACCGTTCCCTGCAGGTCTTCGCCGGCGATATAAAAATAATCCGTCGCACCGGTGGCCAACGCGGGAACCGCGAGCTGTGCGGAAGCCTGACCGGTGGTTGCTGACGTATTGTCCCAGTCCCCGTCGGCCCGGGCAGTAAACGATCCTGTCATGCCGCCTCCGGGGAAGGACAGCGGCAGGTCGGTCGCCAGTGCCTCGATGGTCGTCCATTCACCACCCGGCACATTGGCGTCGTTGAAGTCAATCAGGAGCGAGGCCCCCTCCTGATTAGGTACCGGCTGCGGAGGCGGTGGTGCGGGCTGAAGAAGATCATAAAGGGCCAGCGCGTAGGTGGCGCCAAGGTCCTGATAAAAGGCCGGCGGCTCGTCGCGCGCGCACTCGGGCGTATAGCCTTCGTTGGCATTCAGGCCCTGCGCGCTCATGGCCCATTCCCGGGACGACATGTAGCCGGTGCCGGTGGCGGACTCGTAGATTTCGATTTCAGGGTCCCGGGCCTTGAGTGCTTGAATGAAGGCGCTGTTCAGCAGGGCTTGCGGCACCCACACCTGCTTGGGTCCCTCGGGCGGATTCCTGCTGGCCAGCTCCTGCCGCGTGAAACTGCGGGCGTGGAAATCGAAATAGTAGTCGGCCGAGGAACCGGTGTCCGCTTTCATGACCGCTTGGATCGCGACGATCTGCGGCCAGCCGGTCGGGTCGTCCCAGATCCGGTTGAGGTCCTCGTCGAATTCACCGACTCCCAGGTTGCTGGGCGCGTCGCGCTCGATCCCGTGGGGATTGCCCGGCAGGTTGTAGCCGTAGCGGCCCTCCGGATTGACCTGCGGATAGACGTAGAACTCGGCCCGTCCCAGCAGGTCGACCATCTCCGGACTCCCATCCACCAGCTTGCGCAGGAAGCCGTCGAGTTGGTGGCTGCCGGACTGCTCACGGGCATGTATTCCCCCGACCACGACAATTTTCGCTTTCGGGTCGGTTACCGAAGCATCCGTTAGGCGCAACCCGTACTGCGGCAGCGGCGGAATCTGCGGATCCGGCAGGTCGTAGCCCCCGGCGACCGATCCCGGGGTGGTATTCACCACGTGGTTGGCGCCCGCCGAAGGCGTCGGCTGGACATAAGAAGACCCCGCGAGAAACGTCACGAGGTCATCTGTATCCGTTACCGAATACTCGGGCCCCATGACCACCGCTTGCAGGGCAGTGGCGCAAAGGGCCGCCAGCAAAAAGTAGGCCCGGATCATAAGGGTCTTGCGTAGAGCTCAGGCCCGACGACGCCGGAGCATGACGAACAGGCCGGCGGCCGCCCCAAGCATGAGCGCGACGATGGACGGTTCCGGCACCGAGACCAGGAGCTCGCTTTCCGAGAGCGCGGTGTTGCTCAGTCGTACCGAGTCAATAAACCCGCCCGCGTCCCAGCGCTTCGTTGATCCGGCACTATGGCCGATCGTGAAATCCAGTGTCGGGTCACCCAGGGAGGTGGCATCAACGGCAAGACTGACCGTCTGTGACTGCAGGGTGCCGGCACCTGTCAAATTCTGCCAGTAGAAGATGGCATCATCGGTGGCAATGTCGAAGGAGACGGCGACATAGTAATCCGTATTGAGGGAAAGGATGCCGTCGGCCGTGTCGGGTGACTCCCAAAAGGTGGCCATGTCACCGAGAAAAACCGTCATGCCGTCAAATTGGTTGACTTGAAACCCCCATGAACGCTGGCTGCTCCCCGAATCATACTGAGCCGCAATATAACGCGAATCCTCCGGGCTACCGCCTCCGCTACCGGAATTAATAAAGGCCTCAATGGTGAAGGCCCCGCTGGTGGCGATGGATCCATAGCTCGCATTGTCCGCGTCGCTGAAACCCGAAACACCGGAAGTGGCGGTAAAGTCGGCGATAGAGCCGTTGCTTGCACCCGTTTGCGGAATGGTGGTCGGGAAGGCGGAACCGTTGCCCGAGCCGGGAATAGCGACCTGCGCCATGCTGCCGACATTGGTCAGGGTATTGCCGTTGCCGCTGGAATCGTCGAGGAAGGCACCGTCTTCGAATTCCCAGTAGCCGACGACGGAGGCCTGGGAAGAAAACGCAAACAAGAGAGAGGAGATGAGGGTTACGGATAGGCTTTTCATGATTGGATGGTTTCAGGTTCGTCTGGCATTATATCAAAATTAAGGGCCCGCGCCACCCTGTTAGCCGTACACCTACCCCACAAAATGCGAAAAGCGTTCTTCATCCGCTCACGGGAATGTCGGCCCGACCCGGAAAAACCACTCGGTGCCTGCCGGGACGGCACATTCATAGGTGACTTCCCGGTATCCGTTGCCCAGGTCGGTGTCTTCCTTGAGCTGCAGTCGGTCCTCGAGGGCCGGCTGCCAGCCCATGAGATCGGTGGAGTACTCAACAAGGTATTCGATACCGCCTTCGAGGGCCATGAGGAAGGTCAACTCGAAGGTGCCGTCCACTTCATTTCGCTTAAGCGTGACCCGCGGGAGGGAAGCGGCGCTTGTCGGTGAACTGCCGAAAGCCTGTTCGAATTCGTTCGTGAAGCGGTCGCCGTCGGGATCGGACTGTGGCAGGGCATCGTCGCCCGAGAGGCCGGCGCTGACGGCCCAAATGTAGTATGGCGTATTCTCGACCAAGGCATCGAAAAGCGACCACCCAATGGCCTGTCCGAAATCGTGGTAGATCGCGGGTGTGGTTACCGGCCAACTGCCGGGCTCCATGGTAAATGAGTTGGCGGCGTTAAGTCCGTCACTGGAGGCCCGCGCCCATCCGCGGGCAATGCGGGTATCGAAATTCGGGCTGATGGACAGGCTGAACGGACTGAAATAGGCGAGCATTCCCTGGACAAAGGGCGTGTTCTGCCAGCCATTGTTGAGAAACATGTAATGCTGGTCCGGTTTCTCCTGGTTATGGATATCGAGAAAGAAGGTCGCATTGGCATCGCAATCCAGCCGCATGGCCTCCTGCAGGCGGTCGATTTCCGGCAGCGTGCCATTGCTGGCGACATCCCATTCGCGGTTGTGGTCGCCGTCGGGCAGGAGCTGGTTGCTGCGCGAGTACCCGCCATAGCGCCCATCCGGATCGGACATGGGATAGACGAAAATCCTTGCCGCCCGGCGCAGGGCCACCGCCCGCGGCGCATCCCCGAGCAACCAGTCGACCAGCCCTTCAAGCGTGTGGTTGCCGGTCGGTTCCCCGGCGTGGTTGCCGGCCATGATGACCACGTTGGCCTTGGCACCGGTAGCCCGGTCATCCGTGATGCAAAAGGCATAGAGCGGGTGGGGCGGAATCGGAAAGCCGAGTTCGTTCATGCCTCCGGGGGTCAGCCACGGGGTTCCGCTTCCCGTATTGAGGATTTTCAGGTCGGCATTGCTGCTCGGGGTCGGACTGACCCACGGGCTTGATGCCCAATTCGCCACGGTTGCGTCCACCCGTGAAACCGGGTAGGGAATCCCGTAGGCCACCCATGCGGTATCCTGCGTGAAGGTGTGCGTGAAGGTGTAGCCGCTGCCGCTGCCGGACGTGCTGTCCGGAAAGGCCCATGTCTGCTGGTCATAGCTGATGACGTAGCGCGTGGCCGACTCGTGCCCGTGCAGGTTCAGCCCGGTCGTGTCATAGACGAACGTCAACGTTCGCCCGGCAGCCCCGTCGATACGGAAGGAATTCCACCACGAGGTGGTCGCACCGTTGAAGGGATAGGTCCGCGGCCGGAGGGTGACCACATCGCCCGAGACCGAGGCCGAGGCCATCGACCCTGAATCGAAATCACCCGAAATACTGATTCCGGCGGCAGGCACAGTCGTGGCAGTCATTATGAATAATAGCAGAAGGGGATGCGTCATGTAGGTCCATTGGGACAACTGGCATTATACCATTTTCCTGCAGGCTCAACACCCCGTTAGCCGCACGCATACCCCACATTTAACGAAGGACAATGTGCCGGTAACAAAGGTCCCATGCGGCGCTGATCTAGGTCCGCAGTTGGTTTTTCCGGCGGTATTGCGTGGGGGTGAGGCCGGTCCACTTCTTGAAATACTGGGCCATGCTCTCCGCATGCCGGAAACCGCAGTCCTCCGCAATCCGGTCCACGGTGTGGTTGGTCTCAGCCAACTGCTGCCGGGCAAACTCCACGCGAAGCCGGAACAATTCCTCCATGGGGCTGCAGCCGATCACTTTGCGGAAACGCATCTGGAACGTGCGCGCGGTTACCGGAAGCTCCCTGAGCATTTCCTGTATGGTCAGCCGGCTCGTGGCGTGGTGGCGCATGAGTGCCAGTCCCCGGGCAACCAACGGATCCTCAATCACTTCGAGGGCGGTGGATTGCCGCTCCACAACTTTGGTCGGGGGAATCAATTCAAGTTCGTCCGTGTCCTCTCCATTAAGGAGCTTTTCGATATGTTCGCCCACAAGGTAACCCCAGTACTCTGATGGAAACTCGATACCGGTGAGAGATGGCAGGCAGCTTTCACAGATAAGCGAATCGCTATGCATGCCGATGAGGGCGAGATCCTCGGGTATGGAAACCCCGGAGAAACTGGCAAACTGACAGACCTCCTGTGCCAGGCGGTTTTCAAACAGCAACACGGCCCGCGGCCGCTCCATCTCGCGCAACCACTTCGATACCGAGACAAACGGCTTACGGGCCGGCTCGGGCTTCAGGATGAGATGGGTTTCGCCTGTTCGCAGGATCAGGTCAAGGAATCTCGCGTGCGGGCCGGCTTCACTTGAGAACCCCTCCCAGGTCAGGCTTTCAGCCGTTCCCAGATCTTTGCGGTAGGTCAGGAAAGTGAAGTTCCGGTGGCCAAGCTGCCGCAGATAACGCGCGGCCAGCGCGCCGGCGGCCCGGTAGTCCAGCTGGTGCGTCCGGACAACGCGAGGGTGCCCGGACACATCATTCAGATCCATGATCGGGACTCCCAGTGCGGCGAAGCGTTCCGCATGATCCGGGCTCTGGAGCCGGCCCAGCAGAAGATCACAGCCGATTTCCTCCTGTTTCAGCCGCTCAATTTCCTCGAGTCCATATCCGATGTCCCGCAGCAGCCACTTTCTGGTGCGCCCCCGGTACTTGATCAAACCCTTGCGGAAGCGACCGTCCGGTGAGGAATAGGTCATCCCGAATATCCAGATTCGCTTGTAGTCGGGATACAGGCTGCGGGCTTGTTTCGGCATGGGCAGAGTCGATATGGAAACCGGTTGTCAGGGCACGAACATTGGCAACATACCCAAGGTGTCCACAATAAGTACCGCTTTTCCATTCCACATCAACAGCTATCTGGCACCCATTTGCAGCTGGATTTCATCCGTATTGGTCGATGGGAAAAGTCCAGAAAGGTGAACCGGAAACTTTGCCTGATTCCAGGTGTGGCTGGCGGGAACGATTTCAGCCCTCCTGTGCTTTTCTCTCCATTCGAAGCTTCGGAGATGTTTACAGAGCGAGCAGAGAACGTCCGCTTGATCAGTGTGCGCCGTTCCCGGAAAGTGGCTGCGTACATTCCTTTCAGCCTCGTCCCACACATAGTCCGACGAAGTCAATTCCGCTCCTGACTGTTCAAGTGCGTCCAACAAGTGCCGCGTCAACCATTGCGGATTCGATGCGGAAAAGAGAATATTGGCGTCCAGAAAAACCTTCACCGCTTGCGGGGAGTGCGGGCTGGTTTCTTTAATTTGGGCAGGATGGCCCGCAGTTCCTCATCGGCCCGCTTGTATTCCGCCACCTCTTCCTCTGTGTAGATTTCCGCAGGCACAACCTTGCCCGGGCGAAGCAGAATGCCTTCGTTGGTTTCCTGGGCAATCAGGATGCCTCCGTCGTCTGGTAAGGCAAGGCGACGGCGCATCGGCTTCGGCAACGTCAGCGTTCCACGACGATCGATTGTGATGGCCTTCTTCATTAAGTCAGGATTCCTGAATAACGGGAATTTGTCAATCTTTCTCATTGCTTGGATCTGGCCGAGCTGGGCTACGTCAAAGCTGTTTATTGAATCCGCGAGAGCCGGTGAGCAGGTGAGATCCGAGCGAAGCGACAACCCACATTTGACCCTTTTCGGCCCCCGCGGGAATTCTCTGGTTAACAGGTGTGAGTTTTTGGATAGGCGGGAGAATCCGGGTGCCGTGCTACGCGGTTCCGTAAGTCTTTGCTGTCAGCCAGATACGAAAAAGCCCGAGGCGGAGGTCGCGTCGGGATTGAGAGTAAAGCGGTATTGTGAGATTTATTCCGAAGACTTGAAATTGGCTGCCTATTCCAAACGGGAGTCAGACAACTCTCTGTTTGATGCCGGTAGGCAAAGGACTGCGGGGCATACGGGGGTCGAAATTCTGTCAACCTGACAATAATAGAGAGCCGGCAGCCTTGACTGAAATTCAGCAATTCAGCGTAGTAGTTCCATGGCCACCATTGTGCAGATCAACGGGCGAGGTAGCTTAACATTACCGGCGGAGGTGCGGCGGCATTTCAACCTGCAGGCGGACGCCATCCTGATAGCGGTGCCATCCGAAGCTCGTTCCACCGTGCGAAGGATGGTCGAAAAGACGCCTGAGGGCATTCTCCTGCGCCCGGCCCAGGCGGTCCCGCTGGTGCAGTTCGACGAGCCTGCCCGCGAGGGCATGCGCAAGGTGGTATCCGAGCTGTCCGAGCTTTATCAAAGGCGGGATTGAATTTCCAGCTTGCGAAAATTTCGAATGTTTCGTTTATTGCATATATGAACACTACCACGTTAGATTATCGGGACACCTTCCTGCCGAGTGAGCACGACCGTACCCTGGCTCGCGAATCCGGTCGCAACCTCGCTCGTTTGGTTGGGCGTGACCGGGATATCACGGTGCGTGTCCTTGCCGAGGGCAGCCCAGAGGAAGTCGTCCTGCCTGCCTCCGCCATTCGCTTCCTCGTCGGTCTACTCACCGAAATGGCCAGGGGAAATGCGGTCACGTTGATGCCAATTGATGCGGAACTGACTACTCAGCAGGCCGCCGACCTGCTTAACGTTTCGCGCCCTTTCCTGGTGCAGTTGGTCGACAGCGGTGAAATCCCCGCCCGCAAGGTCGGCACGCACCGTCGCATCCTCTTTCGCGACGTCATGGCCTACAAACACAAGACCGATGCCGCACGCAATAATGCCCTCGACGAATTGGCCGCGCAATCCCAGAAACTCGATATGGGCTATTGAGCCGATGGCCCGATTCACCGCCATTTACGATGCCTGCGTGCTGTATCCCGCACCGCTGCGCGACCTGTTGATGCAGCTGGCCCTCAGCGACCTTTACCGGGCGAAATGGACTGAATGCATTCACGAGGAATGGATGCGCAATTTGCTGGCCAATCGCCCGGATTTGCAGCGTAGCCAATTGGAGCGGGTGCGTGATCTGATGGACGCTCATGTCCGGGACTCGCTAGTCAGTGGATATGAATTTCTGGAGGCTTCCCTCGATCTGCCCGATCCCGACGACCGCCATGTGCTGGCCGCTGCCATCAAGGCCCACGCGGATGTGATCGTCACCTTCAACCTGAATGACTTTCCCGAGTCGGTCCTCAATCCGCTGGGATTGGAAGCCCAGCATCCTGATGAGTTCATCAGCCACCTCATCGACCTTGCGCCCGAGGCCGTTATCGGTGCTGCCAAAATCTGCCGCCAGCGCCTGCGCAACCCGCCCATGGAAGGAACCGACTACCTCGACTGCCTCGAACGTCAGCAGCTGCCCATGACAGTCGGATTCCTGAAACGGAACCTCTTCCTGATCTGACCCACCCATGCGCCTCTACTGGGACAGCCATGCTCTCTTCCCCTGTCCTCCGTAGCTTGCGCAGCAAGCGAAGGGGGATGATCGGTATCTCAGCTCCTGCGCCCGCAGCTTCGCCCGCTCGGTGACGCCGCCTTCAGCGTTCGCCTGGATGCGCCAGGCAATGCGCCCGTGAGGCTTGGTTACTGGCGGGAAATCCCGCACGTGCGGGACCCGACGCCATCATGCTGTCTGTTAACCAGCGAGGGGTGCTGGCGTTCGCATTTGAAATAATGGCTGCTCGTTCCAAACGGGAGTCAGGAAACTCTCTGTTTGATGCCGGTAGGCAAAGGGCTGCGGGGCATACGGGGATCGAAATTCTGT
>JBNGDP010000127.1:0-10424 GCA_049975345.1 Oceanipulchritudo sp. | reverse complement strand
TGCCTTGACTGTACAGCAGTCAAGGAGCGCTTTCCCATACTCGTCCTCGGAGCGGGCTTCCTGGTAGTGGGTGACGGACAGGTCTTGGAATCGAGTTTGCTCGATGTTGGGTTTTATAGGTTTCATAGTAATGGACTAATGGGGTTTTATGGTTACTTTAGGGTGAAAATTTTGATCCAGATGCATTAAGAGCACGCCTCCTGGATTTCCCGATTCAAGGAATCACTCTCCAAGGAGTCGGCCTTATCGATTAACGCATCAAGAAACTCCTTGTTATCGATACCCATGGCATTGGAGTAGCGGATGAGGGCGACGTGCAAGACGTCGGCAAAGGAGATGCCTGCCTTCTCTGCAATTTCTTCCATGACGTCGACGCCTTCACCCAGGAAAGCGATGGACTTCCGCTGGCGCGGCTTTCCGGATTTGAGCGGGCGGCCCCCCATCTTACCGGCGGCCCTGGAATTGTAGGGAGATTTGTTCATTATGGTACTATGGTTACATGAAACGGGAGATTTTGCAAGATATTTTTTTCGCCACTGCCGTTAGCTGTTCATTATCAACGAGAAATAGGCGAAGACTGAGAAGACTTTGACCGGAAAGAAGAGCAATGCGCACATCGCGAACATCCGTGCGCATGCCCCGGGGTGCTTCTGCAGCCTTGAGCGCACTCGGTCGAGGGTTGATGGAAACAATCACCTCTTCCGAGACCGATCCAAATCTGGCTATTAAATTAGACATGCCCCCCCCAAGAAGGGACCATTTCTCTACTGCGCCAAGTGAATTGGGGGTGTTTTACGAATTATTTACAGGATTCCTTGAATCCCGCCCATTTTTGGCCTTAACCAATGTGCGCGCATTGCATCTTGGTTTCCGGAGCGGTGACGGTACCATCGACCAGCATTTGCACCCTTTCATATTCCCGAAGGATCAGCGGCAGTGTTGTGAAACGAATTCGGTGACGGGGTGTCAGAGCCTGGTTGCGGCAACCGGCAAGTCAGCAATCAGACCAGGGTACGAATCATGGCAAGAATGCGTCGAAGCATTTTCTGTCCTTCCAGCCGACCTCAATCATCCTCTAGATGGTTGTTTCGTAGCAGGTTTTATCGAGAAGGATGGAGTGGTGGCCATGATATGTCCTTTCCAAATTGATTCAGACCGGTCACCACATGCGAAGTTCTCCATGGTGAATCCGTGAATCATGAGGCTTGGGATTGATTACAGAGATTCACTTCAGTGATTGGCCAACCGTGAGGTTCCTTGAAAATGTACAAAAACGTAGATGGGTCGGACAACAAATCACCGCCTGCGTCCATTCCCTGTTCCCTGCAACTGTGATAGGCTAGCGATCAGGCTTTCCCAGGAATTCAGGAATTCCGCACCCTCCGAAAAAATGATCAAAAAACTGTCACTTGTAGCACTTGCTTCACTCCCAGCACTCGCCCCGGCACCCCTTTTTTCCGGAGAGCTGGAGTCGTTGAGTACTGGAATGAATATTGGAAATTCTGCATACCCGATAAAGATTGTCGCCATTGGCGATTCGATTACCCACGGAGGCAGTTATAATTACCCTGATGAGTGGACCTACCGCTTACCGCTTCAGCGGATTCTTCTGGAGAACGGTATATCCTTCGATTTCATAGGAACTCGTACGACTGGGCTAAACCCAGATTACCTCTGGCCGGATCCAGTCGCCGGAATTCCCTTTGATCCAGACCATGAGGCTAAGTACGGCGCCAAAACGGCCGTTGCCCGGGACTATCTGAAGACGGACCTTCCTCAAATCGAACCACCCGATGTTGCCCTGATTCACCTCGGGACCAACGACCAGAAGGCCCACTTGGACGGCGGCATTGGGCACGAAGCGGCTGTAGTTGAACCGTAAGCGTCCGGTCGTCATCCCCGTAGACAGGGATTTTCCGGGCTGGTAGAGTGTCCGGATGGAATTGATAGAACCGGAGGTAATGGAGGATCCGAGCAAGCGGGACAGCCGCAGTCGCCGGATTGTGAAGGCGCAGGAACGGGACCGGCTGATCAGGGAATACGAGTCAAGCGGGCTGACGCAGAAGGCGTTCTGCCGGAGTGAAGGAATCAACCTGCACACCTTTGTATCGTGGCTGGGGAAGCGGAAGGGTCCAGGGAAGGCGGCGAAGCCGAAGGAGCCCGTATTCGAGGAAGTGTTTCTGAGCGCGGGCCCGGGACGACCGGTTGCGCTGGAGGTGCAGTTGCCCGGCGGGGAGATCGTGCGCGGAAGCGAACCGGCGGCGGTGGCGAAGCTGGTGGGACTGTTGCGGGGATAGGCGATGCTGGCCTTCCCCTCGACGATGCGGATCTTCCTTGCGGTGGAGCCAGTGGACATGAGGAAGCAGTTCAACGGACTCTGGGCGGTGGCGCAGGGGCGCCTTGAGGAGGATCCGTTCAGCGGGGCGCTGTTTGTGTTCACGAACAAGCGGCGCAATCTGGTGAAGCTGCTGTACTGGGACGGAAGCGGGGTCTGGGTCTTCGCAAAGCGGCTGGAGAAGGGACGCTTCAGTTGGCCGATCGGCAGCGACAAGAGGAAGCTCTCTCTGGCGCCGGAATCGATGACAATGCTGTTGAACGGGATCGACTTGAAGGACGGCTGTAAAAAAGGCTGGTACGAGCGATAAAGTGCTTGCCAACTGAGTATCCATTTATTGGATACGCAAACATGTCCGAGCTGCAGGCAGCAAACGAGCGGATCGCCTTCCTTGAGGAGAAGGTTGCCAAGCTCGAGGCGCTGATAGAGTGGTTCAAGAAACACTCCTTCGGGACGGGCAAGAGCGAGCGCCAGGACGCCCTGCAACTGCAGCTCCAGCTGAAGGAACTGGAGGCGGCCAAGGAGGACCTGGTTCAGAAGCAACGGATCACCTACGAGCGGGACAAGCCGAAGCCGCGCCCCATCCCGGCGGAACGCTTCAAGAACCTGCCGGTGAAGGAAACCGTGGTTGTCGAGCCGGTAGAGGTGCAGGCGGACCCGGATCTCTACGAGCGCATCGGCGAGGAAACGACCTTCGAGGTCGACATCACTCCGCCAAAGCTCTTCAAGCGCGAGATCGTGCGTCCCAAGTACCGCCACAAGATCGATAAGTCGCACCCCCCGGTGATTGCTCCGGCGCCCAAGCGACCCATCGAGGGCAGCTACGCCTCGGCCGGGCTGATCGCCTGGATTCTTTTGAGCAAGTTCCGTGATCACCTGCCGCTCTATCGACAGGAAGGCATGCTCAGGCGCTGGAATGGACCGATTCCGCGTCAAACCATGTGCGACTGGGTCGCCGCGGCGGCCTTCCTGCTGGAAGTCATTTACTGGAAGATCAAGGAGGGTCTGCTCGGGGGCGACTACCTGCAGGCCGACGAGACGCCGATCCAGTTTATCGATCCCGACCTCAAAAAGGGAAAGGCGCAGATCGGCCACTTTTGGCTCATGGGGCAACCCGAGGGACCCGTCTTCATTGAGTGGCATCAGGGCCGCGGGCAGGAACATGCCGAGGAGTTGCTCAAGGGCTTCAAGGGAATCCTGCAAACCGACGGCTATGCCGGCTATAATCCTGTGCATGGAGAGAACAGGCCGGTCACCCGGGTGGCCTGCTTCGCCCACTGTCGGCGCAAGTTTGCCGAGGCCCTCAAGCCGTATCCGGTCCAGGCTTCCTTCATGCTGCGGCTCATCGGCAACCTCTACCATCTCGACAACGAATGGGAACGCGACGGCATCACCGATCCGGCCCAGCGGGCCCACCTGCGCAAGCGTGACTTCCAGTTGACGCTGCGCCTCCTCAAGAAGGCTGCACTTAAGCTGCGGGAGCGCCACCGGCCAACCTCCGAGATGGGCAAGGCCTGCTCCTACCTGCTCGGTCAGTGGGATGCCCTGGTGCGTATCTGTGATTACGGTCAGGTTCGCCTCGACAACAACCTTATCGAGAACGCCGTGCGCCCGACCAAACTCGGGGCCAAAAACTGGCTCTTCATCGGCGCTCCGCATGCAGGGAAACGCTCCGCCATCATCTACACACTCCTGCTTTCCTGCCAGCGCTGCGGCATCGATGCCCATGCCTATATCAAGGATCTGCTCACACGGCTTCCCCATATGTCCAACCAGGACGATTATACCCATCTGCTCCCGCAGAACTGGAAACCGCCCGTATCCCATGATGACCCAATACGTCACGTGCTGGATGTAGAAACCGTCACGGTTTAGATGTAGAGATCGTCACATTCTCGATTCCGGCTCATATACAAAACGTCACCGGCAGGGTTACGCTTCTATCCTGTCAAGGAGGTCGCCTCCCGGACGCTTACGTTGAACCCCTCCGTGACATCATCGGGTTGCTTCGCGAACGGAACCCAAACGTCATCATCCTGCTTGGCCGCCAGTACAAACATCTTTGTACAAATGGATTTGTACAAGCTAGCGTTGGGAATCCCTGGAACACTTGAAGCGCGACTCCAGCGCGGGCGTTTTGCCATATGAATTCGTGCTCGACCCGACCAAGGTGGGCGGAGCCTCGGTACGGCTCATTGTGGCGAAGGCAGACCGGCGCTTCTCCTATCGCCAGCTGATCCTTATCCAACGATTCCTTCGTCCCACTTGGGGCTGGGTCATTGGCGATGCAATCGACCGGGGCGAACTGGAGCCGATGAAGAGCTGGAACAAAGTCGCATGGGTGACGCCCCGCCGCATCACGGTCGATGCCGGGCGGGAGGCTCAGCAAAATCGCGCCGACGTGGAAACCGGCCTGAAGACCCTTGACGACCACTTCGCGGAACTGGGCATGGACTTCCGGGAGGAATTGGAGAAGCGGGCCCAGAACGCACGGGCGATCCTCGATGCCGCCCAAAAGCACGGCGTTCCCGTCTCGATGCTTTGGAAACCAAGCGGCACGCAGATAGTCCTGACGACAGAGCCCCCGGTTGACAGTTCGTAAAAGACAGATGCGCGAGGGTGAAATGGTATCGGCCGGGCTCATAACCCGGCAACGCAGGTTCGATTCCTGCCCCTCGTCCCACTTTCAGCCATGAGACTCGCCCACATCACCAACGCCCTGTATCGCCAGCCATGGAACATCACCAGTGACGGTTGGCTGGCCTTGCACCAGATCTTCCAGAGCCGGATCTTTGCTGATCCCACGAACCTTCAGCTATCGGATTTCGTTAATCCGCGCCCGGATGCGCAGATCGACGAGAACGGGATCGCCCACATCCACATCACGGGCACATTGGGCCGGCACCTGAGCAACATCGAACGCTCCTGCGGCAACACCGGTTACGAGCAGATTGAGGAGGAGGTCCAGATTGCGGCCGAGGACGGTGCCCGCGGATTCCTCTTCCACGTCAATTCCCCCGGAGGCATGGCGGCCGGTAATGTGGAGACCGCCCAATTGCTAAGCGGCATCAAAAAGCCGAAGGCCGTATGGATTGATGAACTGGCAGCTTCGGCTGCCTATGCTCTGGCTGCTTCTGGAGACTTCATTGCCATGTCGCCCTCGGCGCAGGTTGGCAGCATTGGGACGATCCTGCCACTGGTCGACGTTTCCGGGGCCTGGGAACAGCGCGGTTGGAAACCCGCCTACATCACCCACACTGGGGGCGACTTAAAGGATGCCACCTGGCCGCCTTCTTTCACGGACGCGCACCGGGAGCACCTACAGGAAATGGTCGATGAGTACTTCTCGCAGTTCCGCGATCACGTAGTGAAACATCGCAACATCGGCCCGGATGCCATGCGCGGGCAGACCTTCATTGGCCGCAAGGCGAAGGAGGCGAACCTCGTGGATCACGTCGGCAGCTACGCCGATACCTATGCCGAGTTGCTGCGTCTGGTTGACATGCCAAAGAAGGCATGAAATTCGCCGTATTGGAAGAACTGAACACGCTCGCGCAGGCCCGCGAGGCTTACGCAACGCTTCTCGACGCCCATCAAAGCTCCGCCGACGAGTTGGACGCTGTCCGGGGCGATCTTACCGCCGCCAGCGCAATGATGGAAGAGGCGAACCAGAAAATCACCGCCCTGACCATTGACCTGAACGCCACCCGCGAGAAGGAAAAACAGCTCGGGTACGATCTCGCTCAGGCGAAGGAAAAGCAAAGCCAAGCCGATGCCCGTATCCAGCAATTGGAGACGGAGGCAAAGACGGCGGAGGCCAAGGCCGCCCAGATTTGCGCATCCGTTGGCGTGGATCCCGTCCAGGTGACTCCGGCAGGCGATGCGAAGCAAGCCAATCTCTTGGAGCAATTCAACGCCATCACCGATCCGGCCAAGAAGACCGCTTTCTTCCGCAAGCATCGCGACGCCCTCATCGGCAAGTAACCCCGAACAGTTGACACCAATAACCAGTCATGGCCAACACCCTTACCAACCTTCAGGACATCCGCATCGCGGACAAGTTTCTCAAAACCTTTGTCGCCGCCCTCACGCCCCTGCGCGCGTTCTCGACCGACTTTTCCAGCGAATTCATTGAACGTGGGAAGACGGTGAACGTGCCGGTGGTCGGCGCTGCCGGAGCTTCCTATGACTTCGCGGGCAGCTACTCGCAGAACATGGATTCGAACGTCAATTCGCTGCCGGTCGTGCTGGACCGTCACAAGGTCCAGTCCCTGCACCTCACTGACAAGGAAGTGAGCGAGTCCAGCTGGCCGACCATGGAACGGCTCGCCGAGGAAAAGGCCCGCCAGCTCGCCGAGGACGTGCTCAAGGACATCTGGGGCATCGTCACTATCGAAAACTACGGGGCAGCCGCGATACCCGCTGTTGCCGCCGCCGACTTTGACGCCTCCACGGTCCTTTTGCTGCGCGGTGCCTGCGCGGCCAATAACATGCCGGTGGCCTCCCGTGCCCTGATCATCAACGACGCCTACTACACGAACCTGCTGGGCGACCCGAAGATTTCCCAAAGCTACTTGGCGCAGATGAGTGCCCCCTCGCTCATGGAGGCCCGCATCCCGCGCATCTACGGCTTCGATGTCTACGAGACGACCATCATGCCGGAAAATGCCGAAAACCTCGTCGGCTTCGTGGCCCATCCGAAGGGCATGGCGGTGGCGATGCGTTACCTGCAGCCGCTTCGTCCGGAATCCTACCTGGAGTCCGGTGCGGTCGCCGACCCGGAAACTGGCATCACCATCGGGTATCGCCGGTTCTATGACAACGACTCCGGCAAGGAGATCGCCGCTTTCGAATGCGTCTATGGCCGGCGCACCGCGATTACCGACGGTATCCTCCGCATCGAGGACGTGGTCTGAGCAATTTGATTGAACTTGCGGTTCGAGCACCTGCGAGGCTCCACTGGCGACGGTGGGGCCTCTTTCTTTCTACGGTTGACAGGCTCCCGCAGGCATGAGTCACACCACCGATCAATTGGAGGGATTCGAGGATTTGCTGGCAGCCACCGGGCGGGTTTTCCTGCATAACACGGAGCAGTTCCGCGGACTGGTGAAGCGGCTGCAGCCGGATACGGAGGAGTACGACCTGACGCCAACCGACGATGACACAATACTCCTGTCCGCCCTTCGGTCCGAAATTCCCGCCGCTGCGGTGAAGGTCGGTGCCAGCTTGTCCGATGCGGACGGCTTCTCTTACCGGGTGACGCGGATTCAGCGCACCCCAAATTCCCTAATTGCCCGCGTGGAATGCGCTGTTTTGAACCCATGAGCCCCGATGAATTGAAAAAGGACTGCGACGTTTGCCGCGAGAAGGTGGCGGAACGCTTCGCCAAGATGGATCACCGCCTGACGACGATTGAGGTGACGTTGTGGGGGCAGAAGGGCGACAATGGATTGCGGGCGGCCATCAATGACCTGCGGCGGAAGATGGACATCCTGCTGCGCTTCTTCTGGGTGGCGACCTCGATCCCGGCCATCGCAGTGGCGGTTATCGCCCTCCTCAAATTCATGGGAAAGCTATGAATGCGGATTCGGCCAGGGACGTGCGGGCCTTCCAGCGGACCTTGCGCGAATACACCCGGTACAACCAGCGGGAGCTGGGACCCTTGATCGAGTCCCGCGCCAAGCGCCTGCGGTTTGAGCTGTATCGGCAGTTCAAGGCGATTGCCCCGAGCAAGGAACGGATCGAACAGGAAGCGGCTGCGCGCAATTACGCCATCCGCCGACGGAAAAACAAGAAGGGCAAGACACTCTCGGTGAAGCAGGAGATCGCCGCCCGCAAACGCTCCATCGGGTGGCTTTCCGCCAGCTGGATATTCCGGGAGTGGAAATCCAGGCGGGACGGACAGACCGGATTCTTCAAGGCCCTCTCGCGCGCCAAGACCGCTATTGGGGCGGCCATTGTGCGGACGGCCAAGGGGCAGCGCAGCCCAAGTGTGCGGCTGACCAGTTATCTCTCCGGGGTGATGATCCAGAACCAGCGTCGTGCATTGGTCAGCAAGGCGATGCAGGCTCAGGTTGCCGACATGCGCGGTTACATCGCCCGCAAGCAGAAGGAGCAATTCATGAATCTTGTCCGAAGGACCCTGCCGTCATGATTTTCGACGACATTCAGGTCAGCGGCTGGTTCATGTTGGACGGGCAACTTTGCCAGCGGGTTTCTCCGATCAATACGGCGAACACCTACAACTTTTCCCGCGCCATCTGGACATGGACGAATCTCAAAGAAAGGGTCACGCCAACGATAGGTCCGGTTCATCTGGTCCCACGTGTGGCGACTGATGTCGAGGCTGGCGAAGCCAAGGTCCTGTACTGGCATCCCTGCGGCCATTGGGCCCTGTGCATGCGGGGACAGCTCCGGGAAGGCGAGCATTACATCCCGTTGAGTGCGTTGCCTCGTATGCCGGTCCTGCGCCATGCGTGCCCCTACGAGGAAAGAGGCTGCCACGTTGACATGCCGCATCCGGCATGAGGCTTTCGGAGGTCATCCCGCACATTGTCACCACACTCGGGCAGAACGCTTTTTTCGCGGGGATTGAGATCCTTTCTACGGTTGAGGAATCCTTCAACTCGAAGCTCGAAACGGCCCTGAGGGAAACCGGTATTGCCCTTGTCGTGACACAGGCCTCCGGAGGACCGGCGGGCGGCAAAGGACCTCAGCTCTACCTGGAGAACACGGTCATGGTGAGCGTCTTGGAGAATCCCGCCACCAGCCAGACCAGCAGGACCTGCCTGCAGTGCGTGGAGGAAGTGCTGCAATGGCTGCATCAGGCGAACTGGCCGACCCAGCGGGGACTTCAGAACGTGCTCACGGTTGACACCCCCGCCTACGAAGCCGGCCCCCTCGATGGCGGTCTGGTGGTCTACTTCTGCAACTTCAAGGTTTTAACCATCCAACCCGTCCATGAATAATCCAAACATCACCCTCGTCGGAACCGGAGACTTCTCCCTCATCATTGGGGCAGCCGCAGCCCCTGCCAATGAAAGCGATTATGATGCCGCAGCCGCCGCCTTCGGAAACGTCAAGGAGGTCACCGTGATGAATGAACAGGAGGTGAAGGACCACTTCGGGAGCTATCGCGGCATTCGCATCCTTGACCGTTCCGTCACGACCCAGCTGCGCAAGGGCTACAAGTTGAAGCTCGACGAGTTCGAGAAGCGGGTACTTCAGGCACTTTTCTATGCCAGCCAAGGGGCGGACACCGCCACCAATCCGGCCTACGAGACCTTCACACCATTCGGCCAGCCGCAGAGCCTTCAGGGCTTTGGTCGAATTCGGATGTGGGATACCCGCAGCCAGATCAACCCGCGCTTCATGCACAAGGACTTCCTCTGCATCGTGCGCTTCGAGGGCGACTTCTCCCTCGGCGAGGATTTCAGCGAGTACGAGCTGAAAGTGGATGTCCTTTCGCCGGTCGGGACGGTCTACCTGCGCAAGGATTAAGCGATGAATGAGCTGAATGAGATCTACGGGGCGGCCTTGGCACTGCCATCGGAAGTCTCCGGGATACTGATCTCGGGCACGCCAGCGCCGTATGAGGCAGCCAACGGCATCTACTTGGAAACCGGTGACACCCTCGGTGGAAGGCCGGTTTACTCGAATGATCAAGGCTATTACATCAGCGCGCCCGAAGGCGACGATTACGCCTTGTATGATTCGGCCGACCCGCTCCCCGGTAGTGGTTTCGAACTATACAACCTTGGGCCCGATGGGTTGGGACCCGTGACAGCTGGGCAGCTTGCAGAGCCGTTTCCAATTGTCCAGGTTGCGGGTAGTGGCAGTTTTGGAATTTCAGGAGGTCTGATTCAAGGGCCTTCAACGCCAACCCCCCTTTCGCAGTATCCATCCGCATCCACGCTTCCAGCTTCTCCGGCCAATCCGGTCACGGTGCCAGCAGCCTCCTCGCTGCCAACTTCGCCCGAGAATCCCGTCTCCACTCCTGCGGCCACCGTCCTTCCGGCATCTTCCCTTCATCCTGTCAGCAATTTCAGCTCGGCGCTGCAACCTCCCGGATTTCCGGCGTACCTTGTGC
>JBNGDP010000126.1:0-10477 GCA_049975345.1 Oceanipulchritudo sp. | reverse complement strand
CTCGCCATCCTTCGGCTTTATTTCCTCCGCCCATGCTGGCAGCGGCATGTCCGCCGGATCGTAGCTCTCCCAGAGCCGCTTTGGCGGATTTACCGGAGCATGCGGGGCATAAAATCCTGCACAGACAAACCAGGACCGCTCATTCGGCGCCTCCCGGATCGCCTGTATCGACCGCTCCGCGACAAACGCGGAATGGGTCAGCTCCTCCGGACCGCGGAAGGCGTAGGGCTCATCGGTATTGCGCGGCTCCAGTTCAAGCCGCGGTCCCTCGCAGATCGGCGGCGAGGAGCAGCGGCACCTCTCCACCTCCTCCGGCGCGCGATCCTGCACCCAGTCGATGTAGGCATCGTCGTAGCAGCCCGGCTCGTCGGAATTGACCAGCAGATCGAATCCGTAGTCCGGATGCGGGAGGGTATGGTCGCGGTTGGAATGGTTGAGAAAATGCAGCTTGCCGATGTTCGCCGTCCAATAGCCGGCCTCCTTCAAGTACTGGGGAAAGGACTTCACCTCTTGCGGCATCTCGATACCGTTGCAGGTGTTGCCCAGTACACTCGGATACAATCCGCTGAACAGACTGTGTCTTGAGGGCATGCAGACCGGCGCGTTGCAGCAGGCTTGCGAAAAATAAGCGCCCTCCCTCCCGATCGAGTCTATCGCCGGGGTGCGG
Source organism: Oceanipulchritudo sp. (assembly GCA_049975345.1). GTDB lineage: Bacteria > Verrucomicrobiota > Verrucomicrobiia > Opitutales > Oceanipulchritudinaceae > Oceanipulchritudo. The sequence goes on along the minus strand of JBNGDP010000126.1, from coordinate 9,810 downwards.
ATCGCCGGATTGGCCAGCCCGATGGCATCGGGCCGCTGCTGGTCGGTGAAAATGAAGAGGATGTTGGGCGGCATTACGCGGGCCTTGCGTGTAAATTGCTTCTTGAGGTGACGAACCGATAGACCGCCAGTCCGATGTGGCAACCTCAATTTTGGAATAGGGATTGATTTACCCGCCGGGCTGGAACCATTCTTCTTCCCATGCCCAAGCGATCGCGAACGACCCTGAAGGACATCGCCGAAAAGGCGGGCGTCACCGTCGCCACCGTGTCGCTGGCCCTGCGGAATCATCCCCGCATCAGCGCGGCCACCCGCAAACGGATCCTCGCGATCGCGGAGGAGCTGGGCTATGCTCCGGACCCGTCGCTGAGCGCCCTCGCGGCCTACCGGGCCACGGGGGACGGACCGCGGGATATCACCATCGCCTACCTTGAGCCCGCTGAATACAGCACTGGCAGAGCAAAGTTACCGAATCGGCAGGCGATTTTCCAAGGCGCAGAAAGCCGGGCCAGAGCCCTCGGTTACCGGTTCGAGGTCTTTCATTATGAGGAGCCGGAGAAGAAGCAGCAGCAACTTGCCCGCGTCCTTGTCAACCGCGGCATCCGCCACCTTCTCCTCGCCCCCCGCCGCTATCAAAGGGACCGCGCCCCGCTGGCCTTCCCGTGGGAACACTTCTGCACGGTCTCGACCATGAACCCCGACCGCAAGGGCCTCCTCCACTGTTCCATTCCCGACCTGACACAGAACCAGTTCAGCCTCCTCCGCGCCCTGTCCGGACGCGGCATCGGGTCCGTCGGCCTCTACATCGGGGAAATCTACCACGCATGGACCAATGAAAGCGCCTTTGCCACCCGCTTCGCGCTGCACCCCGGGCTCGACGACACCATCCGCGAGCTTCCCCCGATGATCGGCCCGGAAGGACCGGACCCCCGGCCCTTCATGGACTGGTTCCAGGCCCACCGGCCCGAAGTGGTCATTACCAATATTCCCTTCGTCCTCAAGTGGCTGGCCACGCATAAGGTCCGGGTGCCGGAGGATTGCGGTGTCGCCTTTCTCGATACCCGGCTCACCGAGGGCCACTCGGGCATCAATATCCAGCCCGCGACCATCGGGCGCCATGCCGTCGATCTGCTTCACTCCCGCTCCCTCGCCCACGAATTCGGGCTGCCCGAGGTCCCCATCCGCATGGCCCACATCGGCGCATGGGTCGAGGGAAGCACCCTCGGACGCCCTGAGTTAATAGTTTAACTTAAAAAGGTTTTGAACCGTGCGCGGGGGTGTTGGATTGTGAGAGGGTTGATTGCAATTCACCCACCAACTCCATCGAACTGTATAATTATGAAGACACGTAAAATCATCCTCGCTGCCGCGGCCGTTCTGGCCACCGCCTCCATCGCCTCGGCGGCCATCCTCAGCCAGTCGTATTCGTTTGAGACGGGCGGCGTGTATGACAGCGGCAAGCTGTTCAACAGCAACGTGGCCGAGTGGTACGATCCGGCTCCCGCCGGATCAAACGAGGTCTCCCAGTCGGAGACCGACACCGACATGCCGCTGACCTCGGCCGGCACGGACTGGGTGAACATCAAGCAAACCGGCCTGATTTACCAGGACATCGGCACCTACGAGGCCGGGTTCAATCCTGCCAACATCAGCATGGCCGCCGACTTTGGCGACAAGAGCAACCGCTCCTGGGTCACCAATGGCCTCACCTTCTCGCTCTACAGTTCCGCTTCCAGCGTCACGGGCGCTGACGACACGGCATTCTCCAGCTTGACCACGACCTTACTGGATTCGGTTAATATCAATCCCTTTGCCGTCAGCAACGACGGAACCCTCCGTACCGTCGAGGATTTCACCATCGGCCTCGACTGGAGCACCGTTACCACCGCAACCCTTGGCGACAAAATCTGGGTCACTATTGAATCCAGCAGCCCCGGGACCGCGGGCAACGTTTCCCAGATGCTGGTGGACGACGTGAACATCACGGTGGTCCCCGAGCCCTCGACCTATGCGCTCTTCGCCGGCCTGCTGGCGCTGGGCTGCATCGTCTACCGGCGCCGCGTGCGCTAAGGCCGCCTCAGCGACCTGATCTTTTGGACGCCGGAGCAAGTTTGCTCCGGCGTTCTTGTATCGGGAACCATTCCTTCCCCCATTCATCATGATTCACCCCTTCCCCATGAAACCGTTTTCCCTCCTGCTCGGACTGGTCGCCGGCGCGGCGGCGGCCGAGGCGGCGATCACGCTGCAAAGCTGGTCCTTCGAGACCGGCGGCGTGTATGACAGCGGCAAGCTGTTCAACAGCAACGTGGCCGAGTGGTACGATCCGGCTCCCGCCGGATCAAACGAGGTCTCCCAGTCGGAGACCGACACCGACATGCCGCTGACCTCGGCCGGCACGGACTGGGTGAACATCAAGCAAACCGGCCTGATCTACACGGCCATCGGCAGCTACGAGAGCCATTACGCCGATGGCGCCGTGCAGCTGACCGCCGACTTCGGCGACAAGTCGAACCGCGCCTGGGTGGCCGACGGCCTGCGGATCTCGCTTTATCGCAGCTCCGGAGCGGCCAGCGGCGGGGACGGCGTCGCTTTCAGCGCGCTGGGCGCGAGCCAGCTGGACATCCTCACCCTCAATCCATTCGCCGCCAACGGCATCGACACCACGGACGGCGGCACGCACGTTCTCGAGGACGTCGCCTTCGAGCTCGCCTTTGGCAACAGCGCCAGCGAGGGCGACACCATCTGGATCACCATCGAATCGAGCAGTCCGGGAACGGCCGGCACCGTCTCGCAGATGTTTGTCGACGATGTGCGGCTGACGGCCCTGCCGGAAGCCCCGCCGCCGCCACCACCTCCTCCTCCGCCACCACCTCCTCCGGTCATTACGGTTTGCCGTACCCATACCATCGGCACCGCGGCGGAGTGGACGGCCATGACCGGAGCATCCTCCGGCCTGCTGGTGCGCGCCGATCCGGACATGCATGCCTTTGACGACCTGACCGGCGACGGCGCGCTGCTCCTGCAAAAGCAGAACACGGCGGTCGCCTTTCACCGGACATCGGCCTTCGAAGCCGGCGGGACCTGGACCTCCGCATGGGAACCCATCGGCGCGGACAAGACGCTGGCGCAGATCAGCCTCGACGCCCTGGTCTATGGCAAGGTCCAGACGATGAGCCAGGGCTGGACCAAGTTCGGTGGCAATCCGCTGGTCTGTGAAAACGGCTGGTGGCACGCCACCGCCGAGACCCTGCAGCTTCCCGCATTGCCGACCGGCCAGCCCAACGACCAGTCGCTGGTGCGGGGACGCGGCGCATGGGCCGGACAGTGGCTGCTCCTGTTCAATATCGACAGCTGGGCGGTTGGTGGCTGGGGCATGGCCGTGGCCGACAGCCTTGAGCCGCTCAAGTCGGGGGTGAACCCCTTCGTCCTCGCTAGCCCGTATCCCCTCTTCGCCGGCACCGGGGGCAACAACGCACCCAACGACTGGTTGTACAAGGACGGCGTTTTCTACGCCCCCGATGAATACAAGCTGGGCAACTCACGGATGTGGACGAGCACCGACCTGATAAACTGGACGAACGAGGGAGAGATCACCGGCATGGTCGGGCATGATCCGGGCATGGTCTTCGACGGCGAGACGTTCTACCTGTTTAATGAGAACGGCAGCGAACTGGTTGCGATTTCAGCCACCAGTCCCCTTGGCCCGTGGACCAACCTCGGCACCGTGCTCAACGTGGGCGACCACACCGGCGACGCCGACCTGATCTATGCCAACAACCGCTGGCACATGTTTTTCGACGACAACCCGCACCTCAACTACAAGATCGGCTACGCGTGGACTACCGCCGAGGAATTCCCCTACAACTGGCGGCTGAGCAACGACGTCTTCGGCCCCAAATTGCCCGACCAGGGGCAGGAATGGGATGAGCCGACCGCGAGCGGGAACAGCTTCGGCACGGGCGATGCCGACATCGCGGTCGAGGGCACCACACTTTACATGACCTACGAGCGTCCGGTCGGCATCGCGTTCCGGGAATTTGATACCAGCCCGACGGCCAGCCATTCCCTGCAGATCCGCGCGGAATACGATTTCGACGGTGATGGCAACGCGGATGAGGTTACCGCGTGGGAGGCCGTCACCATTGCCCGGGACGCGGCTTGGATTCCCCCGGCGCCCTCGGCCCCCGCGGCGGCCTGCCGGATCGGCCTGGCCTTCGCCACCGCCAGCCCCAGCGAATCGCCCCTCGTGCGCGAACTGGCCTTCGGCTTCACCTCGGCCGATTGCGATGCGGACGGCATGGCCAACCTCATCGAGCAGGCTTTCGGCACCGATCCGCAGGATCCATCCAGCCACTACCGGCCGCTGCAGGCGATTGTCGATGCGGCCGGCAACCCGGGCAATGACTATCTCGCCCTGACCTACCGCCGCCTCGCCGGTGGCGCCGGCTCCACCGGCAACGGCTATTCCGTGGACGGACTGGTCTACGTGGTCGAGTCCGGCACCACCCTCGCCCCGGACGATTGGACGGCGGGAGCCATTACGGTATTGTCCGTCTTGGACGATACCCCGGAAGCCGGCATCCAGACCGTCACGGTGCGGCTCAACAGCAGCCTATCCGAACAAGGCAAGCAGTTCATCCGCCTGAAAATTTCCGAATCCCCGTGAACAGAATCATGAAGCAGTTACCCATTCTCCTGGCGGCTTCCGCCCTTTCAATGCTCCCCTCCCTGGCATTCGCCCAGAGCCGCCCGAACATCATCGTCATGCTGATGGACGACATGGGCTGGAACGACATCGGGGCCTACACCTACCCGAGCAAGGCCGCACCGGGGCCACCGCCGGCGACGGTGAGCGGGGGCTCCGGGACGATCGATGTGCCGCCGCCCAACCCGGCCTACGACGCGGGGGCTCCGAGCCTCTCCATCACCCCGCGCATCGACAGCCTGGCGGACGATGGCGCGCGGATGACCCAGTTCTACGCGACGCACCCGGTCTGCACGCCCACCCGGGCCTCACTGATGAATGGGAGTTATGCCACGCGGGTAAGCCTTGAAAATGTGGTGGGACCGTACGCCGATGCCAGCCGCGGCGACCGGGGACTGAACTCGACCGAAGTGACGCTGCCCGAACTCCTGCGTGCGGCTGGCTACCAGACCGGCATGAGCGGCAAGTGGCACCTGGGACACGATACGGACTTCAATCCGGTCCGGCATGGATTTGAGCGCTACTTCGGCATCCTCTACTCCAACGACATGTGGGAGCCCAATACCGCTGAGCCCTGGGGCCCCCTCAACGTGATGGACGGCGAGACGGCGCTGAGTAGTTATACAACGGATACAGGCTACACCATTACCAACCAGATCGATACGGATACCGAGCAGGCCTACCTGCTGGAAGCGATGACCGACGAGGCGGTCGATTTTATCGATGACGCTGTGGCGGACGGGCGGCCGTTCTTCCTGTATTACGCACCGCACACCCCACACGTGCCGGTCCATCCGCACCCGGCCTACCTCTCAACGGCAGGCCAGACCGATCCAATCGCCCGCTACGATGATCAGATCAAGGAAATCGACGCCCGCGTCGGTGAAATCCTCGACCGGCTCGCCTTTCACGGCATCGAGAACGACACGATCGTCATCTTCACCTCCGATAACGGTCCATCGCAGGCCAGTACCCGCTACGAGGCGGGACAACCGGAGGGCGCCTGCGGCTCGGCCTATCCCTTCCGCGGGCGGAAGAGCCTGACCCAGGAGGGCGGCCACCGGGTGCCCTTTCTGGCAAAATATCCCGGCCAGATTCCGGCCGGCAGCGTGCGCGACCAGGCGGGCGTGACCTTCGACCTCTACACCACCCTGGCCAAACTGGCCGGCGCCAGTCTGCCTACCGACCGCACCTTCGACGGAGTGAATATCTGGCCGGTGCTTGACGGATCCTCTTCCGATGAGGTGCACAGCGCCTTCTACTATTACGACTCCGGCCAGAGCAATGCGGAAGCCGTCATCGACCTGACCTCCTCCGACAAATGGAAATATACCGAAATCGCCGGCTCCGCAGGCGACCTTTTCCAGGTCGGGGACGGCTTTACCCTGGACTTCCAGGAGACCTTCGACGTTGGCGGGGCAAATCCGGCCATCCAGACGAGCCTCAACAACCAGCTCGCCGCATGGAACAGCGCCATGACGCGCCGCGAAACCGGGTGGAAGCGCTCCATCCAGATCGAGGTGGAGAACGACTCCGTGACCGTCGATGAAAACGGCACCGCCACCACCCGCATCCGCCTCTCCGGCTCGACTACGAAAACGATCCATGTCGCACGCTTCTCAGGCGACAGCAGCCTCGAGGTGAGCGCCGGCGGCACGATCAATTTCAACTCCAGTAACTGGAACACCTGGCAGACGGTCACCTTCGCCTTCGCGCCGGACTTCGATACCGAGGACGGGGCCGCCGTCTTCCGCGCCTACGGAAACAGCATCGGCTCCAGCTCGGACATCCATGTGCGCGAGATCTTCGTCTACGAAAACGACACGATGGAGGCGGTCACCCAGTTGCCGCCGCCCGACAACACATTGCTCCTGCGCTACAAATTGAACGAGACCAGCGGCACCGCGATCGACGACGCCTCCCCCCAGAACAACGACGGCACCCTCTCCGGTTCCGCCAGCACCGCATGGGGCGACGGCACCCTCGGCGGCGCGCTTTCCTTCGACGGGTCGGCCATCGCCTATATCGAAACGTCTTCCACCATCGCCGCCACTAACGCCATCGGCCTGAGCGCCTGCGCATGGGTCAAGCTCGCTCAATACGGAAGTACCGAGAACCGCTGGATCCTGCAGCAGTCCAATGGCGGCGGCAACGGCCGGACCTGGTTGGCCGTGGAGCCCGACGGAACCATCCAAACCTATGTGGGCGGTGCCGACACCAGTGGCGGATCGGTCCCTCTTCACGAATGGCATCATGTCGCCGTCACCGCCGGTGGCGGCAGCGTCCGGCTCTACCTCGACGGTTCCCAAGTCGCCTCCAATGCCTTCCCCATCGAGGACAACACCGCCGTCTTCCGCATCGCCAACCACAAGACCCTCGATCTCGCCAAACAGTGGATCGGCGCCATCGACGATGTGCGCATCTACAGCAGCGTCCTCGATGCCGATGAAGTCGAGTGGCTGGCCGCCCGGACCAATCCGGAAATCGGCGCCGAATTGTCGATCGAACCGGACGGCGGCAGCGACTTCCTCGCCATCACCTACCGTCAGCTCAGCGGTGGCAGCGGCACGATCGGCGATGACTACACCGCCGACGGCATTTCCTGGACCGTTCAAACCAATACCGACCTCGGTGCCATCTGGAACAGCGGCACCGGTTATACGGTTCCGATTGGTAATCCCGTAGCGGTCGACCCACTACACGAGGAAGTCACCGTCCGCCTTGCTGTCCCCCTTTCCACCGCCGGTCGACAGTTTATCCGGTTGAAGGTGGAGGAGTAGAGCTCCCGACGGGCGGTTGAGGGAATTCAAAGTCCAACCTACGGGCCAACCATAGCCGGGAGCGTGCCAGAAAGTACGCTGGACATAAAAAGAATGGCACCTGAACAGCTTCTGTTCGTTCGCCTGCCCAAAGGGCACCCGTCTCACTCATCCCGGCAATGCCGGGACTTCGCCATCTCCGTGCCTTTGGTACTACGTCAATCCAAAACCCGCTGTGGAAAACCGGTAACCCCGACTTTGTCGGGCCTGTTCAAGCTATGAAGAAATGAGCCTTGGCATGAGTTGTTCTTGGTCAATTCGATTCAGGCTCCCAAGGGCTCAGCGTGAATCTTTAAACCGAGTGCATGGATAACCTTGAGGATTGTGTCGAAACCGGGAGATCGCTCCCCCGACAAAGCTTTGTAAAGACTTTCACGGGAGAGACCCGCGTCGCGGGCTACCTGGGTCATGCCCTTGGCACGGGCAATATCGCCGAGAGCTTTTGCGATACGAGCTGCGTCGCCGGGAGCATCCTCAATGACCGCTGCCAAATAAGCGGCCATCTCCTCAGGAGTGCGCAGGTGCTCAGCTACATCGAATCGACTGGTTTGACTTTTTTTCATGAGCGTTCCTCCAATCCATCCAGCCACTTGCCAAAGAGTTCTGCTTTGCGAATCACTCGCATCACCAAAAACGTAGCCAGAAGGCTACACATGTCAACGAAGAATTCAGCCCGAAAAATAGTGATCAATGAACCCTTCCAACAAATAGTCCCACTTCCGCGCATCCAGTCCCACCTCAAAAACTTCCTCAAACTCCGCCATCCCACTTTCCCTAAACCCCTCCCCCCACAACACATAACGCACAACTCCCGTCCCCCTCATAACCTTGAGGTCGGGGGTTCTACCGAGCCCGCAGGGCGACATGACCACAAGAGCCTCGTCTACGACTTTCCGGAGAGAATCCTGATATGCCGCCTTTTTAAGGAGTCCTTACCGGAAAACGGTTTCCGCGTTCGCGTATGACCAAACCTTGTAGTGCTCCTGCTGCGGGGTCAGATCGCCCGCGTAAATGATGTGTCCGGGTTCGGCGGCGGGAACCGCCTGTTGGAACCATTCAATGTTCCGTGCAAATTCCGGATTCCAAGTCATCGCGGATTTGATCTCGATCGGAATCAGGCGGCGCTGCTTTTCCAGGATCAGATCGACTTCATGGCCCTTGTTATCACGCCAGAAGTAGAGGGACGAATCCCGTCCGGAATTGAGCCGTGTCTTCAGCGCATCCATCACCACAAGGTTCTCGAATAGGGCACCGTGCAGGGGGTCCCGCATCGCCTGCTCCTCCGTTTCAATACCCAGCAACCAGGCCGCCAGGCCGGTCTCCACAAAGTAAACCTTCGGGGTCTTCACCACACGCTTGCCGAAATTGCGGTAGTAGGGCGCAAGCCGGTGGATGATGAAGGATGCCTCAAGGATGGAAACCCATTCCTTCAATGTCGTCGAAGTTACCCCGACCTCGTTCGACAGGTTGGACAGGTTCAGCAGCTGCCCCACCCGGCCCGCCAGCAACTTGATGAACTTTTCAAACGGGTCCAGGTTCTTCAGGTTCACCATTTGCCGCACGTCCCGCTCCACGTAGGTCTGGAAGTAGTTCCGGTAGGCGTCCGATGGCGTTTGACCCTTGTCGTAGATCCGCGGAAGGAAGCCTTTCACCATGTACGCCTCCTTGGTCTTCGGCCGGCCCGCCACCGGGGAGAGTTCCCTGATCGAAAACGGCAACAGCCTCAGCAGGGCCGTCCGCCCCGCCAGTGACTGCGAAACCGCGGCATGCAACTGCAGTTGATGGCTCCCGGTCAGGATGTATTCTCCCGCTTTCCCGCTTTCATCACTCATCACCTGGATCCATGACAGCAGTTCCGGCACGCGCTGCACTTCGTCGATCACCACAGGAGCCGGAAATTGACGAAACAACGACTTCGGATCCTCACGCGCAAGGGCCCGGTTCTCCGGGCTCTCCAGATTGCAATAGCTATGCCCGGAGAATACCTTCCTCACCAGGGTTGTCTTCCCCGACTGCCGCGGCCCAATCACCGTCACCACCGGATACTCCCCGCTCACCCGCTTCAACTCCCTCTCCAATTCGCGCTCGATCACACTCCAGATTCAAATCCGGATGGTACAATTTTCAAGTATAAACTCATTTTTGCACATAAAAGGGAAGCCCTCATGGATAGCATCCGGCAAATTCCGACAACTGAAGGAGCGAATCGCATCTGATCGGGCTTTTAAAAAAGGTTTCTCGCTGTTTCCAGTGGGTAATTGCCTTTCACCCCGAGCACCCAGCCAAA
>JBNGDP010000125.1:0-10489 GCA_049975345.1 Oceanipulchritudo sp. | reverse complement strand
CCGCCGGCGTCGCCCGGGATCGAGACAATCGCATCCCGTGTAGTGGCTCCGCTGATACTCACGCTGCCGCTGTAGCTGTCCGCCTCGTCGTAGCGGATCCACTCGTAGGCGATGCTGTCCCCGTCGGGATCGCTGGATCCCGCCGCGCTGAGCGCGACCTGCTGGCCGGGTACCGCGAAGAGGCGCACCACCGCGCCGCTGGAGTCGCCGTTGACCACCGCCGCGGGGGCGTGGTTGGCGTCCGCGTAGACGGCCGCCTGTCCCCAGTCGAAGCGGGCCGCAAAATGGTGTTGCATGTCGTCCGCAAAACGTGCCGCGGTATTGTTGCGGTTCGTCGAGCCGGCCCATGTGTCCGCCTGGTCGTTCCAATAGAAGGCGTTGTTCGGGAAGTTGACCCCGCTGCGCAGGCCCGCATAGCGACCGCCCCATCCGCCCCATCTGACGCGCGTCGGTACCGCCAGGCCGACCGCCTGGTTCTGCAGATGCACAATGCACCAGGAGTCGCCTTCCTTCTGGGTCGTGTAATGCGCGCCCAGGGTCCCGTGGTTGTTCCGCACATCCCGGTTGATGTCAAAGCCGCCCGCCGTCTGCGTGATCGGCTGGAACTGGTGGTACCAGCGCCCGCTGATGTCCGGATACCCCGTCTCGATGTGCAGCTTGATCACGTCAATGTGACCCTGCCGGGTCCCCGTGTTGCCGTCCAGTGAGCAGATCCGCAGCCGTGAGGCAAACTCCTCGTATTCCGCCTGCGTGCGCGCGGCCTGCACGTGATCCAGCGCCCGCTTCAAATTGCTCGTCGTTCCACTGTTGCTTCCCCAGTTTCCGTACCACACCGGCCGCGGGTCGTCCGCGTCAACCGCCGCGATGATGGCGTCGCGCCCGGCGTTGGTGCCCTCGTGTCCCGCCACCGTGATCGCCTTCAGCTTCGCCTCCGTCGGGTAGCCATCCGCATGCAAAGACAGGTTCGCATGCAGGTCGCCGTAGTCGCGAATGTACTTCTCCACCAGGTCTTCCCCGTCCCCCCCAGCGTTCTTCACTTCCGTCTGGTAGGTTGAACGACTTTCAATCTGACTGTTCGAACGGTCGTCGATGATCACCTCAAGCTCGAACTGGTTCGAAAACATGAGCAAACGCTCCAGTGTCGCTTCATCATCCGGGTCCCCTCCCGCGTCGGTTTCCACAATCAGCCGCGGGCGCAGGTCCGCCGTGGTCAAATCGTGGCCCGCCAGCGTCTGCCAAGCCGTAACCACACTCAGCAAGGCGTATCCAATGCGCTTTTTCCATGCCGCTCCATTCCTCATTTTGGTCCTCCCTATGGGTTGATCCTGCAAGCCTGCCCGAAATTCACCTTGCCGGTAAGCATGCCCTTGCTGCAATATTGCAGCATGGACCGGATTCCGGGGCAACGGATTGGGCTGAAGGAAATCGCCGCGGCAACGGGCTTATCGATGAGCGCGGTCTCGGCGGCCCTGAGGGAAACGGGGCGCCTGGCGCCGGCAACCCGGGAGCGGGTGAAGGCGGCGGCGGCGCAACTGGGCTACCGGCCGGATCCGATGATGCAGGCCCTGGTGGCGTATCGGGGGAACAAGCGGGGAATACGGGGGGGAACCCCGCTGGCGGTGTTGCATTTCATGCCGGACCCGAAGGATGGGCGGAAGCTGGAATTTTACCGGCGCCTGCATGGCGAGATCAGGCGGCAGGCGGAAGCGATGGGCTACGCGGCGGAAATATTCCCCACCTGGAAATATCCACGGGCGGGCCACCTCGGGCGCGTACTGGAGACCCGGGGCATACAGGGCATCCTCTTCCTGCACAGCGGCATCGACTGCGCGTATGACCTTGGGGAAATCCCGCTGGAAAATTTCTCCCTGGTCTCCCTGCCGGGATGGTCAGCGGATCAACCCTTCCACGACGTGAACTACAACTACCGGGACGGACTGGCGGGTGTGCTTGCGCGGCTCCATGGTTTGGGCTACCGGAAACCGGCCCTGATCCTTCACCCTCGAACGGAGGCTGTGCTGGGCTGCCATGGCCCGTTTCTGAGGGAATGGTTTCGGCGCAACCTGCACCAATTGAACCGGAGGCCGCTCATTTACACGGAGGACAACCCGGATTACAGGGAAGGTTGGGAAAGGCTGAAAAAGTGGCTGTTGATTCACCAGCCCGATGTGATCATCACCCGCAAAAGCGCGCGCCGGCTTCTCGAATATTGCGAGCTATCCGTTCCGGGCAACATGGGGTATGTCAATCTCGGCGTGCCGACCATGGGACATCCGACTTCCGGACTGGTCTTTGACTTCGCGGAAATCACCAGGACGGGCCTTGGCTTCCTGGATCTGCTCATCCGCACAAATGAACGTGGAGTGCCCGAACAACCCATCTCCCACCAACTGATGCCTCGCTGGAATCCGGGCACGACCCTCAACCGTCCGCACGCGTAAACGTCAGTGGCATGGGACTTCACAGGCGCGCTTGCGCCGCCGGTGGCGGCACCCGCTCCGGCAGCGTCGCCCCGTCACGCCACTGAAGCGGCAGTACCCGCACCAGCGGATGCTCGGGCAGGCCGCGCAGCCCAAGCCGCAGCAACTGGTCCATCATCTGGATGGCAGTGGCATTGTATTCAGCGTGATCCGTCCGGACCCCGGCCACAAGGTCCTCTCCGGGTGTGATGCCTTCCGGCACCACGACGCCCGCAAAGCCGCCGTCGCGCGGAAAAGCAAAGCCGCTCATGCGCAGTTGCCAGTAAACGCCCCCGGGAAAACCGACGATGGCATCCGGCCGGTGCGCCCTCAGCCAGTTCAAGATTCCATCAAACCGGTTTTTGTCGTTCAGGTCTTCATGCCGCCACTCCAGCTTCGCGCCAGGCGGCAGTCTCTCCCGGCAAAGCAGTACCGCCCCAAGCCGCGCATTGTCGTCCCCCTGCTGGTCCGTCCGGTCCATCACGACCGCGATCCTCCGGTAACCGGCCGCCAGCGTACGCTCCAGCGTCTCCTGCATCATCCCCACCGGACTGTCCCGCACGCAGGAAAACCGGCTCGGTCCCACCGTCACCACCGGGAAGCGCCCGAAGTCCACCCTGGCCGCCAGCGCCCGCTCCAAATAAGCCCGCTGGCCGTGCCCCGCCCGCTGGTTGATGATCAACCCGGCTATCCCCCGGTGCCACCAGTTGCGCAGGGTGCCCGATAGGCGATCCAGCGGCGGGAATTTCAAAAATTTAAAATCATATCCGCTTTCACGTCCTATTCGCCATTCGTTGCCATCGAAAAACCCCACCACCCCGATCTGCATCCGGTTCGCCGACCGGTTGCGCACCCGCCGCCCCGACAACAGCGCCGCCGCCGCGTCCCGCTCGTAGCCCATCTCCCGCGCCAGCGCCACGATCCGCTCACGCGTCTTCGCCGCCACCCGCGCATCCCCTCGCAACGACGCGCTCACCGTGAACTTCGATACCCCACCCGCCGCCGCCACGTCCGCCATCTTCACCCGCTTCCCCTCCCCGTCGCTCGCCATCGTTTTCTCAAACTGCAGGCCCGCCAGGGCCCCGGCAAGCCCAAAATATTACCGGTTAGAATTTGGCGGGGTTGAGTCCCCGACAAGGGGGCACAATGGTGAAGTGGCAAGGGTTGTTCCCGCTTTTTAAGCCCGGGTACAATCGCCATGCCTCAAGACCAATCGTTAACAGAAAATAAACCCAAAACAATGAATCCCCTGCTGAAAAACATCCCCGTAATCATCCTTGGCCTCACAACAACGACCGTGCCAGTCTTCGGCCAGTTACTGATCACCAGCGGCAGCCAAAGCACGACCATCGACTTCGACTCGGATGTCGGCTGGACCCCGCCGAATGACGGAATCGTTGGCGACAATGTTTTCAAGTACAACGACGGCTACGCCACCGGGAATACCCGAAACCTCATTGAGAATGTAGGCTGGGGTTGGAACGGATCCACCGATCAGGGCCCCAGTGCGGATGCCTGGTCATGGTCGGCCTCCGGATTGGATTATGGCATGGGAGTCGGCGAACGGACACAATACGGTGACTACAACAACGATGGTGACCAAGAGGATGCCCTCGGCACGATTGCGGGTGTTGGTTTTCTGGACCTCGGAGGGGACAACTGGGCTTACGCGATCGGGAATAATGGCGGCAATTATGAACCGTGGCGTGACTTCACGCTGACCCTGCGCGTGCACAACCAGTCCGGCACGACCGTCAGCGACTGGAATGTCAGCATTGACACCTGGTACGCGGACACGGACACCAACAACACGGAGGTCACGCTGAGCTACTCCACTGACAATGTGAATTTCACGGCAATCGACAGCTACACGACGACCAATGTCGGCCTGACCCTTACCGAGCGCGACCTTGCCGGTACGATATCCGCCTCAGTGGCAAACGGCGATTACTTGTACATCCAAGTCAGCAACATTCGTCCAAGCGGTGGCAGCGGCGCGGGCGTGGTCATCGACAACTGGACGGTGGCGGCCGCCTCGGGCGGGCCGGAACCGGTGGCACCGGACGGCGTCGACGTGGCGATCGTCGGTGCGGATGTGCAGCTGACCTTCGACACGGTTGATGGCCAGAGCTACCAGTTGCTGGTCTCGACCGATGACATGGCCACCTTCAATCCGGTCGGCGAGGCCGGTTCCTCCGGCACCGGCGACGGCACTCCCCTCACCCTTACCGACGCGGGCGGCACACCCGCCTCCGGCGATAAGGTCTTCTATCAGGTCGAGGCCAACTGACCATTTCCTCCAGTAAAACCAACTCAATCAATTGCTGTTGAGAAATGAAAACCAAGACAAACTCATTCCTTGTCACCACGCTCTCAGTGTGTCTGCTGGCATCAGCAACCCATGCCCAGTTGGTCATCACCAGCGGCAGCCAAAGCACCACCATCGACTTCGATTCCGATGTCGGATGGGCCCCACCCAGTGACGGGGTCAATGGCGACAATGTTTTCAAGTACAAAGACGGGTTCAGCACGGGCAATACCCGGAACCTGATTGAGAATGTTGGCTGGGGCTGGGGCGGATCCGACGACCAGGGTCCCAGCGCCGACGCATGGTCGTGGTCGGCTTCCGGACTCAATCTCGGGATGGGATCCGGAGTACGGACTCAATTCGGGGATTACAACAACAATGCCTCCCTGGGGGATGCCCTTGGCACGATTGCCGGTGTTTCCTTATTGGACCGCGGCGGAGGTGACTATGCCTACGGGATCGGGGATAACGGCGGCAATTATGAACCGTGGCGCGACTTCACCCTGACCCTGCGGGTGCAAAACGTGTCGGGAGCGACCATCAGCTCCTGGAATGTCAGCCTCGACACATGGTATGCCGATACGGACAATTCTCCCACCGATGCCACCCTGAGCTATTCCGTCGACAATGTGAATTTCACCGCGATCGACAGCTACACGACGACCAATGTTGGCACGACCCTGACAGAGAGCGACCTTGCCGGCTCCATCTCCACTGCTGTGGCCGACGGCAACTACCTTTACATCCAGTTCAGCAACATCCGCCCGAGCGGCGGCAGCGGTGCGGGCGTCATTATCGACAATTGGACGGTGGCGGCAGTGCCCGAGCCCTCGACGATGGCCCTCTATGCGGGTCTGTTGACTCTGGGCCTGGTTTTGTACCGCCGGCGTTCCTGAATTCCGGGAAGTAATTCCACCTGAGCAGGAAGCCGCACCGGAAAACCGGGGCGGTTTTCTTTCTTTGAAGAACCATAAAATGGGAACCGTTAACCGGCAAAACGTACCATGACATCCGGAACAACGGATTGACCTGAAAATGCATGGTCAAGCTGTGCCTGAAAAAGCAGTTTATCCTCAAATCCCCCCCTTTATATGAAGAAACCCATTGCCCCCGTTTGCCTGTTTTACCTTGCCGCTTTTGCACCCAACCTGAGCCTTGCCGGCCAGGGCGGTGGCAGCACCCTCGCCGGGCTGGTCGGCGCGTATTACGCCAACGCCGACTTGAGTGGCACGCCGGTCTTCATACGCCGCGACGTGCGGGTCGACTTCGACTGGGGCAGCCTGCTCGCCCCCGGCGGTTCCATCGCCGAGCCCTACGCCTCATTCCCGAAAGACAACTTCTCGGTACGTTGGGAGGGACAGGTGATTCCGGCCTTTGGCGAAACCTACACTTTCCGGGTCTTCGCCGATGACGGGGCGCGGCTCTACCTGAAACCGGCCGGCAGCGGCACGTGGGATACCCTCATCGACGCATGGTCGGGTGCTTCCGGCACATGGAGTGAGGCTGCGGTCACGCTGGTCGCCGGCACCGCCTACGACCTCCGTCTGGAATACCGCGAGCTGACCGGCGCGGCAGCGATCCGCCTCTACTGGGCGGCGCCCTCGTTTTCCGAAGAGGTGATCGATCCGCTGGCCGAAGTCGGCTCCAACGTCACCCACTGGGAGCAGGTATTCGCCGACATCGTCAAGGGCGCGCGCAACTCATGGTCGTCCTACAACGGACAAACCCCGGGCACGGACGCCGACGGCTGGCCGGACAGCGACTTTTTGTACTACTTCCAGGAAAGTCTGAACATGGGTCTTGGACTGGACCCGCTCATGCGCGGGACCATTGCCTTCCGCTTCAACGGCAGGGGAACGGTCAGCATCGGTGGCAACGTGGAAAGCGGATCGCTGAACGACAGCTATGACCCGGTCACCAACACGACCAGCGGCACCTTCACAACCGTCGACAACAATGCCAATGCCTCCTCCTTCCGCGTGGCGAACAGCGACCGCGACGGCGACTACGGAACGGACGGCCAGCCCGACCGCGACGGCGTTACCGGGCTGCAACTGATGCTGCCGACCGCCCCGGACGCCAGCAGCAGCTATCCCTTCGACGCCCTGTTCCTTCCACAGATCCGCGAAGCCTACGAGCATTTCACCATCCTGCGTTCCAACCTGAACAACGGCAACCAGGAGCGCTTCTGGAGCGACCGCACCACACCCGCCTTCTTCAACCAGTCACGCGGCCGCCCGCTCGACCGTGTGTATTCGAATCCCGACTACGGACTCAAGAACAACGGCGCCTCATGGGAGCACAAGATCCTGCTCTGCAACGAGACCGGGCGCGACCTTTTCATCAACATTCCGCACATGGCCGACGGCTGGGACCCGTCCGACACGAGCGGCTATGTGAACAAGCTGGCCCGCCTGATCAAATACGGCAGCGACGGGTTGGAGCCCTACACCTCCCTGCAGGCCGATCCCGTCTACCCGCCGCTCAACCCGAACCTGCGCGTCTACATCGAGCTCTCCAACGAGGTGTGGAACTTCGGCGGCGACGCCTTCCGCCAGTACTGGGACATCGACGCCATGACCACCGCTGATGCCGACGCCTTCCTTGTCGGCGGCGTCACCGATCCCCTCGCCCGCCCGCAGGACTTCCCGATCCTCAACTACGACAACCTCAGCACCGCCAAGGACGGCAACGGCAATTACGTCTCCCTCGGCACATGGCGCTTCCGCAAGGTCATGCTGCGCACCATCCAGATCAGCGACATCTTCCGCGGCATCTTCGGCCACGACGCCATGCACGCGCGCATCCGTCCGATGTACGAGTGGCAGTACGCCAACACGAACGACACCGCCGGCAAAGGCCTCAAATTTGCCGAGGAATATTTCAACAACGCCGACGGCCAGTCACACGTCGCCACCCCGTATCCGGTAAACCACTACCTCTGGGGCGGCGGCGGGGCCACCTACTACGGTTCCTCGAACGGATGGGCCGTCACCGATATCCTCGCCGATCCCGGATTCGAGGCTCCCGCCCTTCCCATCGGCTACAACGAGGCGCCCGCCCACCCGGAGTGGTCCTTTTTCGGCGCCGCCGGCATCGCCGTGGACGGCGGCGAAAGCGACGACATACCGCCACCGTGGGATGGCGGACAGATGGCCTTCATCGCCGGAACCGGCCAGATCTCCGTGGACGTAACATTCCCCTCGGACTTCCGCTCGGATGTCTTCGCGGTCGGTTTCAAGGCGCTCAACCGCGTCAAGAACGGGACCACCGAATCGGACGCCCACAAGGTGCAGGTATTCTTCGACGGGGTTCCCATCAACGCCCGCTCCTACAACCAGTCCAACGGTTACGTGCCGCTGACCTACGATCCGGACACGCCCTGGATCGCGCGGGTCGTTTTCTGGACGGATTCCGAATACTATTCCACCGAGACCTTCGGCATCGTCGCCGGTTCCACCCACACGATCACGTTCACGGGGATCGGCGACCCCGATGACGCCCTCTTCCTCGAGGATGTGCGCATCACCCATGTGGATGCCATCTTCGATGGCGACATGCCCGCCGGCGGTTCGGCGGCCGGCCAGGTCAACAGCTCCACCTACCTGACCGGGCTCAATGTCCAGAACGACTGGGCGACCGCTTACGGCCTGCACCATATCACCTACGAGGGCGGCTGGTCCCTCGGCGGGGACACCGGCGGCTCGCCCATCCAGAACCGGGCCAAGTTCGGCTCGGCCGAGGCGTCCGAGGTCAACGAGCGGGCCCTGGATTACTTCCAACGCGCCGGCGGCGCCGTCAACACCCTTGGCACCTACGCCCAGTGGCCCAGCTGGAGCGACAACTACGCCGTCGAGGGCCTGCTCGATCTCGTCAACAACCCCCTGCTGCAGGGCCAGCGCGCCTTCCTTTCCAAATTGCCCGTCGCCTCCACCAACGGCACCGGCGTCCCCAACCGGCTGCTGATAAGCGATGCCCGCCTCGGCATGGGCACCAGCCTGACCGGCGCCACCGCCACTCTCGACACCGCAGGCGACTGGATCAGCTGGCACCTGCTCGTTCCCCAACGCGGCGACTACACCCTCACCATCGCGGCAAGCGGCGACGCGGATTTCGTTGTTGAGATCAACGGTACCGTTGCCCGCACTTTTGCCGGAGCCGCCAGCCTGACCCCCATCGTTGCCGACCTCATGACCGGCCAGAACGGCCTGCGCATCCGCTGCCTCGGTGGCGGCAGCCTCACCGTCTCCGACATCCTGGTTGAGAATCCCGATTTCACATCCGCCCCTGCCTTTTCACCCCGCGGGGGCAGCTTTGAATACCCTGTCACGATCAGCATCTCCTCCGAGTCTCCGGGCGCGGAGATCCGCTACACGCTCGACGGCAGCGAGCCGTCCCCCACCCACGGCATCGTCTATACGTCGCCCTTCCTCGTCAGCACCGACACGGAGGTCCGCGCCATCGCCACTGCCGCCGGGCTCAATCCCAGCGTTACCGTGAGCGAGTTCTACCAGCCGGCCGGCGGCGGCGCCTTCTTCGCGGTCTGGGACTTCGCGGGTGACGGCGGCCAGGGTTCGGTCGCGCCTGAATTCAAAACTGTAGCGGATCCTTCGATACTCGCCGTGACGGGTCCGGGGCTCAGCCCCTCCAGCTACCTCGGTGACGCCTTCAGCGCAACACAGGCGACGGCCACCACGCTGCAGGGTGCCATCGACGCGGACGACTATTTCTCCATTTTCCTCAACGGCGAGGGCGAGCCCTATTCCCTCTCCGCCATCGAATTCAATCCGTTCAGCCAGAACAACGAGCGCACCTTCACCGTCTTCTCAACCGTCCATGGGTTCACCGCCGCCGATGCCATCGGCTCCCTGAATTACAAGGGGAATTTCGGATCCGCTGAGGCCTTCCATTTCGACCTGACCGGTCACGACAACCTGACCGGGCCGGTCGAGTTGCGCGTCTATGTCCACGGCCTCGACAACCAGTACGAGTCGGTTGGGATCGGCAACCACACCGGACTCGACTTCATCGTCTACGGTTCGGTCGGCTCCGGGCAATCCCCGGCCGAAACATGGGCCGCCGGCTACGGGCTCGCCTTCCTCCCCGATGACGACAGCGACCGCGACGGCCTCGCCATGCTGCTTGAGTATGCTCTCGATGCCGACCCAACTTCCGCCGACATCCCGGACCCCGCGCCGGGCGCCTCGATCAACGGCCACAGCTTCACCTTCCCGCGATACACCGGCCGCACCGACATCACCTACACTGTCCAGACCTCCTCCGATCTCCAGACCTGGTCCGATGCCGCCCGGAGTATCGATGGCGCCGCTACCGTTCCGTTGTCCGGGGATTTCACCGTCGACACCTCCGGCACCAGCCCCGTCTCCACCACCGTCACCCACCAGGCCCCCACCAATCCCATCTTCTGGCGCCTGTTTGTGGGTCAATGAGAATAAAGGCTCTTCGGGGAATTTTGTTTTTTTGGTTCATCGTGGAATTTTGTGGAAATTTCATCGCGGCGGACGGTGCGTCTTGACGGCCAAAGGCCGGATTCCATACCAGCAGCCCAGCCCGGATCCCGCGTAGCCCGCAAGGGCGAAGCGGGAGCAGGGCTGGATGCACGGCCCCATCCCTTTCATACCGGTTTCACCAAGGTTTGATGCAATGGAGGCGGGCATTCGTGGCGCGCGCGCTTGCGCGCCGCTGCCAGGGCACTGGGAGA
>JBNGDP010000124.1:0-10547 GCA_049975345.1 Oceanipulchritudo sp. | reverse complement strand
CGGCCACCTGGCTTTCGCCGATTCCCAGCGTGCGGATCCGCACGGCTTCCTCGACAGGATGGGACCATCCCAGCTTGTCCAGGCGGGGCAGCACCTTGTCCTCGAACATCGGAATGAGCTCCCCCGGGGGACCCGGCAGGAGCACGATCACCCGGTCGTTCCATTCAAGCCACTGGCCGGGGGCGGTCCCGTTCGGGTTTTCAAGAATCTCCGCCCCGTCGATGACCGCGCATTGCTTGAAGTTGTTGGTTGTCGGCTCGCGGCCGCGCGCCTTGAAAAAGGCGCGGATGGCCGCCTCCACCTCGGCGCTCTCAATGAGCTCGCGGCCGAGGGCCCTGGCCGCGCACGCGGCGGTATAGTCGTCGGAGGTCGGCCCCAGGCCGCCGGTGACAATGACCAGGTCGGAGCGTTCAAAGGCGTTCCGAAAGGCCGCCACCATTTCCTCCGGTTCGTCCCGGAATTCGGAACCCCGCCAGAGCGGTAGGCCGATTTCCCCCAGCTTTTCCCCGAGGTAGACGAGATGGCCGTTCTGGCGCTGTCCGTTCAGCAACTCGTCGCCAATGGCCAGCAATTCGACTTTCCGGAGGTTTCTCATTTCCGGAAAAGCCGCAACGGCTTGCTTGTCCTCTTGGTGGTGCTGTGCATCTTTTGGATAATATAAGGAGTTTCGGTCCGTATGCCAGTTCCCGAGCGCAGTAAACTCAAAGAAAAGGTCCGCCGGCTTTCGGAGGGTCCCGGGGTGTACCTCATGAAAGACCGGCTCGGTAGTGTCTTATATGTCGGAAAAGCGAAAAATCTCAAACGCCGGGTGTCATCTTATTTTCAACCCTCCCGGCGGTTCCGCATCGAGCAGCCGAAAGTGGCGGCCATGCTCGACCTGGTCTGCGACTTCGACGTTCTCGAGGTCCGGTCGGAAAGCGAGGCCCTGCTCCTGGAAGGCAAGCTCATCAAGGAGTGGAAGCCCAGGTACAACACCGACTTCACCGACGACAAGCGCTTCCTTCACGTCCGGGTCGACCTGAACACCCCCCTGCCGCGCTTCCGGCTGGTGCGCTTCCGTTCCGATGACAACTCCCTCTATTTCGGCCCCTTCGCCCACAGCGGGCTGTTGCGCCGGACCCTGCAGGAAATGCGCCTCAAGTTCGGTATCCTGCTGGGGGATGCCCATCCCCAACCGCGGGAGGACGGCCGCTGGCAGTTGTACGACGATGCCCGCTCGGAAATCTACGGGCATGCAAATCTCGTCACCCTTGACGAATACCGTGAGCGGGTGGAGGAGGCCTGTTCCTTTCTCGAAGGCAAGTCCCGGGAGTGGCTGGCCGAACTCGAGCAGCTCATGGCCAAGGCCGCCGAGGCCCGCCGGTATGAACGGGCCGCCGAACTGCGTGATGTCATCCAGGCCCTCCGGAGAACCACCGAAAAAACCCGCAAATTCCGGCAGACGACCCTCCTGCGTGAGGACCGGGAAACCACCCTCGCCAGCCTTGGACAGGCCCTCCACATGGAAAGGCCGCCCCGTGTCATGGAATGTTTCGACATCTCCCACATTTCAGGAAGCTTCTGCGTGGCCTCCATGGTGCGCTTTCTCGACGGGCGCCCGGACCGGAGGAATTACCGGCGCTACCAGATCAGGAGCTTCACCGGGAACGATGATTTCCGGGCCATGTGTGAAGTGGTGGGCCGTCGCTATGCCCGCCTGCACAGGGAGGGGAAGCCCTTCCCCGACCTGATTGTCATCGACGGCGGTGCCGGGCAGGTGGGGGCCGCCCTGCGGGCCTTCCTTGAGAGCGGGATCGAGCCCCCCATGCTCATCGGGTTGGCGAAAAAACGGGAGACCGTCATCTTCAGCGACGGGAGCGATCCCCTCAACCTCCCGGATACCCATAAGGGACGCCTCCTGCTCCAGTACATCCGCGATGAGGCCCATCGCCATGCCAATACCTACAACGCCGAACTACGCCGGCGCAAACTGCGGGAATCCGTCCTCGACGACTGCCCCGGGCTCGGCCAGAACAAACGGCGCGCCCTCATGGCCCGTTTCGGCTCGCTCGAGAACCTGAGAAAGGCCGGTTTGGAGGAGCTTCAGCAGGTCGAGGGCATCGGGCCCAAACTCGGCCAAAAAATCAGGGATTTTTTGGGGACCCTATTCTAATCCGAATGGCACTCGGTTAAGGAGGGCTGTCGAGGAATTTCCCCAGTGGCTTCCCCGGGGGAATGGGATGCTCAAAATAGCCAATGCGCCTAAAAAAGGCGCGCTGCAGATGGATCCGAAAGCACGCCTGCCTCACGTTTGGCATTCTACGTACTCGTCCCGATGGGCTGCTCGAGGAGCGGGAACATGACGCCCTTGCGGAAGAGGGTGACCTGTCCGCTGGAAGCGGAAATGCACAGGGAGATGCAGTCGGCCGCCTTGGTGATGGCCGCCGCGGCGGAATGGCGGGTGCCGAACCCGGAGGGCAGGTTGTCGTAGTATTCCGCCGGCGCGTGGATCAGGGAGCCCGCGGATTCGATGACGCCGTTGCCGCGGATGACGAATCCCCCGTCGATCACGGAGTATTCCTTGATGGTCTCATCCATGAACGGGTTGAGCACATTGCGGTCCTCCATCCGGTACCCGTAGAAGGGATTGAGCACAAGGGGCTTGACCATGTTGTTGACCTTGTCGGTGTCGCCGATGACGAACATGGTCCCGACCGGTTTTCCCTCCCGGCCCTCGACCGAGAGTTCCGTGGCAATGGCGATCATCCGCTCCAGCACCTCGATTTTCACGGAGGGGGGGAGCAGGTCGTTCTCCCGGTCGATCACGCTCTGGAACTCCCGTTCGATATCGACGACCATGAGCGTGTCCAACTGGTTGCTGGAGGGAATGCCGCCCACGCAGAGAAGGCGGTCGTTGTGTTTGAAGATCCCCCGCGTCAGGCCGATGAGGATGGCGCTGCGGGCCTGGGAAAGCCGCTGGCTGGAAAAGGACCGCACCTCGATGGCGCTTTCGATCTGGCTGCCCTCCACGTTGCGGTCGCCGGCGGCACGCGTGACGAGGATGGTCCGGAAATTCGGGAATCCCCGCGCCCCCTCGATGCCCCCGGCGAAGGTGTCCCCGAAAAGCAGGATGGCGGAGCATTTTGATTCCCGGCCGATTTTCTCGGCCTCCTTGAGGAGAAGCCGGTTAAAGCGCGTCTGGCGGCGCTCCGGGCGGGCGAGCAGTCCCCCGAAGCCGAGAAGGACCCGCTCCGCCAGCGTGCTGGTGTCCGGCGCGGTGACCATGTTGTCGACAAGATCCCGGTCCCGGAAAAGACGGGCCAACGAGGCGAGCACGTTGAGATAGTTTTTTTCCCCTTCCGAGGCGAGGAGCAGGAAGAGGAGCCGGACCTCCTTGTATTCCTGAAGGCCCTCGAAATCGATGCCCTCCTTGACTCGTCCGACGGCAAAGAGGTAGGGGCGCTTCATCCGGATGCGCATGTGCGGCATGGCGACCCCGTTGCCGAGGTAGGTCGTCATGGTCTTTTCCCGGTTGATGAGCTGGGCGGCGATTTTCCGGATGTTCAGCTCCTCCTGTATCCTCATTGTCGATACTTCGAGCAGTTCCATCAGCGCCCCCATGAGATCCGTCGATTGAATCTCAATAATCCGGGATTTGGCGATGTACCGGTCAAGCCGCATAAGTACTGGATTAAAGGGGACCCTTCCGGTTTGACAATGCCATTTTCGTGTCAGGGGGAAGGTTTCCCGGTCAACTGGCGGTACAGCCGCTCCTCCGTCCCGGCCAGGACATCCCGGAGGGGGGAGAGCTCCGGATCCCGCTTCCAGCGTTCCACCTCCCGGATGGCGCGGTGGATCCTTTCCTCCGGGTCCGGGGAATTTGTATCGGGAAACTCAGGACTCAGCAGGTTGTGCGAACGGGAGCGGTTGAGGTTGGGGAAGGAGCCGAGGAAGGCGGAAGCCTCGCGGGGTGAAGTGTCCGGGGAGGCGAGGTAGTCCCGGAGAAATTCCCCGGCCCCGCGGCTGGAGGGATCGATGCGGGCAAGCAGTCCGGCGCGCGCCTCCGGAATCATGGCCTTTCCCTCCGGGCTCGCGAGGAGCAGGCGCGCGGCCCGGAGCGGGTGCTGTTCGACAAGCCTTTCGAGGGCCAGGCTGGAGGCGTGGCGAAGGGGCAGGGGCTTGTCCCTGCCCGTCAGGCCCGCCATGGCGGGAACCATGTCGGTGGCTTGCAGGTACACCGGAATATCCATGGCTTCCGCGACGGCCGGCCCCGGGTTATCCATCCAGTTCTCCTCGGCCAGCAGCCGCTTGAAGTGGCGGCGAAGCAACGGTTCCCTTCCCGGATCCTCCGGGGGAATCGCAAGGGCGGCGTTGCGCAGGTGAATCAGGTATTCATCGGGGGGCAGGTTCGTCCCCCGCTGCTCGAGCGAACGCCGCGCCACTTTCCCCGCGGTCTCCGGGGCCAGCTCGAGCAGCCAGTCCAGAAGATGGGCCCGCAGGGTGCCGGACGAGAGAACCCTTCCCTGCCTCCCGACGCGGAAGGGCAATCCCGTCGGCAGATCGGCCCCGCTCGCCAGCAATTCCATGATGCGGGCGGCCGCTTCCTCTTTGGGAAGCAAACGGAGCGCGTTTCCCAGGTCAGCCACGGCCCGTCGCATGTCCTCCGGGCCGGATTGTCCGGCAAGGTACCGGATCCACTCCCTCCAGTTGTCGGGAACCGACTCCGGGAACCTCCGGTCGGCATGAACGGAGGTGAGCGGTGGCGGGGATCCCTTTTCCGTGGCGGCCGGGTCCTCCTGTCCGCTCAGGGTTCCCGATGGTGCCGGAAGCTTGTCCTCGTCCCCGTTCCCCCGGTTGCCGAGGCGCTGAAAGAGCAGGAACCAGGCACCGGTCAGGAGAATGAACAGGATGACGGCCTGCAGGAAAGCGGTCTTCTTCATGTGGCCGGATCCCTTTGGCGAATCACGATGACGGCCCCCCCGACCACCAGCAGGGAGGCGAGGTAAAACACGAGATGCGGGACTTCCCCCAGGAGCACAAAGCCCATGATGCCCGCGAAGATGAACTGGGCGAGATTGATGATCACGACGGCCTGGCCGCGGATACTGCGCAGGGCCCAGTTGATAATGCTGTGCCCGAACACGGTCGGGATCAGGGCCAGCCCGAGAATGGAGACCGCTTCCATTTTCAGGTCGGGTCCAAGCCAGAGGACGGGCCGCCCGGACAACTCCAGAAGGCCTGCGATTCCCAGGCACAGGAGCCCCGCCATGAGATAAACCGGAACCACATACAGGTAGATCGAGGGCAGATCCCGGTTCTTGCGGGCGTAAATCAGGTAGAAGGCATAGAACAGCATGGAGAGGAAGCAGATCACATCCCCGAGCGCGTATTCCCTGCTGAGATTGAAGTCACCGATTCCAAGGAGCAAAACCCCGCTCATCGCGGCGAGGGTTCCCAAGCCTTCCGTCCGGGTGATTCTTTCCGATATCACGAAAAACAGGAGAAAGGGCATCACCACCGGGACCATGTTCACCAGCAGGGAGGCGTTGGCCGACGGGGTCAGGCGGGCCCCCATGATCCACGTGATAAAGTGAATGCCAAGGAAAAGTGCCGGCGGCAGGGTTCTGCGCAGAATCCGCTGGGGACCCTGGTCCCTCACCTTTTTCCATGCCCCAAGGCTCAGGGGGAAAAGGAACAGGCCCCCTAGAAGGAGCCGCCAGGCGGAGAGGACCACCGGGTCCGTCTGCCCGACCTTGATAAAGATCACCGAGGTGGAACAGCAGAAGACCCCGAATATGAGCAAAAGGGAACGCATCAATTTTGGAAATTTGAAACTTGGCAAATGCCGCGGTGTTTGATACAACATTGAATAGTTGGGTATCAAGTTAGAGTAAGTCGAGAGTGTATACCGAGGTATACGCCAAGACTATCTAGGGTAATGAAAGCCCCGCTCTCTGCAGCGGGGCTTTTCTTTAAGCGGGATGTGGCCTGGAAACAAGAGGGCCCCTCCCCGCGCGGGGAGAGGCCCTTCCAGGCTTTTTCTCTAGATCCGTTCCACAAGAGGACTCTCAGGATACGGAAATCGGATCAAAATACGCCACAGGCAGACGCCCGAGGCAACCAAACCAGCGGGCGGGACGGCCTTTCGGGCAGTGCGGTTGCAGGATATTCATTCCCTCTCCCTGCAACAATCCCTGTGCCAGAATGTTCGAATATGCTGTAACTCATTGATAAATAGAATGATGTGCTGTTTTTTTTTGAATGGGGACCGTTCCCGCCCCGGGGGGATGATGCGCGGACTGTTCCATAATCAGGACAGCCTTTGTACCGGAAGCGGGACGTCCCTGATGGCGGGACGGATCCAAAGACCCTAGCCTGCCTTATTCATGAAATTCCTACTGCAACCGCCTCAAGCCGTTTGTCTACAGCGTTTGCCACCGTGCAGCGACCTCAACGTATTTCAGCGGGGATATTGCACCCAGAGGGATTGGCTGAAGTCGAAAAACCAGCGGTCCGTGGCGGGTTGTGATCCCTCGAGATGGTACACCCAGGTCTGGTCCGAGAAGAGGTAATAGTAATCCTGGGCGGTTCCGGTCGCGTGGAACCATTGCCGGAGTTTGGAGTCAAAACAGTGCACCGAGTCGGTGGCGGGTTCCTGGACGTAGAGGAATCCATGATCGGCATGCTCGATCCACGGCAGCTGGTACGCGCGAACCCAACCCGACCCGAACCAGGGGACCTCGGCCCATCCATCCAGAAGGGATTGAATCGCGGGAAAATAATCCACAAGCTCCATGGTGGTGAGGTCCTGAAGGAAGCCGGTGTTCCGGCGGTTGGCCTGCTGGCGGGGCCATCCGGCCTTCATGAGCGGGGCGCTCCCCTCCAATTTGTACAGGAATCCATCGTGGGCGCCGACGTAGATGCTGCCGTCCGGGGCGATGTTCGGGGAGGAGTCGTTGTATCCCTCGATGAGGTGTTCCCAGAGGACCGCACCGGTGGAATCGAGGGCCATGAAGACGGAGGCGGCCCCGATCACCTGCGACCCGGCATAGGCCCCGATGATGATGTTGCCCGAGGAATCAAGGGCCGGCGTGCAGTAGAACACGTCGCCGACAAAGGTCTCCCAAAGCTGGAATCCGATGGAGTCAATGGCGTAGAGGTACCCGTCCTGGGCGGCGAAGTAGACCGTTCCACTGGCATCGATCACGGGTGAGGATTTGATGCTTTCGGTGGTCGGGAAGGACCATTGGAGGGTCCCGTTGGCACTGAGGGCGTACAGGGTCCCGTTCTGGCTGCTGAAAACAATGGTTCCGTCCTCAGCGACCGCCGGGGCGGCGCTGATTTCATCCGTCCCCGTGATGGTCGGTACGCGGAAATACCATTGCTGGACCCCGCTGGCCGCGTCCACAGCGTACAGATTCCCGTTCTCCGTGCCGAAATAGAGGGTGTCCCCGCCTGGATTCAGGACCGGGCTGGCGGTGACCGCCCCGAAGTCCACGACCGGTTCGCCCGCCATCATGAACGAAGGCTGGGCGCTCCAGAGCGGCTCGTTGTCCGGGCCGGGACCGTCCGGCGGGAGGGCGTACAGCAGCCCGTCATAGGAACCGAAGTACACCGTTCCATCCGGGCCGATGGCCGGGGAATTGATGACCAGGCTGCCGGTTTCAAACTTCCATTTCAGGGAACCGGTCTCGCCGTCGAGGGCGTAGAGGAAATTGTCCCAGCAGCCGAAATACACGGTTCCATCGGCGGCGATGGTGGGGGAACTGTCAATCCAGTCACCCGCCCCGAACACCCAGCGCAGGGATCCGTCCGGATTGAAGGAATACAGGCTGCGATCCTGCGAGCCCACGACCACTTCGCCCTGTGGTCCGATGGCCGGAGAGCCGAAAACAACCCCATCGGTGGCCACCGGCCAGCCCGGGGCAAGGTCCCCGGGTGCGCCCGTGAGCCCCGAAGCCACGCAGAAGATCGGGAGGGTGAGGAGGGCAATGGGAAATTCTGAATACAGGGGGCGAGTGCTCATACCGTCATTTGGATGGAGAAAGTGGTTCCCTCGTTCGAGGATTGCTTGAGAGTGAGGGTGGCGGGAATGTGCCGTGCAATGGCCGCGCTGATGGCAAGGCCGACCCCGGTGCCGTTCACTTTCCGGCTTTTGACCGGCTCGAAGAGGCGTTCACGGATGGCCTCGGGGAGGCCTGGCCCATTGTCCTCGACTTCCGCGGTCAGGGTGCCGTCCGCCATGCGCAGGCGGAGAATGACCGGCTGGCCGGGACCGGAGGCGTCGGCCGCGTTTTCCACAAGGTTGCGGAGAATCAGGAAAAGGAGCCGGGTTTTGCGCGCCGAAACGGATCCCTCCCCGGAACCTTCAATGGCCAAGTCGGAGCGCGAGTGGTTCCCGAAACGCTCCCGGGTCATCGCCATGAGTTCGGCGAAGGAAAGCTCGAAGTCTCTTCCGGAATCGGCCTCGCGGATCACGGAAAGGGTTTCATCGATGAGGGACTGCATGCGCTCGGTCAGGGCCACCGCTTCCTGGTCCCCCGCGGTCAGGCGCAGGTAGTTTTTCAAACCGGCAAGGGGATTCTTCAAGCCGTGGAAAAGATGGCTGGTGACGGAGCCGATGGCCGAGGTCCGGGCGGCAAGGGCCAGGTCGGCATTGGCCCTTTCCAGGGAGCGGTTCCTCTCCTCCAGTATCTTCCCCATGTTCAGGAGCCGTTGACGGGCGTACAGGAAGACCAGTACGAATATGGCCGCCCCGGCCGCCATGAAGGCAAGGCCAAGGCGCAGGAGTGACCGGTCCAGCTGCCCGAGCTCGCCGGCGACCTCGCGGCCGTCCAGCCAGTACTGGATGATGGCCGCGATTTCACCGCCCGCATCCCGGACCGGGGCAAGCACTTCGGTCACCGGGGTCCGGGAACTGTCCTCGAGATCAAACTGGTCCGAGAAGAGGCTTTCCATGGAGTAATCCGGATCGTGGCGAATCGGTGGTGCCTCCCGTGTGCGGATCCGGTGAAGATCCTCCGCGGGCAGCCTAACGGCATACAGGGAAGCGGGAACCCTCCCGATCAAGTCCCCGTTCGCGGAATACAGGCGCACCCCGATCACGCCCCGGATGCCGCTCGATTCGAGGGCCACTTCCAGAAGGTC
The DNA here is from genome assembly GCA_049975345.1 of Oceanipulchritudo sp. Classification (GTDB taxonomy): domain Bacteria; phylum Verrucomicrobiota; class Verrucomicrobiia; order Opitutales; family Oceanipulchritudinaceae; genus Oceanipulchritudo. The sequence goes on along the minus strand of JBNGDP010000124.1, from coordinate 1,421 downwards.
GATTTCCCCGACCGGTTGTTCCATGCTGTCGTGGAAATGCTGGGCCACGCTGGCCAGGAGAATACCGTCCCGGCCAAGGATCTGGCCCCGGACTTCCGCGCGGAAATACAGCAGCGCGGTGGCCAGGGCGACCGAGTAAATGGCCAGGGTGACGAGTCCCAGGATGAGAATCACCCGGTGGAATCGCGGCAAACTGGCTGGAGTGTCCATGTACTGAAAATTCTGAACGGTAATTTGCCGGGGTCAATAGCTCCAGCCCAGCAGCGCTTCGGAGCGTCGCTCGCTGTAGGCCTCCGTGCCCAGCCGCGAATCGAAACGGGTCCATTCCCCCCGGAGGGACAGGGCCAGATTCCAGGGCAGCTTTTTCTTCAGCTCGATTTTCAGGTTGCGCTGGGTCTGCAGCTGAAGCGTCGGGTCCGTCAGGCCGAGTTGTCGGTCGCGATAGCGGATTTCCATCCACCGCCCGCTGGCCCGGAATTGGGTCCGGTCCCACACGAAACGGAGGCCCAGCGAGGCCCAGCTCTGGCGCAGCGATTCATACTCGCCGGTCCGGTCCTCTTCCCAGGCCAGGCCCAGGTTCAGGTGCAACCGGAGCCATTTCCATTGTCCGGGCTCGTATCGGAATTGTTCCTCCAGCCCGAGGCGGTTAACCCGCAGGTTTTCTTCCGTCTGTTGGTCGCCTCCCCATGCCGTGCGGCCCGGTTTGTCATCATACAACTGGCGGGACAGTTCCATTCGGGACGCCGTTTTGATGGATGCGGTCCAGCGTCGTTCCCATTCGGAAGTCAGCATTGGTTCCCAGTAATCTTCCGCTTCCAGATCGTATTCCACCCGGAGCACCGATACGGCCCCCCTGAGGCGGTCCCGGCGCGAAAAATACCAGTCCACGAAAAGGCCCGTTTCGGGGCGGAATTGCCGCAGCCGTTCGCCGACGGGCGCACCGGCGGTGATCAGGCTGGCATCGTAGACCTGGTCGCCCTGGAAGAGCTCCGCTTCCAGGCCGAAATCGTGATTCTCCCTGGAAAAGGTCCAGTTTGCCTGGGCAAAGGCGAGGTATTCGTTGGAGACCCCGTTTTTCTCCCCGTAGGCCTGGCCCTCAAAAAAGGCGAGGGCGGTGATGCTGGAAGCCTCGCCCAACCAGTTGAGCCAGACATCCGCCTCCACCTGCAGGAACCGGCTGCCCACCGGCTCCGGGCGCTTCAGGTAGTTGCTGCTGTAGCCCGGCCCGACGGCGATGCTTGCGGAGAAGAGGAAGTCGGACGGTTCCGTGGCGAGGAAATCGAGTTCCTCCTCCAGGTCGGCCAGGGGATCCGCCGCGAACTCGGCACCGGATTCCGCTTCTTCAAGAATCGTCTCCCAGTCGTCGAGGGAGCCGGATGGTCCGGTTTCGGCGGATTTCACCGCCCCGCGCAGGAGTAAAC
>JBNGDP010000123.1:0-10709 GCA_049975345.1 Oceanipulchritudo sp. | reverse complement strand
GCGCGCCACGAATGCCCGCCTCAATTGCATCAAACCTTGGTGAAACCGGTATTACATTCAGCTCAATTTGATCAAACCCTGAGCTTGCCTGCCACGAGCCGGTCGAGTGGGCCGAAGGGTGGACGGCCAAACTCACTTCATCTCTTCCCTGACCGCGATCCGCATTCCCCGAAACAGTTCTCGTCCTATCCCCACAAGTTCCTGGTCGGGGTCTACCGGGGTAAGTCCGGACACATCGCTGAGACGGCCCAGCTCCGGGCCCTCGCCTCCGCTCTGGTTCCGTCGTTCTGGCTGTAGGATCAAGTCTTGGATTTATCCAATTACTTTGCTTTGAAGAAGCGTTTTGGAACCGTCATCTCGACTTCGTAGGTCTTGTAGAAAGTGGACACTCCGGTCTCTTGCGTTACTTCAGACCAGGGGCCCGACGTGCTGCTTGCCGTATCAAGTGTGTAGGCACCGGGCCACAAAAGGATCAGATTCCCGTTCGTCACCGGGAACCAACCGACAACCGGGGCATTGACTTGAATAGTCAGCTCCCCGTATGCGCCGGCGAACCCCCCTGCATACATAAGGTACGTGGTTCCCTCGATACCAAAGAAATCGACCCTGGACTGTAAACCGTTTCCGCAACCGGGAAAGTCGTCATTACAGGCAACCGCTTGCAGGGATGTGCATGAACCGGTATACACGCCCAGAATGGTGTCAAAATTACTCTCACAGGTGTCAATGGTGACCGGTCCGGACAATAACGGGCTAAAGGTAAACCAGACTCCCTGATCACCGTCAGGAAGGCAAGGGGGTGGAGGATCATCACCGGCGGCAGTGGTGTCTTCACGATGGTAAACTTTCCCAAGAAGAGGAAAGGCATTCACGCAATCATCATTGCCCAGGACCGTACTGCAACTGGCGCGAATTACGAGGTTTCCCAAATTAAAGGGCGTGTAGCTGCCGGCCCAGACGAGGTAGGTTTCACCGGAAAAGCAGGGAAATTGCACCTCGGATAGGACGCTGCATGAATCGTCATTGCAGGCAATCGGGAGCGGGTTGGAACAATCAGCGGAAAAGACCTCAACCATGGTATCAAAATCGCTGGCGCATGTATCCACGGTGGCCGTTCCCGTGAGGTTCGGGGTGTAGGTGAACCAGACCCCGTTGTAACGGGGCATGCCAAGACAGAAGGAATGCCCGTCATCGGTTGCCCGGCCAATGAATTCTGAATGATAAATCCCCTCGGTCAATGGAATGGCCCCCCAGCATTCGTCATTGTCCGGTATCACGTGGTAGCGGATCCCGAGGATACCGGAAAGACCCGCCCAGCCGCCGGCCCAGATGTGATAAACCGACCCCCCCTGGCATGGAAAGACTGCAAAAGCCTGGGGGCCGGCGCATTCCGGCGAATCATCGTTGCAGGCCTCTGAAGTCAGTGACGGGCATGGCCCGGAGAAGACTTCCAGCATGGTGTCAAAATCGCTCGAGCAAGTATCCACAATGGCCAATCCGGATTGAGGGGCGACAAAATAAAACCACACCCCCTTGCTGCGCTGGGAAGTGAGACAATTGGAGTATCCGTCATCGGTGGCGAGGGTCGTATCCTGGACGAGGGGTCCGTTCTCCAGAATTTCCAAGGATAAATCGCAGGTGTCGTTCACAGGAAGGGGATCGACCGTTGCCCGGATGTAAATGTCCATGAAATCAGCATCAACAAGGCTCCCGACACAGATCATGTAGGTTGTTCCCGCAATGGAGGGAAACCGGGCCGCCGCCTGTAAACCAGGGCAAATCCCCGAGTCGTCGTTGCAGGCAATGGGCACCAATTCCCCGCATTCGCCGGTGTAAACCTCCAGAATGGCGTCAAACTCGGTCGGGCAGGTATCGACGGTGAGTGTTCCGTTTTGCGTCGGGGTGTAGCTGAACCACAACCCCTTGTGTATGGGCAGGCCCATGCATTGCGTGATGATGGTACCGGTGGCCTTGACGTTATTCATCATCGTGTAAACACCTTCCACCAGTTCAACCGCCCCATCGCATTCATCATTCGGGGGAACCACAAAGGCACGGATCTCAAGCACTCCGGCGTCACCCTCGAAGCCACCTGCCCAGATCAGGTAAGTCTCTCCCCCCGAGCATGAAAAGCGGACCGCGGAACCTGCCCCGTTGCAGAGCATCGAATTGTGATTGCAGGCCATTGACTCCAACGTGCCACAAGATCCGGAAAATACTTCGATTACTGTATCGAAATCACTGGGGCAGGTGTCGACTTGGGCGATTCCTGTTTCGGCAGGGGTGTAAGTAAACCAGACTCCCTTCCAGCGCGTCATTCCAAGGCATGCGGATGTGCCGTCATTCGTGGCATCCAAAGTCGAGACGCCGGTATAGGTGTATTCGGCCAGGGCACTGGCCCCCGCGCATGTGTCGTTGGCCGGGACGCCAAGGCTCATGTGGAACCCGGCAGCGAGTATGATGAGGACCAGATGGAGATTGATTCTTCGTATTCGCGAAAACAGGCCTTGCATTTTTACCTCCATTCCGGCTTGGGCCAAGCTTCAAGCATGCCGCATGGGATATGCTCTCGCAACAACCAAATAGGGCACCAATGCCTGTTATTACATGGAGTAATGCACCCTAACAGGGAACCGTCAAAAGACGGCCGTTGCCGATAATGATTGCCGAAAAGGGGAAAATCGCTGATCTGCGGCCGGTGTTGCCGGGACCGCTCTAAAGCCGCCCGCGCATGACGATACAGGACCAGCCAAGGGCGAAGTTGAGGAGGAGAACGCCGAACCAGAAGCTCACGCTGGAAACAGGGTTCTGATACAGGAGGAAGGCCGCGGCGGTCTGCATGTTTTTCGCGTTTGCGGGGAGGAATCCGAGAAGCAGGATCAACCAGACCAGGAGGAGACCGGCCAGGAAGTAGGCGGTATTGAAAAGGAGGACCGCCCCGGCCAGCTCGGTCCAGCGGTTTGTTCGTTTACTCCCGCGTTGGGTGGCTGTCCTGTAGCGGTCACGGACCAGTTCCTGATTGGCGCAGCGGGCATTGAAGTCAAGGATCTCCTCAACGGATGCAAAGGTGGCGGGTTCTCTTCCCGTGGCTTCCCGTTGGTCGGGTTGGTTCGCGGGAGGGAGCCGGCGCTGTGCAAGCAGGATCGGTTTTTTGGGATTCCCCGATTCCTGGAGGGGATCCTCAGGACTTTCGTCATTGCGCAGGCATGCGTCCCTTTGCGCTTGGGAGATAAACCGGTTCCAATCCCCGTGCCGGTGGAGCGGTATCCAGTCGGGGGAATGCCGTGTGCGTATGGAATAGCCGTCCACGGAGCCTTGATCCGCTAGTGTGGAGCGCACCTCGGCATCCGTCATCGGGAGACCTTCCGACCCGTCGGGATCCCGCAAAATCCAACGGCGCAATTCCATTCACAACTCCGGATTCGGGACGAAATCCCCGCCCCGGCAGCGTTTGAGGTACTGCAGGGCGTGGACCTGGCCGGTCATTTCGAGGTCGTCACGATAAACCGGGTCGTGCCAGCCCTCGATATCGATGGAGCCGGTGTAGCCGACCCGGCGCAACTCACTGATGATATCGGTCCAGTTGGAATCCCCGAAACCGGGGGTGCGGTGGTCGGCGAAGCGGACGGTGCCGCCGATTCCGTGCCCGCGGATGAGGTGCCAGTGGATGCTGGCATCCTTGCCATGCACATGAAAGATCTTTGCTCCCCATTTGCGGATTTGCGGAAGGGGATCGATGAGGAGGACCATCTGGTGGCAGGGTTCCCATTCCAGGCCGATATTGTCGGCGGGCACGGCGTCGAAAAGCAGCTCCCATGCGTCGGGGCAGTGGGCCAGGTTCCAGTCGCCGGTATGCCAATGACCGCCCATGGAGCAGTTTTCAAAGGCGATGCGCACCCCCTTGTCGGCGGCCCGTTTGGCGAGGTCGGTGAAAATTTCCCTGTAGCGGGGGATGCTGTCGGGAATGGAGGCGCCGCGCACGCGCCCGGTGAATCCGGCCACGAGGTCGGTACCGAAGAGGTGGGCGTGGTCGATACAGGCCTTGAAACTTTCCCGTACCTCCTCGTCTTCCGGCTGGTCGCCCAGGAGATTACCGAACAATCCGAGGGAGGAGATGATGGCCCCGCTGCCCTCCATGACCCCGTTCACCTGTTTGGCCAGCTCCGGTAGCCTCACGCTTCCCATCGTCTTGTGGAAGTTGATCTGGAAGGATTCAAATCCATGCGGCAGGATGGACTGGATGTAGGCGGGGGTCTGTACCCCCTTGCCGGCCAGGGTTCCGATGCGGATGGTTTCCATGCGCGTATGGATTTCAGTTTTATCGGACAAGGGCAATGCGAAATCTTCCATTGCCACAGGCCGGCCGACGGGTCATCAATCATCAAAAATCATCATGAAGATCCGATCGATTCACGCCTTTCCCCTTGCCTTGCTGCTTTTTCACGGATGTTCCACACCGCCACCTGCGCCGGTGGAGGAAGTGGTGACGGTGAAGCCGACCCACTACCTTGTGGTCCCGATGGAATCGCCCCTGCTGCGGTTGAGCGGCCGTGCCTCGGAGGCGGGCATGACCGTTCCCGACTCGCTGACCGCGGAAAGGGGATGGAGTCCCGGGGAGTGGCTGGCGGAGGAGGTGCAGCGGCAGATCCGGATGAGCGGCCGTGCCGCCAGCCGGGCCGACCGGACCCTTCCCGTCGAGGGATCGGCGGGACAGGCGGGCTTGTCCGTCGAGGCGGCCTGGCTGGATCCGGTTCGCCAATGGTATGATTCCGGACGCGAAGCAAGTGATTACACGGTAACGGCCCCTGATTTCGCCACCGATGTGCTGGAAGTGGGGCTTGCCAATTACTCCATCGAGGATCTCAATCTTTACCTTTCCGTACTGATCAAGGTGGTCGATGTGGAGACCGGACGGGTCACCGGGCGGGCCCGCGTTTTTTCCACCACCGACCTGCGGCCGGAGGACGCCTTCCAAGACGATGCCCGGCTGTTCAGGGAGACCTTTGCCAAGACCGGCCGCCAACTGGTGGAAAAATGCCTGGAACAGCTGGGCCTGCGCTGATGCGCTTTCTTTCCCGCCCCTGCCGGCTGTAAAAATCCCGGTAAAAACGGCTTCCCTGGCATCCGGACATTCAGGCGAGGGGCGGTCTTCTGTTTGAATGGGTCCACTTCAACCCAATCAGGCAGCAGGTTCATTATGAAATCGAAAAACCGGTCCAGCGGATTCAAGGGTCTTGTCATCGCCATCATCCTTGGGATGGCGTACATCGGGATTCTCAGCCTTAATTATCTTCCCGCGAAAGCTTCGGTTTTCGCGGATTCATCGGTGAAGCCCTCCGTGGCGATGGCGGGAATCGGACCATTGGCCGGTGGGACAACCAAAGCGGCTTCTTCCAATGCCCCCGGCACGACTCCCGGCGGACCGGCGGCGCACTGGATCAACAACGGGGGACGGCTGACCGGGGAAACCGGCCGTCTCGTCGACTGGCTGGACGCGGGAAGGCCGCTTGAGGTCCGCCTGGGCGAAGGAGAGCCCCGCGCCTACGGGTTCCGGTCCCTTCAGGTGACGACGGATGATTTTCAGTTGTCCAGCGGGGCCGAACGGCAAATGGACGCCGAGTACAAGATCTACAGCGGCCGGGAACTCCGCGGCGACGGGCGGCCTGGTGAATCGGTTTCCCTCGCCGTGGTAAATGGTGCCATGGCCATGGCCGTCACCCGTGACGGGGAGAATTTCCTGGTTGGCACGGATCCCCGGACGGGGAAACTCCACGCCATTCGTTTACACGATTTTGACGACGGGCATACCTGCCATGGCGGGCATTGCACAGGCGGCCATGTCGCCTGCCAGGTGGATCCGGCCGCCCGGCTCGCCTCGACGCAGGCCCCGGAAGGGATCGGACGCGGGGATCCCGAGCGGGTTCCCGTGGAAATCGTGTATCCCGGGGAGTACGCGGTCGCCCACATGGAATCGGGCAACCTCGAGGAGCCTTCCATTGCCTCCGCCTTTGTGGATCATCCCTATTTCCGGCATGGGCCCCAGTACAACGTTTCGCTTCCCGACATCACGGTCCTCTGGGCCTCCTCGAAGAGCGAGACGGGAACCTCCTCCGGCTTGAGCGCCCGGGCTGCCGAATATTTCAGTATCGCCGCCCGTGTGGCGGACATCTACGAGCGTCAGTTGGGCCTTCGCTACCTCCTGCAGGAGCTGATCCTGGTTCCGAGCGATTCCCCGGAGGTGGACCCGGGCGCCGCGGGAACCCTCGAAGGGTGGGGGTCCTGGCTGGGAACGTACCGGCCGCAGTCGACCTATCTCTGGGGGCATGCCGCCCTCTGGACAATCGCGGTGGACGGCCCCGGCGGCGTGATCGGCCAGGCATGGGTGGATGCCTACGGTTCCTCCTATGGGCAATCCATCCAGGAGCGCAACTGGGGCTGGCCCGTCCATGCGCATGAAATGGGGCACAATGTGGGGGCCGACCACACCTCCGGGGGGATCATGAATCCCTACCTGATCAGCGGAACGGAGGATTTCTTCACCTTGGTGGAGGGGGAGGATTACACCGCCGCCAAGGACATTCACGCCTACATGGGAACCGGCATGCGTAATTTCGTATTTGGATACGCCAGCATGCGGGATCCCGTGGAGATCCCGTTCGCCAACGACGACGCTGTAGCGACCCCTGTCGATACACCGGTGTCCTTCAACCCGCTGGCCAACGACCTGGACCATGTCACCGCCGGGGTGGTCAACACGCTGCGCCTGGTGGAGGTCGGCCAGGTGTATCCCGTATCGGCGGGAACCGCATGCGTGACCGGCGATCAGATTGAATTCGTTCCCTCCCCCGGTTACACCGGCCAGGCCTGGTTCACCTATACCCTCGGGGGGGATGTCGGTAACTTCAACAAGGGCTGGCTGCACAGCGCGGACGTGGTGGTCACCGTGGGTGGGGACACAACCGCTCCGACGATGGATCCGCCGCTGGTCCTGACCGACGATTTCCTCATCAGCGACTTTTCCCAGCAGGTCCGCATCAACCCGCTATTGAACGACCAGGGCAAGGGCCGGCTCTGGCCAGGCGATGTGCACGTGGTGCTGGGCCCGAACGACTCCACCGCCGAAAGCTATTCGGACCAGGCTTTCCACCTGACCGGGGCGCAAATCGTCAGCGGGGACGGCCTGCTCACCTTTGAGAAGCGCTACCTCACCCGGAACGGTGCACCGGCCCAGGATTACACGGGCTACATCAGCTACTATCCGAACGGCTTCAGCGGCAGCCAGGTGGTCATCGAGTACACCGTCGTGGACGGAAACGGAAATTCCGCGACCGGACAGATTGTCATTTCGCGAACCGCCTCGGTCGGTGTGAAGTCCACCATACCGCAGTTGACCGAGGATTCCGGGGAGGTGCTGGCCTTCACCTTCGCCCGTTACGGCAATGTTGATCTGGAATCCGCCGAAACGGTTGATTTCGTCGTCGAGGGGACGGCCACACCCGCGGGGTTGCGGGCGGATTACGCGCTTGCCGGACAGTCTTCCTTTGATCCGGTCACGGGCGTCGGCACCGTGGTTATTCCTGCCGGCGAGTTGGAGAAGTTTGTCTATCTGGCCGTTCTCGATGACGGCGTGCAGGAGGATGCGGAATCCGTCACCATGCGGCTGACCGGTTCCTCCTCCCTTCCCATCAGCGAGGCGGATACCCGGTCCACGATTTATGTGCGCGACACCGCCTCGCTGTTTTATGAATCCTTCGACAGTTTCGGAACGGATCCCCTCACCTGGGGCGGCTGGAGCAACCTCGCCAACCACAACCCCAGCGGAAAGGGCGGCGAAGACTGGTTTGACTGGGAAGCGGACAGCGGATCCACACCCACCGCCAACACGGGTCCCTCCCAGGATCACACCAGCGGATCGGGCGGTTATCTCCTGGCCGAGGCTACCGGGCGGACCGGCAAGTACACCCTCTTGGATAGTCCGGTGATCAATGTCAGCGGAAAAGGCTCCGCCCGGTTGGAATTTTACTACCTCATGTACGGCTCCGGGATGGGAACCCTTTCCCTTGAGCTCCACGTCGACGGGATCCTCGCCAATGGCAATCTCTGGAGCCGGACCGGCCAGCAGAGCGTTAACGGGACCGACTGGGGGTTGGCTGAGGTCGACCTGACCCCGTACCTGCCAGCCGGCAGCATCCAGCTCCGCTTCCGGGCCGACATCGGCGCAACCGATCTCAGCGACATCGCCATTGACGACGTGCGAATCCTCGCGGTCGCCAGCGCCGCCCCGGCCGCACCGGTTGTCCTGGTGGACCCGGCGGGCTGTACCGCCGAGGCCGGGGACAGCGTTTACCTGTCGGTCATTTCCGAGGGATTTCCCGCTCCGCGGATCCAGTGGTTGAAGGATGGCGCCCCCATTTCCGGCGCGACCGGGCCCTCCTACCACATCCAGTCCATGGGCAGTTCAGAGGCCGGTGTTTACGTGGCCGAGGTCAGTAATGACGCGGGAACCACCTCCAGCGCGATGGCGGAAGTCGGCCTTCCCGGCGGCGATCCCGGCGGAGGCGTTTATTATGCGTGGGCCGAGGGCTCCGGGCTGGATCCAGCGGACATGGAAGCCGGCCTCGATCCGGAAAAGGATGGAGTCATCAATCTTCTTGAATTCGCCTTCGGGATGGAGGCCATGGTCCCGGACGCATGGAAAATGCCGTCCTGCGGCCTTGCCAGGATCGCCGAGGTGCAACATGTGGAACTGACCTACACCCGCCGCATTGGCGGGACCGACACCGGAGTTGATTACTCGGTTGATGGTCTGACCTACACCGTGGAGTGGTCCTCCAACCTGGCCCCCGGTAGCTGGGTGTCGCCGGGCGTGAGCCTTGACGTCGTGGACCTCGAGCCGATCACCGGTACTGACTATGAGCAGGTCACCGTGCGGATGCCGGTAAGTGGCGGCGCGGTCTTCCTTCGCGTCAATGTCGCGGCGGGCTTCTGAGGCTTCCTCTTTCCGCTTTTCCTGCGACGGGGGATTCCGCTAGGGTACTCCCCATGCAGGAATTGCCGGGCCAGCTGGTTGAGCTCATCCGTTCGCAGGACGAGGACCTTGTCCATGAGTACGGGCTGGTCGTGCTGAGCCAGCGGTCTCCCTACTGGGTGGTCGAGGAGGGCAACGCCTTCCTCCTCCTCGTGCCGGCCAAGCGCGAGGAGGAACTGCGGCGACAACTGGAACTATACGACGCGGAATCGGTGAACTGGCCCCCGGTGGAGCCATCGATGGTGGAAACCGGGGCTTCCGGGCTGCATTGGATTGCCTGGATGATCCTCCTGTTCATTGCCAATGGGTTCAGTCTTCGATGGCCGGAACTCCGCGAATTCGGCAAACTCTCCTCGGAAGAGGTCATGCACGGGGACCTGTACCGCTGCCTGACCGCCCTCTTCCTGCACGCCGACCTCGGACACCTCGCCGGCAACATGCTCTTTGGCGCGGTCTTCCTGCATCTCGTCGCCCGGCAGGTCGGGGGCTGGCTGGCCTGGATCAGCATACTGCTGGCCGGCACCTGCGGCAATTTCCTCAATGCATGGGTGTATTATCCTGCGGCACACTATTCCATCGGGGCCTCCACCGCGGTCTTTGGCGCCATTGGCATCCTTGTATCCCTTCCGGCCGGCTTCCTCCTCCGGCACACCCGCAAACCGCTTGTCCGGACCTGGGGGATGCCGTTTGTCATCGGTCTCGTGTTCCTGGCCTGGTTCGGCACGGGAAGCGAGCAGACCGATACCTCCGCGCACCTGATGGGATTCGTCAGCGGAGTGCCGTTGGGCGTGTTAGCCGGGTGGATCGCGGGACGGGGCAGCGGATTTTCTTCGTGACCAGGCGGAGGTTTTCTTGCTAGGGTTTGCCGCATCCTATGGATCGCCGGAACTTCATGCTGGGAATGGCCGGGCTGGTTTTGCCGGCCACGCTGGGCTCGCTCTGGGCCGCAGGCGGCCGGGTCCATCTGGTGAGAAAAGGGGATACCCTCAGCGCCCTGGCCGTGCGCTACGGGGTCACCGTCAGCCAGATCAAGCGCGCCAACAGCCTGAAGTCCGATCTCATCAAGGTCGGCCAGTCGCTCCAGATCCCCGATGCCGTGCCCGCCGGACAGGACATCTCCAAGCTCCTCTCCGGCATCCGCGTGGACCGGCGCCGCTGGACCTGGATTGTCGGCCACCACAGCGCCACCAAGTACGGGAACGCCAGGATTTACGACCGCAACCACCGGCGCCGGGGAATGGAAAACGGCTTGGCCTATCATTTTGTCATCGGCAACGGCATCGATTCCGGGGACGGGGAGATCGAGATCGGACCGCGCTGGAAAAAACAGCTCGAGGGGGGCCATGTGCGCAGGCGCGAGGTCAACCTGCACGGCATCGGTATCTGCCTCGTGGGGAACTTCGAGGAGATCCATCCTTCGCGCAGGCAGCTCGCAGCCTTCACGGCCCTCGTCGATTACCTGGGCGGAAATGTATTGAAAAAAAAGTACACCTTTGCCGTCCACAAGGAGATCGACCGCAACCACACGGTCTGTCCGGGGCGCAACTTCCCGGTCAAGGCCATGCACGCCCGGTTCGGTTAAACTCACCGCAGGCGGTTCGGTTAAACTCACCGCAGGCGGTTCGGCTAAGGTCACAAGGAGCGGCGGTTTGCAACCGCCGGCAAACACCACAAGTAGCAC
>JBNGDP010000122.1:0-10827 GCA_049975345.1 Oceanipulchritudo sp. | reverse complement strand
GCGCCCAACCTCTCCTGGTTCTGATTCCGCATTCATCCGCCGAGTCTACCACCCGGCTTGGCTTTTGCATAGGGGGGCAATGTTCGGACGCATACAGCAGGGAGGGCATCAAGCCGACCCCGGAGCGCCATCATCTCGATTGGAACGGTTTCCTCAAATCGCACTGGGATGTCCTCTGCGCGACTGACTTTTCCACTACAGAGGTGTGGACCTGGAAGGGTTTGGTCAGCTACCACGTCCACTTCATCATCGAGGTGGCCACGCGCAAGGTACGCATCACCCATATCTCCTGCCAGTGGAACGAGAGCGTTGTTCTCAATGTCTTCCGCGGCCTGCTCGACGGCATCGATGGCGACCTTCTTCGCAAACGTTACCTCATCATGGACCGCCTCATAATTGTAGGGGAGGCGTCATTACAGAAAACTGTTTGTGAGTACGTTTGTCACTACAACGAGGAACGCAACCATCAGGGAATCGACAGCAATCTCATCAATCAGCGCCCCGGCACCGTGATCCCGGTCGGCGATCCGCAAGCTGTTGAAAGCCACGCGGAAATCGTCAGAACTGGACGGCTGGGGGACATGCTTAACTTCTATCAAAAGAAAGCCGCCTGATGACCAGGGGGTATTTAAGGAATCTTTTATGGAAGAACATCAGGGTGGGGTCCCGAAGAAGACCGGTCGGTTTGAGAGACATCTTGATTTTTTCATTTCCCACAAACGGTAATTGGTCCCAGCGAAGTGGTCAGCGTGTAACGGTCGGTCGCGGCTGCTCCGGTTGTCACCTGGCCCGCTTCATCCACACTGATGGCCGCCCCCGGTTGCGTCTGCAACGATGAATAACAGGTGATGGGATGCCAGGTCACTGCGCCGTCATTCGACCAGGAAAGCGTGAATTTGTCCGGCACATGGTAGGTCCCGAAGTTGAACTCCATTCGGATGCTGACCACTCCCGGAACAAAGTTGGTCACTCCGTAATGGATGTAGTTGGGGTTTTCCTCGTTGGGGTTGATCGCCCAGCCGGTGCCGGAGCTGGCATCGATGCTCTTGACCGCCTCATATTCATCCTGCTCGAAGGAGAACGCCTTCACAGTGAGGTCCGCCAGGGAATCGTTAATAAGGCCGGCCATTCCGCAGACGGCAACCGCCCAGTTCAGGGGGGCTTGCTGTCGAATCATACTGCGGCAAGCTATTGGCCCAATTGGCTGCCTACAATTTCCAATTGGATTCAAAAGCGCATATCATCAATCCTTATGCTGGAAATAAATCCTTGGATTGAACACCTTCCCAATCAAGAACCTGGTGATCATTTACCTTGCATGTCCCTTTGCGCGTCGGGAGAGGCCGAGGATTCGCCACTGCTGGTTGATCCGGATGGCATGTTGCCCGGCACGGGGCTGGATTGATCCCGTGCTGCCGCTTGTTGATTGATGCTTTAGCGTAAACGCATCACTGCGGTTGTTTAGGGGAAGGGAATCCGCCAGGCAATCAGGCACTGGTTTTAATCATTATTGGAATCATTCCCCCTTTCATGGTCAAAGGACACTCCATGCCTTTTCAGGTGCCCCATTCCGGGTCGCAAACAGACGAGGCCCTGGAGACGGCGCAGCAGGAACCGGATTAATTTGCATGAAAAATAGAATACGTCTCTCTGGTTTGGTTGTCCTTCTGACGCTGTCAGCCGTGTTCGTCCGGTTGCCTTGGCGTGAAGGGGATTCCAAGGAAGCATCACCCGCCCGAACTGAGCCAACTCCCGTCGGAGTCAGTGACTCATCGCCTGACGCTCTGGTTGGCGGGTACTCGAGGGAAGCGGACATCTTCCCTGCAGGGGCCAAGATCGAGGATGCGGGACCCCTGCATACCGTTCCCTCGACCGGGAGACATCCGCTCTGGCCGTCAGCAGAGGTTCTTTCCGTCAGGGAGAGTGAGCCCGATGCCCCCAGCGGGTTGTATCACCGGGTGATCGTTGTCCAGCCGGAAGATCTCCCGTATCCGGTCCGCATACGCGAAATATACCGGATCACAGACGACGCTCCGCAGGGCGTGTTGGTAGATTCGACAGAAATCGTGGCCAATCGTTTCCTTGTCAAAGTGGATACGGCATCAATCCCGCAGTTGATGGAATGGGCGATTGAGAACGAGGCCAGGCTTCGCCGGATCAATGATTCCGGCCTGTATCGGATTGAAGGCGGATCGGCAGATCCAGACTGGGTGCCTGCCTGCCTCGCCAGTATAGAATTGGCTGTTCCCTCCTTGGCTTACCAGGAGCCTGACTATATTGTCCGGACCTGCGCCATGCCCGATGACCCTGACTATTTTTCCGGCAAGCTGTGGGGGCTGCACAACACGGGTCAGGAGGGCGGGCTCGCGGACGCGGACATTGATGCCCCCGAGGGATGGGATATCCGCAGCGGGGCACCGGATGTCGTTGTGGGTGTGATCGATACCGGGGTTCGCTACACCCATGAGGACATCATGGACAATATGTGGGTGAATCCCGGTGAAAGCGGTGTCGATGAACTGGGCAACCCCAAGGAAACCAACGGGCTGGATGATGACAATAACGGCTTTATCGACGATGTGCACGGGATGGACGCGGTCGAGTTGACAGGTGATCCCATTGATGTGAAGGGGCATGGATCCCATGTTGCCGGAACCATCGCCGCAACCGGCAACAACGGCATTGGCCTTGCCGGTGTCGCATGGGACGCGCAGATCATGGCCTTGCGCTTTATCGGCATCTCCGGTGGCGCAACCTCCGATGCCATCATTTGTCTTGAATATGCCATAGCGAATGGGGCACGGCTGACCAGCAATTCATGGGGCGGGTCTGATTTCAGCCAGGCCATGCTGGACACCATCACTTCGGCCCGCGACGCCGGGCAGCTATTCATCGCAGCGGCTGCGAACTATGGGGAGGACAACGACATCGTCGACATTTATCCCGCGGACTACGAGGTTGAGAACATCCTTACCGTGGCCGCGGTGGACCGGAATGACCAACTGGCCTCCTTTTCCAATTTCGGCTCCGGTTGTGTGGATGTGGGGGCCCCGGGCGTCGATATCCACTCGCTTGCCGGGCTTGGTGACCACGGATATACCTTGATGAGCGGGACCTCCATGGCGACCCCGGTCGTGGCCGGTATAGCGGCTCTCCTGATGGCTGAGTTTCCGGAATCGGATATAATGGGCATTAAAAACCGCATCCTGAAATCCGTGCGCGGGGTGGACCGACTTGCCGACAAGGTCGTAACCGGGGGGATGGTCAATCTCCGCAAGGCCCTGGAAACGGTGGATGACCGCCCCTACAACGACGACATCGCCTCCGCACATGTCATTGCAAACGAGGCGGAAACCCTTCGGGCACACAATTATCATGCGACTTCCGAGCCGGATGAACCCGTCCATGCCGGATCCGGTTCCAATTCAATCTGGTATGCCTATTCCCCCTCGGTCTCCGGGACGGTCATTGTCAATACGATCGGGAGCAGTTTCGACACGGCAGTGAGCATCTACACCAAATTGCCGGACGGGCGACTGTCCCTCCTTGCCTCCAACGACGATCACCTGCCGGACGCCACCCACAGCCGGATTGAAATCCGGGCCATGCAAGGGGCCATGCTCTACATCGCGGTGGTCGGCAAGGAAAACGACAGGGGGCTCCTGCGCCTGCGGGTATCCGGACCACCGCGGGAGGATGAGATCGGGCAGGCCGTCGTAATTGACAGCCTGCCATACCAGTATCAGCAGGATAATACCAATGCTTCGCGCAGCGAAGGTGAGCCGCTACATCTGGGACAGCTCGAAGGAGGCTCCCTGTGGCTCAAATACACGCCCACCCTTGGCGGGAAGGTCGTGGCCCGGACCCGGTTCAGCAACATCGACTCGCTCCTTGCGGTTTACACGGCTCCTGTTGAGCACCCCGGATATGACGACCTTGCTCTTGTCGCCGAAAGCGATGATGCGCACTACGGCGATGATTGGGCGGAGGTTTCCTTTTTTGCCGCCGCCAACACCACCTATTGGTTTGCCATTGACGGAAAGGATCCCGAGCGGGGCATGCTCAGTCTCAGCCTTGTGCGCAAAGTTGCCAACGATGACTTTGCGGATGCGGTTCGGCTGGTGGCCGACCAGCGGGATGAGAAGGTTCCCTATGGGAGTTTCCTTTATTGCACCCGTGAAGTTGGTGAGCCCAACCATGGAAATGCCGGCGGAAAGGGTTCTCTCTGGTGGCTCTGGAGCCCCGAGACGCCTGGAGACTACACGATCAGCACCACGGTCGAGACAGCGATTGCCCTCTACACAGGGGACCGGGTTGATGCCCTCAGCCTTGCAGCCGAACAGATCGACACATCGAAGCCCGGCTACCTGCGCGTCAACAACGTCCAGCCAGACCAATCCCTTTACCTTGCCGTCGCCACCCTCGGAGACACCGTCATCCAGGATGGATTCACCTTGAGCATCAACCCCCACAAGGACCTCCCCAATGATGACTTCGCCGATGCCATGCCGATCACGGGTAATCCGGATGCGGCCAATCCGTTCGTTGATATTGTGGAGAGTCGCAGCGCCACGGCTGAAAGAGGAGAAAACCTCAGCTACATTGAAGGCAGCAAAACCTTCTGGTACGTGTGGAGGCCCGAGGAGTCCGGAGCCTACATCATAACAGGCAACGGCAGCCCCGCGAAAGGCAACCTGGTCCTCTATGGGCAACCGCCCGCCCTTGAGGGGGAGGTCACATTCGATGACCTGATCCATATCGCGCACGACCGGATTTCCGGCCAGGAGTTTCGCCCATGGATCAAGGCCTCCGTTGTGGGCGGGCGCACCTACTATATCCAGGCTGCCGCATCACACTCGGAGGGCTTCACAGAGATGCGTGTGAGCCTTTACCGGTTTACTCCTCCGGCAAACGATGATTTCGCCAACGCACTGGAGCTCGATGGACTGTTCATTCAAAGGGAGTACGACTCCTCCGGTGCCACACGTGAAGCCGGCGAACCGGCTCACGCCAGTACCAACTGGTATTACAACGGTGTCCGTCCCTACATGGTCAAGCCGTCGCAGGGCGGAGTAACCGCGTATCCCGTATCAGCCGATCTCAATCGGATGGAAGCGACCCTCTGGTTCAAATGGAGACCCGGTCCGCAGCACCTCGGCAGGCGCACCAGCGCTTCCTGCTGGATGGGAGGAGGACACTCGGCCATCATGGTATATGAAACGGCTGTTGAAGATCCCGCCTTTGCCGATCTCATGCCCGTGAGGGCCCTGCATCCCGATCCGGGACGAACCCCTCAGCCGGGCGAGACCGATCCAACGGACCGCTACGCGGAGGATGCCCGATATGGATTGCCTGATCCCGACTACGATCCCGCCTGTCCAGACAACCGTGATCCAGGGTGGAGGCCCGGGGCTTCCTATTATTTCGCTAACCTGTTTCCTTATGGGGAGGTAAGCTTTGTCCCGGAGGCGGGGAAAACCTACTACATCGTCATGGGGACCACACAAGCGGACGCATTCGGCTTGTCCCGGCTCAGCCTTTGGCAGAATCCGAACGACGATTTTGTGGACGCAATGGTGCTGGAGGGGACGGATATCCACGTGCAGACCGCCAATTTCGCGGCCACTTATGAGGCGGGTGAACCCTACCACTATGTGCAGCCCAACGGGGATATTTCCATTTTCATTTCACCCGGCGGCCGCACGCTCTGGTACAAATGGACCTGCCCGGAGGACGGAACATACGTTTTCGACACCCACCACAGCTACCTGAATTGGGATGATTTTCCCGCTCCGGTTCCCCCCAGTGAGAACCCGCACAGCGACAATTTTGGCGGGCTGCAGCACCTTTCCGTCTACACCGGGGATTCCCTTGAGGCCCTGGACCGGATCAACTGCAACGCCGTGATGAGCTTCAACATCGACAAGAACGCGATGCTTTCCCTCGATTGCACGGCAGGCACGACCTACCGCATCGCCCTTGATTCAAATTCCATCAACTATCCTTCGTCCTTGAGCTGGGACGGCTTCAAACATGAATGGGCCAGTCGCGCTGTCATCAATTTTCGAATACAAAAAGGGGCCCATCCGCACGACCGCCTTGCCGAAGCCAGGGTGATTCAAGGCGACACGCATCAGGAATTCGTCGATCTCAAGTTCGCCAGCACGGAGGCTGGCGAGCCGGCGCACGCCTCGCGCGCGGGCAAGTCCATCTGGTGGAAATGGACCGCTCCCGAAAGCGGAACCTGGTTCCTCGCCACGGCATCCGATTTTTATCATGCCGAGAACATCGACTCCCCGTCTGGAAATCATGGCGCAGCCCTCGCCGTCTACAGCGGACCGGAACAGGATCCGGACTTTGCATCGCTTGCCCTGGTCGCGTCGGCCAACGCTGAGGACGGAACGGTCGACACCGTCTACCTCCCCGCCGTCACCTCATTTGAAGCGGTGGCCGGGCAAACCTATTACATGGCCCTTGCCGTTGACAATCCCTACCGGGCCAGTGACCTTGGCGCTTTCCGTTCGGGGTTTTTCCTTTCCAGGGCGCCCGCGAACGACAATTTTCAGTCGGCTGAGGAAATTCACGGGTCGCGAGCGTCGGTCACGGGGCACAATCTTGGCGCGACGGAAGAGCCCGGCGAACCGCGCCTCACCCCCGGTTGGTACATAGAGGGTTCCACCAATACATCCGTCTGGTGGAAATGGACCGCCCCGGCAAGCGGTGAAACAACCGTTTCCACCCGTGGCACATACACGATCCATGAGATGGGGGTCTTTACCGGTGACACGGTGGACAGCCTTAACCTTGTGGCGGTCGGCAGGCCGGGTAATCACATCGACAATGTCAAAACATATGAGGGTCGCATGGACGAGGCGACCCACGAAATCCGCTTCAATGCGGAGGCGGGGACCACTTACACGATTCAAATCAATGGCTGGGCATACAATCACCAGTGTCAGGGCCCCCTCTCACTTTCCATAATCGGGCAACCCGGGATACCGGCTGCGCCCACCGGATTTTCACAGGTCCGCAGGAGTGCCACCCGGGTCGATCTTTCATGGATTGATCATGCGGTCGATGAGTCCGGATACCGCATTGAGCGCGCCCCCGGCCCGGCGGGGCCATGGACGGAAGTTTTCATATCCGGGGGGCCGGATGTCACAGAATGGTCCGATTTGAACGCTGGCAAGGGTTACGCTTACCGCATTCGTGCGGAAGGCCCCGGGGGCGTTAGCGAATGGGTCGGGTTGCCCCTCGTTTTCAACACGGCCCTCGATGAATGGCGTTACTGGAATTTTGGATCGGCTGAAGAGACTGCCCTCTCTTCCCTTGCAGCCGATCCGGATCGCGACGGCTATCCGAATCTCGTCGAATTCGCCCTTTGCGGCAATCCACGTTCCCCGGAAGCAAGCCCGTTGTGGCCGCGGGTAGTTTTGCTGGAAGCCGGAGGTGAACGCTATTGGGCCATTCGTTTCTGTCGCCCGGTTGGGGATATTGACGGGGATCCCACTGTTTCCAGCACCGTCAACGGCGTGACCTACACCTTCGTCTTTCCGCAGAATGGTGACTTGAGCGTCTGGTCGACCCGGTCGGATGCCCTGCTGCTCCACTCCGTTGAGCAAACCGCTGCTGACCGCGAAGAAGTCATCCTCCGTTCACGACAGCCTGCCGCTGCCGCCGTTCCCCTCCTTTTTCGACTGTTGTTGTTTTAGCATGAACCCTCCAATCTTTGGGCACTTGTTGTCATGTCGCCTGCGGCCAGGAGCCTGTCCCGTTGCGCAGGGCGGATGGCTTTGTCATCCGGAGCTCGGAGCGTAGATGGTCCGTTCGGATTGCCTTGAAGAACCCGGCCTGGGGCTACTCGCGCTTTTCGGGGTTCTGCAGAATCTCGGGATCCTTTAATCTCCATTGCCGGAGCGGGTGAAGAGGGACGGAATATCCCTGGCAAGGAGCTTGCGGTAATCGTAGTACCAGCGGAACCGAAGCGAGAGGCCCCAATCCTCCCCGGTTTCCTCTTTAAGTGGCAAGCTCAACTGGATCCCGACATCCCAGTTGCCCGGGATGAAAAGGCCATCGCGGATTTCCTTCTGCGGGAACCAGGTGATGGACGGATAAGCGATGACCTCGTGCACCTCCCGGTAGGCGAGTACCCAACCTGCATGGCCGAAACCAGGGGCTGGCCCGGACTGGCCCGAGGGGACCGGCCCTTCCGCCTTGCGGAAATCGAGGGCGTTGGTCCGGTATTCCAGCTCGAAGGAATAACGGAAATTGCCACCTGGATAATAGATGAATCCGGGCCGCACAAAGAGGCGGTCTCGCGGCTGCGGGAGGATGGGAACCGCGCGGAAGGGAGTGTTCTCCAGGAACTGATAGGCCAGGTTCAGGAACACAAGCCAGCGCGGATGATTCCGCAGATGACGGCTGATCGAGACGTACGGCAAGTACCGGGCGTAACCGTCACCAAGTTCGACGGGGGGATTCATGACCGGGATGTCGGCGGTGAAACCGGGGGCGATATTGAATCGTGTTCCCCCAACCCCCATCCAGCTGTATTTTCCTCCAAAGCGCCAGTTGTAGAGGCCGGCCTTTGATCCGTCGCCAAATGGATTGGGGAAATAACCGCCGAAATCGGTGAAGACCTCGAAATACCGGCTCGGGTTGTAACGGATTCCAAAGGGGAAGCGCACATAGTCATCATCCAGGAAATCGGCGAATTTCGGGTTCAGGGAGATGCTCCATTGGCCCTTCTGGCGGACTCCGGGGAGGTTGGTGTCAAACAGCTCGTCGTTGACTCTTGGAGCGAAAACCTGTCGCAACAGCATCTTCTGGAGCAGTTTCTCGTCAGCCAGTTCCTCCTCGTAAAGCTGCCGGTATTCCTCCCTGCGGGCCTTGCGCTCCTCCTTTTCATACGGATTGCCGTAGAACACATCCAGGTCCTGTTCGCTTGCAGGGTCCGGATCTTCGGCGGGCAGCGTACATGTGAACAGGAGGGAAAAGAGCCACACGTGGATGGATTTCATGATTGGCACAATATTCGCGGTTTCATGCAATTGGGGGCTGTCCATCGGAATCGAGAGGGGGACATTCTTTGCTGTCGATCATCCTGTGGCAATGCCGCAGTGCCTAAAACGGATATCCCACCGCAAAATGGAAGGTGCCGTCCGGATCAACCGGGCGCGGGTTGAGGTTGGGCCGTATTCCAGCCGGATCGGGCCGACCGGCGAGCGCAGGCGCAGACCGGTTCCGATGGAGTGGAGCTTTACCTTGTCGGGGATCTTCTCGATGTCCCCGCTCTGGGCCAGGCCGTCCCAGAAAGCGACAACCGAAAGATTCTGCAGGATCCGCTGTTCAAGCTCGATATTGGCGAGGAGGTAGAATTCGGCCCCGGTGGGTTGGCCGGCCGGATCGACGGGAGTGGCTTCCCCCTGCGTGTAGCCGCGGATCGTGCCGTCCCCCCCATGAAGAAACGTTCGTTGAAGGGAAGGTTCTCCGAGGAGGGCGACCCGCTGAAGATAACCCCGTAGCGCAGGGAAAGATGCAGGTACACCGCCGCCGTGAGGTAGCGGTGCCATGAACCTGCCAGCTCGACTTTCCGGAAATTGGCATCCCCCCGAGGATTTCCGAGGCGGTTTTCGTTTCTATGCTGGCATTGTATCCGGAAGTTGGATACAGGGCGTTGTCCCGCCTGTCAAGCGAGGCGCGGATGGAGAGGCTGGACACGGTGGCCTCGTCGATGGAGGCGAAGGATTTTACGTTGTCCCGGTCGGCTTCCTGGATTTCAAGGGCGGATTCATCGGTCAACTGGCTTTGAAAGGGGAGGGTCCAGGACCATGTTTCCATTTCCCCGCCGGCATAGGCGACGGTTCCGGTGACCACGGGGACCGGATGGCCCTCCCGGCGGAGTTGCTGCAGGAGAATGTAGGCCGTGTCCTCCACATTCGCCGGGGTCAGTCCCCGCGCGGCAGACGCGTCGGTGCCGCTTAGCTCAAGTTCGACAGTTGTGTCGAATATCAACGACTTAGGGTATCCTCCATGCCGAGGTCTGTGAGGGTGAAGCGCTCCCGCCCTTCCGGATCGAGGATCTCCAGCCTTTCCAGTTTCGGCTCCGTCAAGGGAGAGGTGCACCTCCTGCAGGTAAGGTGCGTCCATCCAAGGCGTCCGGTATGCCGCCACTCAATCCCGTAGGCACGGGCAACCGGTCCTGCCGCCGCGGGCAGCCACCATGGAATCAGCAACACGAATCCCCCGGCAACCACCAGGGGAAAGACGATCAGGAGGAGAAACCGCCGTTTGAGGACTTTCAATGGTCCCATTGATGTCTCAGGGGGGGTAGGAGGATCGCAAGAAAGAAGGCGCCGTGTCCCGGCCCCGCCAGGGATAGCAGGTACGTCCGTAACGGCGTATCCGCCATTGGAGCAGCGGACATGACTGGAACCGTGACGGCCGTGCCCCTCGTAAAGGTATTCCAGGCCCGTGGAAAGAACCCGGATACATAATACCTCTTTCAGCATGGATTGATCAGGTGGAGCATGAGCGTGGGACCTCCGCTTACCCGCCCTGAGCCAGCCGAAGGGCGGATGGTCTCCCAGTGCCCTGGCAGCGGCGCGCAAGCGCGCGCGCCACGAATGCCCGCCGCAATTGCATCAAACCTTGGTGAAACCGGTATAAAACGAAGAACTGAAGGTGCGCTGCCATGCCCTCAGCAAAAATTCTTGTGAAAGGGATGGGATCGGGCTTTCAGCCCTCACCTGTGATAGGATCCGGCCTTTGGCCGTCTAGACGCACCGTCCGACGCGATGAAATTTCCACAAAATTCCACGATGAACC
>JBNGDP010000121.1:0-10847 GCA_049975345.1 Oceanipulchritudo sp. | reverse complement strand
ATCCGTGACGAAGTGCAGTTGGACATCGAACTCAAAGTCAAGAAGGCCTGAGTAATGGAATTTCAGTTACACACAGCCGAAACCGCTTCCGAAACGTCCTGGAAACTCCTTCAGGAAGTCCAGAAGGCCTACGGGTTCATCCCGAACATCTACAAGGTGTTCGCTGAGTCCCCGGTCGCTCTCTCCACATACATGCACATTACGCATCAGCTCGGTGAGCATGGGGCCTTGTCTCCACAGGAACAGCAACTGGTCATGCTGGCCGTCAGCGAATCCAACCGGTGTGAATATTGTGTAGCTGCGCACAGCACGGTGGCTGAAATGGCCAAGGTTCCGGAGGAAACCATCAACGCCTTGCGTGAAGGTCAGGACCCTGAGGATCCGAAGGAGGCGGCCCTGGTCAACTTTGCCCGGTCCGTCCTCCAGAATCAGGGATGGATTCCGGAAGGGGATCAACAGGCGTTCCTTGAGGCAGGCTACACGAAGCGTCACGTCCTTGATGTCCTCAGCATCCTGGCCCTCAAAACCCTCAGTAACTATACCAATCATTTGGCGGAAACGCCGCTCGATGAGGCATTCGCCAGTCACAAGTGGGAGGCGAAGGATTGAGGCAATTCTTTGATTAAGGAACGCCTGTAGCCTGATACATCAGCGGACCCGGAAAACCCCATCCATTAGTCTGGCATCCTTTAAGCCGGCCTATCTCCCGGCCTGCAATCTTCACGGCGACGGCACCAACCGGGCTCACACAAGAGACCAGGGCCTCCGCTCACGGCAATCCAGGAGCATAAACATACAACTGCGTTGACATAAAATGACGGAGAAGCCCATCATGCCAGGCTGAAAAATGCCTCTTACCGTGAATTCGAGCAAAAGGATTGTCGTCATACTGGTCGCATACGTGGCGATCCTGTGTGCGGTTCTACTCAGCTCGGGGCGTTCTGTAAATCACCCGATAAATGCTGCCGGGGAAACGAGGCGAGCAATAACCGGAAAACAGATCTGGCAGAATTCGGGCTGCATTGTCTGTCATTCGATTTACGGGCTTGGGGGACATCTGGGCCCCGATCTAACCAATGTGCGGAGGCGCTTCGACGGGACATACATTCGCTACATCATCAAGAATGGCTTTCGTAAAATGCCAGCCTATCCACTCGAGCAAGACGAGCTTGAGGCACTGGTGCAATACTTCGACTATCTGAACCAACTTGGCACGTACCCCTTGCAGTCGCCGCTTCATGATGCTTTTGGATCCAACCGGGAACCACATTGATGAAGACTTTCACATTTCAACCGCGTGTCTCCAACTTCGGACGGACACTCTTTGTTTGTTCCGCGCTCGGCTTTGTCGCCTCCGCACTGGTTGGCACGTTGGCATCTATCGAATACATACAGGCAACCCAACGCATAGACTGGATCACCCGTGTCCCCATGGAAAAGTTACGTCCACTCCACCTGCTGCTGGCCACCATCGCCATGGTCATGGGTGCAATGGCGATAACAAACTCCCTGCTATACTCACTGCAATCCTCCCCGTCAAGGCAACGACTTGTTGCGGACTGGATTACCACACTCGGCATTCTCGGCTTCACCCTGGTGGCCGTTGCAAGTGTTCTCAATGGCAAAATTTCGGGCCGGGAATATGTGTCCTGGCCATCATACGCCACTCCTTTTCTGCTGGCATCAATTGCTGCCATGGGGTGGCGCGGAATACTGCAGTTTCGAAGCTTGCAATCGCTCTCTCCCGAGGGATCGATTCTGTTGGGTATAGGATGGCTATTGACCTTCTCAGGATTCATCGAGGCCCAGCTGTTCCTTATCCCCTGGGTCTTTGAGAATGGTGTTCGCGATCTCACCTCGCAATGGCATGGTATAGATACATTCGTGGCGGGGATCAATGTGATTCTATACGCGGGCATGATCTTCCTGATGCAACACAAACCCAAGCCATTACGCAAAACCCTGCTCTTCACCATCGCCGGTTTTGGTTTGCTGGGAACATTCGGACATCATCACTACGTCTCCCCTCAGCCGGGCTATTTGAAAGTATTCGCCTTTCTCGCCAGTATGGTCGCGGTTATTTCATTCGTGCGGCATCTTCATGGAGTGAAGAGGGAAATGGCCTCAAATCAACGAAAAGACCCCGTCTTCAACTTGCTCCTGACCGCGGAATTCTGGACCCTTGTTGCAGTCGGATCCGGTATACTGTTTGCAATCCCACCCTTGAATTTTTACGTCCACGGAACCTATCTCATCATAATACATGCCATGGGCTCCATGATTGGGATCAATTTTGTGATCATGATCGCTGCTGCTTCCGTTTTTTGCCACAACCAAAATGAAAGTTCTGCGTTTTCGAATCGTAGCGAGTTGTGGCTCCTCAACGGATCACTGCTGGTGCTGTGGGTGGGACTGGCTATTCCCAGCGTGATCAAAGGTATACTTCGAACAAACCTTACCTTTCAGCAATACATGCCCAGGGTGGAACCTTGGCTTCTCGTCTTTCCTGTAGCTGGAATGGGACTATTGTGGGGGATACTCTTGCTCTCGGGCGACCTTATCTTGGCAATCCTTGCAAAAGAGGAACGACCCGGTTGATCCACCAACCCAGGGATCAGCGGAAACTCACAGAAACCCCTTTCCCCTCATAACCGGAAGGCAGGGGCTCACCCAAGCCCAAAGGGCGACCTGACCGCAAGAGCCCAATCCCTCCCCTGTCGAAGATGCCTGTCGTATCACCGCCTCAGGCCTGGGCGCTGGGCGTTCCCCCCTTGCTCCAAAGAAATTCGAAATAATACAGACTAGTCTGTCTCCTGTATAGGTAGACACCTGGACAAAACAAACGAAACATATGGAATCAAAGGAACAGAACCGGAAAAGCCTCGAGCTGCACCGTCTGCACAAGGGCAAGATTGAACTAGCCGCCAAGGTCCCGCTGGAAAGTGGAAATGACCTGAGCTTGGCCTACACGCCCGGGGTGGCGGCCGTCTGCCAGGCCATCCACGAGGATCCGCCAGCAGCGCGCGAGCTGACTGTGATCGGGAATGCGGTGGCGGTCGTGACCGACGGATCGGCCGTGCTGGGGCTCGGCGATATCGGACCGGCGGCGGCCATGCCGGTGATGGAGGGAAAGGCCCTGTTATTCAAGAAACTGGCGGACGTGGACGCCTGGCCAATTTGTCTGGATGCCCGGGAGCCCGATGCCATCGTGGCCGCTGTCCGGGCGATTGCGCCCGGATTTTCCGGAATCAACCTCGAGGACATCAGTGCGCCGCGCTGCTTTGAAATTGAGGACCGACTGCAGGACCTTGGAATTCCGGTCATGCACGACGACCAGCATGGCACGGCCATTGTCCTTCTGGCAGGATTGATTAATGCGGTCAAGGTTACGGGTAAGGACTTCTCGCAACTACGGGTCGTCATATCGGGAGCAGGCGCCGCCGGGCGGGCCATCTGTCGCCTTCTGAAGTGCGTGGATACAAAAGGCTCCAACTGCCGCTCCGTGAAGGAAATCATTGTCTGCGATTCGAAGGGAGCCCTGCATCAGGACCGTTCCGATCTGGGGCCTGTTAAAGAGGAAATACTCAAATACAGCAATCCACGGAACCGAAAAGGCTCCTTGAAGGACATGCTCGACGGAGCGGATGTGTTTATCGGAGTCAGCCGGGGCGGCCTGTTGACACCCGCGGATGTACGGACAATGGCTCCCGCTCCGATAATTTTCGCCCTGGCCAATCCGGTTCCGGAAATCATGCCCGACGCTGCCCTGGAAGGAGGCGCTTCCGTTGTGGCAACAGGGCGCAGTGACTTCCCCAACCAGGTCAACAACGTCCTGGCCTTTCCGGGGATTTTCCGGGGTGCCATTGACGCCCGGGTGGAACGCATCACAGACGACATGAAACTGGCGGCAGCGGAAGCCATCGCAGGATGTATCGAGAAACCTGATCCTCAAAATATCCTGCCCAACGCCCTTGATCCGGAGGTTCCCGTGAAGGTGGCATTGTCGGTGGCGCAAATTGCCCAACGTTCAACCGAGGCAAACTTACCATGCTAACCGGCGAAACGATCCGTGTTGAGACCTGTATTCTGGGCGGTGGTTTTGGCGGAATCGCCTGTGCAAAAGCACTTTCCCACGCGGCAAGAACAGGCAAAGTGGGTCCGGTCGGCCTGATCGCTGCGGAAAATCACATGGTTTTCCAACCCATGCTTCCCGAGGTTGCCTCCGGGGCCCTCTCGCCTCGGCATGTGGTCAATCCGATACGACAGCTTTGCCGAGGGATAGAGGTGTTCAAGGGTTCTGTCCATCGGATTGACCCGGACGGAAAAACCCTTTTCCTGCACGCTGGCGACTTCACCCCACAAGTCCGGGTCGAGTTCAACCGCCTTGTAGTCGCACTCGGCGCTCAAATCGATCTGTCCCGCGTGCCGGGCATGTCCGAGCACGCTTTGCTGATGCAGAATGTGGGCGACGCCATGCGGGTGCGAGCGACTGTCATCGGCCGGTTTGAAGAGGCCAATCTGGTTTCCGATCCGGACTTGCAGCAACGTCTGCTCACGTTCGTGGTGGTCGGAGGGGGATATTCAGGGGTCGAAACGGCCGGCGGACTGGTGGATATGTTTCAGGGCCTATTGCCGTATTACCAGAACATCCAACAGCAAGCCTGCCGGATCTACCTGATACACAGCCGCGATCGGCTGCTGCCCACCCTGGACCCCCAGCTTGGGGAATACACCCGCAGGATTCTTGAAAGCAAAGGCATGCGTGTTCTCCTGAATGAACGTGTTCTCAGCATGACCTCACGGTCGGTCACGCTTGGCAACGAATCGGTGATCGAATGCGCAACCGTCATTTCCACCATTGGGAATGCTCCCCACCCGCTTGTTATGGAACTGGCCAATGCAATCGGTCTGGAACCCGTCCGAGGCCGCCTGCCGGCGCAAAACACCGGAAGGGTCCCCGGCTTTGACTGGCTTTGGGCCTGTGGTGATTGCGCCCTTATTCCGCTGGCCGACGGTAGTCCGTCTCCCCCAACTGCGCAATACGCGCAGAGGCAGGGCCGCCTTGTTGGTGCAAACATCCTGGCTTCCGCTATGGGAAAGCCCATGCGCCCTTTCAGGTTCAACGGACTGGGCGAATTGGCCGCTATCGGCCATCAGCGAGCGGTGGGAAAAGTTCTGGGCATTCGCATGACGGGCTTCTTTCCCTGGTGGTTGTGGCGCACCGTTTATCTGGCAAAGCTTCCCGGATTCCAACGCAAGATCAAGGTGGCTGCCGACTGGACCTTTGAACTGTTCTTCCAGAGGGACATCAACCTCCTTAGCCCGCGATACACAAAAGTCCTCAAGGAAATCCTTCTTGAACCGGATACAGTCCTTTTCAACCCGGGAGATCCCGCCTTTTCCCTTTATTTCGTACAATCCGGACAAATTGATATCCTTGAGGAGAATCAACTCGTTAAACGCGTGGAAGAAGGTGAATACTTCGGCGAACGGGCCATCCTCGACAACCGGATCTGGCCTTTCCGGGCCGTGGCCAAAACCCGTTCCCGCCTGATCGCGCTTGGAGCTCCTGAGTTTGAAACCATTTTGGGCAGCTCGCACGCCCTGCATCAGCTGTTTTCCCGTTCATCAGGGGCCTACATGCGCACCGCTGAAGTGGAACGGTTCAAGACACACTTGGTTGGTGAGCGGCGGAAATTGCCGATCGAATCCATCATGAACCGCCAGGTGAACACGATCCCCGGCAATGCTTGTTTCGCTCAGGCCATGGACATTGTCCGCAAACATCGGCATGGATCCTATCCTGTCGTCGCTGATGGCGGCCGCCTCATGGGTGTTCTCAGCCGTGACAGCTTTTACGACCGGATTAAGCGCAATCCCGACCTGCGGGCGGATTCCAAACTGGATATTCCCCTTACCACCCTGCCGGTCGCTCAGGCCGGCACATCCGTTGATGAAGTCCTAAATATCCTCCTCCATTCCGGCAAAAACAAGGTCTGCATTACCGATTCCTATGGCCGGTTGCTCGGCCTGGCCACTCTAATGGATCTCGTGGAATCCCACCTTATTTCCGGCCAGGGCTCATCACAAGGCCCGTCCTGAGACCACCTATCACGGGCCGCATGCACGGGCGGGTGCGCGCGGGACTCAAAACTCAATCCCGAGGCCGAAGCTCATCAGGTTCACCCCGCCGTTTCGCCGCGCCAGTCCCGCATTGGAAATATGCTCCAGCGCCATCTCCGCATGCAGCCGCTGGCCCTTCACCGGCACTCCGATTCCAATCCCGATAACGTCCCGGAATTCAAGGAAATTACCAATTCCATTCTGGGTCATGTCCTTGTAGGCATCGTTTCCCACGATCCCCAATGAAGCTTGAACATACGTGTCGATTCCGCTCTCCTCGAACCGGCAAAGCCAGCGGACACCCCCCGAGCCTCCGATTATATAGTTTCCCGGGCCGGTGTGGATCTGATTCACGTAGGCCGATACGTAAAACCGCCACGGGCTTTCCGGTTCAGCTTCCGACATCCGGAATACCCGCCGGAATTCCAGCCCCACATATCCCAACTCAAGTTCGTCATTTACCAGCACATCCGACGAGGTCACTGTCAACAGCACCTCGTCCCCGTCAACGGCAAACCCGTCCCACAGGGCCCCTACACCCGCCAGCGGCAGAAGAACAACTCCCGCAATCAACAGCGCGCGACACACTCCCTTAATCAGTCTCATGACTTGGGGAACCTTAAGGACAGGTCCTTATTCCTTAAAACAGACAGAATTGTCTGTTTGTTCTGTGTTTCACACAGCTGGGACGAAATGGCCATTAATGAGATTCAGCGAAATAATACAGACCGGGCTGTCTCTAACAGGTTAAACGGTCCTGCTGAGAGACAGCCGGACACAACAGGTGAAGAACAGAACACAGGGCCAACTCATGAGAACCCGGATATTCAACACTGCGGAGCTGCTGTCCACTCCCCTCGAGAAGGCCCTTTACCGTCCATTTCAGTGGATCGTCGAGGGCCTCTTTGGATTCCCACAAATGCGGAGCAAGTACGCGCGAGCGAGCGGCCGGCGAATGCCGGCGCATCTCCTGTGTGCAAACGCCCTGCGCCTCTTGAAAACCCGCTGGCACATGGACCCGGCCGAATGGGACCGCCTGAAAGCGGTGAAAGGCCCATTGGTCATTGTGGCCAACCACCCGTTCGGGGGTGTGGATTCCCTTGTTCTAATTGAATTGATGCATCGCCTGCGGTCCGGGCAGTGGAAGCTCATGTCCAATCAAATGCTCCAGTCAGTTGCACCACTGGCCCCCTACTTGATCGCCGTTGACGCCCTTGAGTTGGCCGGGAACGGGCAATCCATCAGTCAGAGCGCGATGAGCGAAATACTTAAGTCCCTCGGGGAAGACCAGATCATCGGCCTCTTTCCGGCACGCCGTGTTTCACATTGGAGCCGGAGTCTGAATTCCGTGGTGGACCAACCCTGGTCCCAGCACGCACTCAAGCTGGCTGCCCGAACGGGTGCGACCGTGGCCTGCCTTCACTTTCCCGGGCAAAACAGTGACACCTTTCTTCGGGTTCCCCTCAAATGGCAAAGGCTGCGGGGCCTGATGCTCTGCCGGGAAATCGTTAAAGCCCCAGCCCGCAACCTCGAAATCTCAGTGGCGGCCCTCCTCTCTCCCGTCGACGTCGCTCGCCTTCAGGCGGACCCAAAGGGTGTGTCCAAATTGCGTGCACGGTGTTTTCTGGAAGCCGACAAGCGAGGTTACCAGGCCATTCAATTACCGGAGGCCTCCTCACTTCCGACCCCGAAGGCACCGGCTTCCTCGACTGCCAGAGCCCAACCCCTCCACATTCCCGATTCGTTCCATCTTTCTTCACGCGATGGATTCCAGCTGCTCCTGTTCAAGGGAGAGGAAAGTCCGGAGCTGATGGAAGCCCTGGGGCGCTGTCGGGAAGAAACTTTCCAATACTCAGGTCAGGGCGTCGACCGCGAAGGGGTGGTCACCCCCGGGGACCAATGGTACCACCAACTGGTGGTCTGGGATCCCCAGCAGAATCGTATCGCCGGCGCCTACCGCATCGGGATAGTATCCCAGGTCCTTCCGGAAAAAGGCACTAAAGGTTTCTACCTCGATCACGTATTCAACATCCAGCCCGCCTTCTACAGGAAATTAAAGAATGGCCTGGAACTCAGCCGTTCCTTTGTTTCGCCCGAATACCAGCGCGACCACCGCGTCTTTTCGCTTCTCTGGAAAGGCCTCGCCAGCATCGCTCAACGCTATGAGGCCGATACGTTTTACGGATCCGTTACCATTTCCAATGAATATAACCCCGCCAGCAGAGCCATCCTTGTCGATTATCTGCGCACACACTACAGCGACAATCCCGAGATTTGCTCCCTGGTAAGCGCCCGCAACCCGTTTATCCCTCAAGCCCGCTACCATTCGCTGGTCTCTGAAGCATGGAGCGGCGAGCGGATTTCCGTCCTGGAGCCGTTGATCCGTCATCTGGAGGATGATCAACGCGGAATCCCACCCCTCATCCGTTACTACAACAGCCTGCGCGCCAGGTTCATCGCCTTCCATGTCGAGAAGGACTTCCAGGAGACCCTGTACTGCCTGCTGCGGGTCAGCCTCGCCACCATACCTGAATCTTATCTCCGACGCTTTCGCTGATTCACATGAACAAAGTTATTCCCTTTCTCCTCTTGATCGCGGCAATTCCGTCCGCCCGACTCATCGCCGACACGGATCTTTCCGACCTTCCCGATCACCTGTCCGTTATGAATCCCCACTCGGATTCACCTGAATCCTATCATCTCCTTAAGACAGGAGTCGCTGAACGCAGGTTTCTTTTCATCCCCATTTATAAAATGGCCCATTACATGGCTTCCCTCAACACTCAAGTGCCCGTTCTCGACGCCCCTGGACCCAAGGCCGTCCGGATCGTTTTCTCACGGAAAATCAACGGGGACCGTATTCAACGTGAGTTCCTCGAAACCATTCAAAACGCCGTCACTCCCGAAAGCTGGCAGGAAATCCGCCAATCCGCGCGGGCGTACGCAGATCCATTCGCAAAAGGAGACACCCGTCCCGGCGATACCTTCACCGTCGCATGGCTCGACCACGGAACGGTGGTCAGCCACTTTAATGGATCCCCGCTCTCCACCATTCAGAATCCTCAGTTCGCCAGGGCCCTCTGGTCAGTCTGGGTCGGCCCCGAAAGCGTCGTCGATCGTGATCGCCTCCTCCTCAAGGTCAGATATTCCCCTTCCCCCGGCGTTGAGCTTCCCCATAAGCAATAAATTCCACTTTCCGGGAATAAACAGACTTGTCTGTCTGTCTTACGGGTGAACATAACGCATATTTAACCACATAAAGAGAAAAGAAGTCATGAAAGCACAACACATACTCGACCGGGCCCGCAGGGGCCTCACTTTAACAACAGCCACCCTGCTCCTCGCGGGTGGTTCCCTTTTCGCGGGAAATTACCAACTGGACAGTCACACCATCCAGTGGAGCGGCTCCATGCCGGCGAAAACGCACACGGGGCTGCTTACCCCGCAATCGTTCGACGTGTCGATCACCGATGACGGCAAGGTCGAATCCCTTAATGCCGTTCTCGACATGAGCAGCATCGATGTGACGGATCTGGAGGGAAAGAACCGGAAAAAGCTGACCAAGCATTTGCTCAGCGAGGACTTCTTCTTCGTGGAGAAGTACCCGACGGCCATCTTCAACCTTGAACAATTCGAGGAGGGCAAGTTGCACGGGACAATCACCATCCGTGGTGTGTCCAAACCAGTCGTCATTCCTGTTTCGGTCAAGGGGCATCCCGACCGCGGGTGGATCCTGACGGGCGCGTTCACGTTCAACCGGCAGGACTTCAACGTCAATTATCAGAACGGCGGTTTGTTCGGCGTGGCCAAGGATAAGCTCATCCGTGACGAAGTGGAACTGGACATCGAGGTGAAAGTGACCCAGGGTTAGGAATATCGGTCCCCGATGGAGTCCACCGTCACCCACTACTCCCTCTCACCACACTCGGCAGAAACAGGGCCAAACGGGAACTGAAAGCTGACCAAAACCGTGCCATTTTTAGAAACAACACTTTGCGGCCTGCTGGCAGGTGTGGTCGGCGCCCTGATCATGAACTTGATCCTGAGGTGGATCAGTGCGACCTTCGCGGAGCCGGTCAACATGATCGAGGTCCTCGGTTCCTTTTTCACGGGATCACGAGAAAATGCCATCTGGCTGGGAACCCTGATCCATATCACCGCCGGGGCTGCCTTTGGCACCCTGTACGCGTGGATTCTCAATCTCATCGGGGCCACAACGGTGCTGACGGCCTTTTTCGCAGGAATCGGCCTGGGTTTCTTTCATGGTCTTGTGGCCGCCTACACGTTGATGGTCTTTGTCAGCGAACGCCATCCCGTTCAGGCCTTCCGCCAGGCGACTCTGCCCGTCGGTCTGTTTCATCTTGTCGCCCACACCCTCTACGGAGGATTCGTTGGGGCAGCAGCCGGCTTACTTACCGTGCTTGTTTCAGGCCTGGTTTAACCTATGCGAATGAATGCTTCAGAATTATTCATCCACTGTCTCGAAAATGAAGGCGTGGAATACATTTTCGGGGTTCCCGGAGAAGAGAACCTCGACTTTCTGGACGCCCTTTCGCGGTCCGGCATACGCCTGATACTGACGCGTCATGAGCAGACAGCCGGTTTCATGGCGGCGACCTACGGGCGCCTCACCGGGAAGGCGGGCGTCTGCCTGTCGACACTCGGACCTGGAGCCACCAACCTTGTCACTGCCGCCGCTTATGCGCAGCTCGGGGCAATGCCCA
>JBNGDP010000120.1:0-11025 GCA_049975345.1 Oceanipulchritudo sp. | reverse complement strand
GCCATGCGATCGGGTTGGCCCCGACCGCCGCGCCGACGGCCCTTGCCCGGGCCGGCGAACCCAGTTTGGCGGCGATGGTGGAATACGTGGATGTCGTGGCAAATTCGATACCGGTCAGCTGCTGCCAGACTTTGAACTGGAAAGCGGTTCCCACGGGCCTGAGCGTCAGGACCGGATCCCCCCTCGCCACGGTCTCCAGGTCCGCCGCCGAAAGCGGGCAGGTTTTGACCTTTTTCACCGGCCCCTTCCAGTAGGCGGCGGCCTTCGCCTCGTCCAGTTCTCCCAGGGATAACCAGGCCACCGCCCCTCCGCTCATCCCGATCCAACCCGGCCCCGCCGGCGTGGAGACCGGGGACAATTCCATCGGGAACCGCTTCGCGGGAGCAATCCCGGCGCCGTTTGCGAGCAACGGGCCGCCGTCAACCTCAGGACGTGAACTCATTTATGATCCGTTCCATTTCCGCGATCCGGGTTTCCAGTCCACAAAGCCGTTCCTCGAGCAGGGAAACCCGGTCCGGTTGCGGCTCGACCGGGGCTGCCGGTTCCGTGGCGGGGATATCCCCGGGAATGGTTTCCCCAAAGGGGCCCACCGTTTGCTGGTAGCGGATCTCCTTGGTGCCCGATCGCCGCTCCAGGGGCCTTGCCAGGCAGTGCGGTTCATCCTCCCGGTGCTGCATGGCGTTCAGGCATTCGACGACCTGTTGCAGGGTCGCGAACGGGTACAGGCGCTCCGCGCGCTGGCGCAGTTGTCCCGGCGTCTGCGGGCCGCGCAACATCAGGATCGTGAGAAGTGCGTATTCCTCGCGGTTCAACTGCCAGGCCTCGGAGGCGTTTTCCCGGAACTTGGCGGTGCGCGAACCGGCCATGTCCACGCGCATCACAAGGTGTTTTTCACGCAGTTGGTCGAGCGCGCCCAGGACCTCCTCCTCGTCGTAATCGGTGACCGGTTCACGACTGGTCTTCTGGTTGCTGGCATGGACCAGCGAATTCAGGGTCAGCGGGTACAGTTCGGGGGTCGTCCGCGCCTTTTCCATGAGCGCCCCGAGGACGCGAATTTCAACCAGGCTCAGTTCCATGGCCGTTCCATGGGGTCAGGATTCGGCATTGCCGGTGTTGTAGATATACCCGACCCCGTGGATCGTCTTGAAGGCATCCAGGTTGAGCCCGTGGTTCTGGTACAGGCCGCGGACCTTGACGATGTACTGGTCAAGGCTCCGGCTCCTCACATCGGCATGGATGCCCCAGACTCCATGGATCAGGGTCCTCCGGGTGATGACCGTGTCCGGATTGGCGTTCAGGAAGGCCAGGATCCCCAGTTCCTTGCGGCCGATCTTTTCCATTTTCCCGTCCGGAAAGTGGATTTCCATTTTCTTTGGATAGACCATCGCACCCTGGAATTCAAAGGGCTCCTCGGAAACACTGGCGTTCTTCGTGATCTTTGTATCCCGCGAGGTTTCCGCCCGTCGCAGGACGGCGTTGATGCGCGCCACCAACTCGGTGAAACTGAAGGGCTTGGTGATGTAGTCATCCCCGCCCATTTCGAGCCCCTTTACCCGGTCCGTCTCGCTGTTCTTCCCCGTCAGGAAAATGATCGGAACCTCGATGTTCTCACTTTTCAGCGATTCCACCAGGGCGAATCCGGACTGGTCGGGCAGGTTGACGTCCAGCAGCATCAGGTTGGCAAAATTGTTCTGCAGATAGCGGGTCACATTCGCCGCGCGATGGTGTACCTGCGTCAGCATGCCCGCGGATTCCAGCTGGTCGGATATCAGGTGGGCCAGTTCCGGGTCGTCCTCGACAATCAGGATGAGTGGTTTCGGTTTCGCCATTTTTTATTCTCCTGTACCCAGCGTGAACAAGTTCCGATCCATTTACAAATGTAAAAATCCTGCCAAAGGGTAAAATTTTCCGTTGTGGGGGAGGGCCACAGGCGTTTTGGTGGGTCGTTTATGAAAGATTTTGAGAGCCTGTACAGGGAGTTGCGGGAAAAGGCGGAACGGGCGGATCCGGACTCCGGGACCGTCCAGCTGCTTGCCCGTGGAAAGCACGCGATCGGCAAAAAACTGATCGAGGAGGCGGGTGAAGTCTGGATGGCCTCCCGTTACGAGAGCCGGGAGCAGGTCGCCGAGGAGATTTCCCAATTGCTCTATCATGCCCAGGTGATGATGTTGGCCAATGAGTTGAAACTGGAGGACGTCTACCGGTACCTCTGAGGAAAGGGAGAAGCAATGTTCAAACTGGCCATACCAAACAAGGGCTCCCTCTCCGAGGGCGCGGTGAAGATCCTCGCCGACGCGGGGTATCGCTGCAAACGCTACAGCCGGGAGCTGGTGGTGCGCGATTCCGAACACGAGGCGGAATTTGTCTTCCTGCGGCCGCGCGATATCGCCGTTTACGTCGGCCGCGGGCTCATCCATGCCGGGATCACGGGCCGTGACCTGGCCATGGATTCCATGGCCTCCGTGACCGAGCGCCTGGCCCTCCGGTTCGGGCGGTCCCGCTTCTGTTATGCCGCTCCCGCCAGGCAAGGCCTGACGCCCGACGCACTCGCGGGAAAGCGCATCGCCACGAGCTACGACAACATTGTCCGCCGGGACCTGGAGGGCCGGGGCGTGCAGGCCGAAATTGTCCGGCTGGACGGGGCGGTGGAAATTTCGGTGCAATTGGGGGTCGCCGATGTTATTGCCGATGTTGTGGAATCCGGGCGCACGCTTGTGGAGGCCGGTCTGGAAATCATCGGGGAGCCCATCCTCCAGTCGGAAGCCGTCCTGATCCAGCAGGACGGTGCGGAACGGGAGGAAGCGTTCGACCTTCTGCTGAAGCGCCTGGAGGGCATCCTCGTGGCCCGGGAGTTCGTGCTTCTGGAATACGTCGCCCCCAAGGAGGTCCTGAAGCAGGCCTGCACCCTGACCCCCGGCGTGAAAAGCCCGACTGTTTCCCCGGTCAGCGAGGAGGGCTGGGTGGCGGTGGCCGCCATGGTCAAGATCGCCGGGCTGAACCGGATCATTGACCAGCTCAGCGAACTGGGTGCCAAGGGGATCATCGCCCAGGAAATCCGCACCTGCCGGTTGTGAGACGAAGGACGAAAGACGAAGGACCAAAGACATAGGCCAAAGGTACAATTTTCTTTCTTCCCTGGTCATTGGTCCTTAGTCCCTGAACCATGAAAGTGGCACTTATCGACGGTTTCAACCTGGCCTTCCGGGCGTATTATGGAATGCCCGAACTGGCCCGTTCGGACGGGTTTCCCACCGGGGCCATTCACGGCTGGGTACGCACACTCTGGTGGATCGAGGACAATGTGAAACCCGGTCGCATGGTTGTTTTCTTCGACTTGGGCGGGGCCAGCCGCCAACTGGCCATCCGGGAGGATTACAAGGCCAACCGCGGCGAGACTCCACCGGAACTGGAGCAACAGATCCCTGTCATCAAGGAATGGACCCGCGCCGCCGGGTACGCCGGGGTGGAGCAGGATGGCATCGAGGCCGACGACTTGATCGCGGCCTGCAGCCGGACCCTTTCCGAACAGGGGGAGGATGTCCTTATCGTCAGCGCGGACAAGGATCTTGCCCAGTTGGTGACCGACCGGGTCCACCAGCTACTGCCCCCGCCCACGGCCAACCCGCGCCTTGGCTGGCGCGAACTCGATCCGGCCGCGGTTGAGGAAAAATTCGGGATCAAGCCCCGGCAGGTTGCCGACTACCTGGCGCTGATCGGGGATGTTTCGGACAATATTCCGGGCCTCAAGGGGGTCGGCCCGAAAACGGCGGCCAAGTGGCTGGTGCGATACGGCACCCTGGAGGAGCTCATCGCCCATAGCGGCGAATTGCAGCCCCGGCGTTTCCAGGCCCTTGTGCATGCCGAGGCGGATACCCTCCGCAAGAACCTCCGTATGACACGCCTGGACCCGGGTTTCGCCGTGGATGTGGACGCCCATGCCTCGCCCGATCCCCGGCGGGCGCTGGCCATTCTCAAGGAGATGGAGATGGGGAAAAGCGCCGAGGCGTTCGCCCAGCGCGCAGGCTTCTAGATCCGGCCGTCTTTGAAAGCCGGACCCCCGTCTCCGGATCAAGGACCAGCGGGCAATGAAACCAGGCTGGAGGTTCCCAGCCCAGGGCCTCGTACAGCAGCAACTGCCGGGCTGTGGAGACGAGAAGATCCTCTCCCCGGACCACTTCCGTGATTTCCATCGCATGGTCGTCGGCGACAACCGCCAGTTCATAGGACGGAACCCCGTCCTTTCTCCAGACCAGAAAGTCCCCGAAATCCACACCGGCCTGGTAGGTTTTTCTTCCGCAGCGTCCGTCCTCGAAGCTGATTCTCCTTCCATCCGGGACGCGAAAGCGCCAATTCACCGGTTTGCTTGTCCGGGATCCCCCGGCGGACCCTCTTTCCGGCCTCAGTGCCGGCGGAAAGACCGGCTCGCCGTTCGCGGGGGAGATCCCGGGCTTGGAACGCCTGATTTCCGCGCGGGAATGCGGGGAGGGATAGAGGAGACCGCTTTCGCACAGCCGCTCGAAAACCTCCCTGAACCAGCCGAAGCGCTCGCTCTGGACGTAGGGAGCACGGGGACCGCCGCAATCGGGCCCTTCATCCCAGTCGAGCCCGCACCAGCGCAGGTCCTCCATCGCCGCCGCGGCGAAGACCGGTCGGCAGCGCTGCCCATCCAGGTCCTCGGTCCGGTAGACCAGTTTCCCCTTGCACGCGCGAGCCCGCTCCCATGCCGTGCGAAAGGTCGCCGCATGGCCCTCGTGCAGCCACCCGGAGGGGGTCGGGGCGATGCGGCCCCGGTAGGATGAATCGTGGTGGGGGGCGGTGTTCATGGCCGTATTCGTTCTTGAACCGCCGGAAACATGCGTGATAATGCCCCCGTTTTCAATCGCTAACCACGAATGGACACGAATGCCCCCCGGGCCGGGTTCCATCCTCCGGAGGGCATCCCTGTAGGTTCGTGGTTGGCGGCTTCCCGGAATTTCCCGGGATCTGGAAGCAAATTGCGAAAATCATGGAAGAAACAGATCTACTGGAACCGGCAAGGGAATCCTCCCTGCCGTCCTTTGAACAACTTGGCCTGCATCCGGACGTCTTGAAGTCGCTTCGCGAAAAGGGCTACGACAAGCCGACCCCGATCCAGGCGGAAGCGATTCCCCAGTTGCTGGAGGGCAGGGACCTCATCGGGGGCTCGCAGACCGGCACCGGGAAAACCGCGGCCTTTGCCCTGCCCCTGCTCTCGAAGCTGCAGGGTACGGGTAAGGAGCCCCGGGTTCTCATCCTCGAACCAACCCGTGAACTGGCCCAGCAGGTGATCGGGCAGATCGAGATTTACGGCAAATACCGGGAATTGCGCTCCGTCCTTCTCCATGGCGGCGTCGGCTATGGCCGGCAACGCGAAGCGCTGCGTAACGGAATCGACATCGTGGTGGCGACGCCGGGACGGCTCCTCGACCACCTGGGGCAGAAGACCCTCTCCTTGAAAAAGGTGGAGATCCTCATCCTGGACGAGGCCGACCGGATGCTGGACATGGGGTTCCTGCCCGACGTCCGGCGGATTGTCCGGATGTGTCCCAACAAGCGGCAGAGCCTCCTCTTCTCCGCGACCATTCCTCCGGAAATCGACCGGCTGAGCCAATCCATGCTGAAGGATCCCGTCCAGATCAAGATCGGGGGCGGCCGCCAGCCCGCCGAAACCATCGCCCACAACATTTACCCGGTGGACGACCGGCAGAAGTTCGACCTCCTGGTGGCCCTGCTGGAAAAACTGGAATATCACAGTGTCCTGATTTTCACGCGGACCAAGGCCGGGGCGGACACCATCTCCCGGTGGCTCAATGAGACGAACCATGGTCCGGTCGGAGTCCTGCATTCCGACCGCAAGCAGAAGGAGCGCGATGCCTCGATGGCCGATTTCAAGTCCGGTAAGATCGAGATCCTCGTGGCCACCGATATCGTGGCCCGCGGGATTGATATCAGCGGGGTAAGCCATGTCGTGAATTATGACATTCCCCTGCATCCGGAGGACTATGTGCACCGCATCGGCCGGACCGGGCGGGCGGAGCGGAGCGGTGATGCGGTCACCCTTCTGACCGCGGGGGAGCTCCAGTATCTGCGCGCCATCGAGCGTTTCATCGGAAGGGAAATCCCGCAGCGGAAACTCGAGTCCTTTCCCTACGCCTGGTCCCCCCTCTTTGAGACCCTGGGACAACCGAAAAAGAAGAAGCGCAACCGTGGCTATGTCCCTCAATCCAGATTCTAGGAGACCGGTCATCCTCTTCCGGACAGGATGGATCCTCCTGCTGGTCCTGTTGACGACGGGAACGGTTTCCGCAGAGCCGGTCATCCGCTTCGCGGAGGAGATTTTTCCCGAGTTGCGGGGCCTCATGGAAACCGCCGTCCAGAAGGGAGGTGAATTCCGCCTCAACGCCCTGCAGGTGGAGGAGCGGCAGGGCGAACTGGATGTGGCGAAGGGGCAACGCCGGCCCAGTGTCGACCTGCATGCCCGGGTCCTCGGCGCCTATGAGATTCGCGAGGATATCGACAACGACACCAGCGCCGACCTCTACGGGCGCTTTACGATGACCCAGCCCCTCTACCATTGGGGACGGTTGGAGCGTCGCCAGTCGATCGCCGAGAACCGCGTGGCCCTGGAGGAGGGGGAATACCGGCAAAAGGGCACCCGGCACTTCATGGATCTTCGCCGCGCCTACCTCGAATGGCTCCTCATGCGTGAACACCGCACGATTCTCGAACAGTCCATCCGCCTTTCCGGTTCCTATGTGGAGGCCAGAACGCAGCTTGTCCAGGCGGGAAGGGCTTCCGAACAGGATCTGCTTGAGATGGAAGCCTGGCTGATGGAAAACAGGGAGGGCCTCGCCCGGATCAGCAAGCGGGTCCGTGAACTGGAATTGCGAATCGAGCAGTTGGTCGGATCCCCGGTCGATTTCTCCCTTCTGGGGGAGCGGTCCCTGGCCCTGATTGAGCCGATGGCGGAGGAGCAGCTGCTGCAATGGATGGACCGGGAAAACAGGGCCCCGGAGGATTTGTGGAACCCTCACGCGGAATACTTTTCCATGCAGAAAACCATCCAGGATGAGCAGCTGGAGATTCTCGACAAGAACCACTGGCCGACCCTGGACTTTGTTTCCGGCGTGTTTACCGACCAGCTGGACAGCATCAACCAGCAGGATTCCGTCCTGCGCGTGCGGTTCTATGCCGGACTGCAGGTCAACTGGAACATCTTCGACGGGTGGCAGACGGACGGATACAAGCGCACCACCCTGGCCCGCAAGCGGGCGTTCGCCCTGAGGGAGGAACGGGCACGGGACGAGTCCCGCCAGCGGTTCCGGAGCCTCCTCGCCGATTTGCAGTTGAACTTGAAACAGATCGAGGCCCGTGAAAAGCGCGAGCAGATCCTTGCCCGCCGGGTGGAGCTGCTTCGCCAGCAGGCGCAGCGGGACCAGGCCACCGATACCGACCTGATCGGAGGGGAGATTGATTATCTTGAAGTGCGGCAGCGCCTCATGGAGGCCCGGGTCCATTACCTGGTCAACCTGATGGAGCTGGGCATTCTCCTCGGAAAGGATCCCGCTGAAACCTATTTTCGGAGCGAATCATGAAGAAATGGCTCAAGTTCGGAATTCCGCTGGTCATTCTCCTGGCGCTGGCAGCCCATTTCAGCCGGCAGTTGAAGTATTCGGTGCTGGTCAGCCCGGCGCAATCGGGGACCGCCGTCAACGCCGTGACGGGAACCGTTGAAGTCCTCGCCAATCTCGATATCCAGCTGAAGGCGCAAAACCGGGGAGTCATTGTTGAAAACAGGGCCCAGCCGGGAAAAGCCGTCGCGGAAGGGGATGTCCTGGTGGTGCAGGATTCCGAAAAGCTGCAACTGCAGCTGGAGCAGGTGGGGATCCGCCTCGAGGCGGCGGAAGCCAGGAAGGACCTGGAAAGCGGCCATAAAATCGACCTCGAATCCCTCGACGAGGAGTTGGAGGGGGTGCGGCTCGCCGTTGAACTCAAACAGGCCCCCTTGTCCCGCCTCGAAAACCTGGAGCGGGAGCGCCGCAAGAAGACCAGCCTCTGGGAACTGGAGAAGATCAATGAGCGGGAAAATCTCAAGTTGCTCCGCAACCAATTGGAACAGCTGGAGCTGGAACATGAACAAATGACGACCACAGCCCCGTTCGACGGGACCGTGGCCGTGATCAACGCGTTCAAGGGGGATCTGGTCAATCCGGGAAACAACCTGGTCCGCCTGGTTTCCCGCGGGCGCATCGTCCGCATGGAACTGACCGAGGAGGATTATTTCGGGGTTGAGCCGGGGCAGCCGGTCACCCTCCGCCTGGCCAGCTATCCGGACCGGACATTCGCGGGGACCGTGGAGCGCCTGGAAGATGTCGCGGACTCCGGCAGCAAGACGCGCAACCTCTTCGTCAAGGTGGAGGCTCCGGATGAAATCCTTGTTCCGGGTCTTACCGGGGAGGGGTACCTGGTCAAGGACCAGCGGGAGGACGCGGTCCTGATCCCGCGCCGGGCCCTGATCGGGAACCTGGTCTATGTTGTCGAGGGCGGCGTGGTACAGGTGCGCCGGGTTCGCCCCGGTTACCTCGGGCTGAACAGGGCGGAAATCCTCGAGGGGATTTCTCCGGGCGAGCTGGTCATTCTCGAGGACCAGAACCTGCTCGAGCCGGGCGAGCGCGTCAAGGTCCTGGAAGGGGACTGAGAGAGCCGGCGGCCATGCGTGAAAACATCCTCATTGCCTGGCGGTTCCTCATCGCCAAAAAGCGGGCCATGTTGATGAGCCTGACCGGGATCGTCTTTGGCGTGGCTTTCTTCATTCTCACCCAGGCACAGACCAGCGGCTTTGAGGATTTCTTCATCCGGACCATTCTCGGGACCAATGGAACCCTCCGGGTCCAGGACGAATTCCAGGACACGGTCAATTCCATGATCGTGGCCGGTGAAGCGGATGGGGGAAAGTTCGAGATTCCCCTGCGCGAGGGACGAACCTACATCTCGGGCATCCGCAACCCGATGCAGCTGATCGAGGCGATCAAGGCCTTCAGCGGGGTGGAGGCCGCCGCCCCGGTCCTGCGGGGGGACGTCCGCATTTCCAGCGGGTTCCGCAGTGAAAACGGCCGGGCCATCGGCATCCTCCCCACGGAATATATCGAGGTCTCCGACCTGGAATTCCAGATCATCAACGGCGACCTGCGGGCCTTTTCCGAATCGCCCGAGGGCGTCCTCGTTGGCACCCGCCTGGCCGAACGCCTCGGTGTGCTTCCCGGGGGATTCATTCTCATTAACCACCTCGGTGAGACCAGGCGCTACCAGGTCAGCGGGATTTTCGAGACCGGCATCGATTTTTTCGACAAGACGCACGTCTTCATCCATTTGCAGGAGGCCCGGCGGTTGCTGGGCCAGATGGAGCGTGTCTCCTACATCCAGGTGATGACACGCGATCCGGACAAGGCCCCGGCCCTGGCCAGGCAGATGGAGTATTCACTCGGTCATTACGTGGCCAGCTGGCAGGAGCGGGAAAAGTCATGGCTGGAGGTTTTCCGGGTGCTGCGCATTTCCTCGGCCCTTTCCATGTCGAC
Organism: Oceanipulchritudo sp.; assembly: GCA_049975345.1. Classification (GTDB taxonomy): domain Bacteria; phylum Verrucomicrobiota; class Verrucomicrobiia; order Opitutales; family Oceanipulchritudinaceae; genus Oceanipulchritudo. Next base: position 1,432 of record JBNGDP010000120.1, on the reverse strand, counting down.
GATCATCCTCATCGCCGGCCTGGGCATGTTCAATACCCTGGCGATCATTGTCATGGAACGGTCGCGGGAGATCGCCATCCTGCGCTCCGTCGGATTCAGCCGGTATGACATCCTGAGCATTTTCCTTTACCAGGGCCTGATTGTGTACGCCCTGGGTACCCTCGTCGGCTTTGTCATGGCGGCATTGCTGACAAAGGGACTGGAGAACCTCCCCATCCATATCCGGGGGATTTTTTCCACCGACCATTTTGTTGTTTTATGGTCCTCCTGGCACTACGTATGGGCGGCGGTGGTGGCGGGGATCGTCGTGGTCATTGCCGCCCTGATACCGGCGAGGCGGGCCGCCCGCGTGGAACCGGGTGAAGTGATCCGGGGAACCGGAGGGTAGGGATGGAAAGCCGGCCGCCAGTCCACGTCCTGGAAGCGAAACGGCTTCACCGCACCCTCGGGGAAGGGGTCGACCGGGTCCACGTCCTGCGGGGGATCGACCTCGCTCTTGAAAGAGGGAAGACCTACGCGATTGTCGGCCCGAGTGGCTGCGGCAAAAGCACCCTGCTGTACCTGCTCGGTTTGCTGGACCATCCGGATTCCGGGGAAATCCACCTGGGCGGGGAGCGCGTCGATCATGCCGGGGAGGCGGAGCGCACCCGCATCCGGGGAAGCAAGATCGGGTTTGTCTTCCAGTTTCACTTCCTGCTTTCGGAGTTCTCCGCGGCCGAGAACCTGATGCTGCCCATGTTGAGGCAGGGAACCATCTCCCGGGAAGAGGCGTATGAAAAGGCCTGCCATCTGCTCCGGCTGGTCGGCCTCGCTGACAAGACCGCCCGGAAAGGAAACCAGCTTTCGGGCGGCGAGCGCCAGCGCGTGGCTGTGGCGAGGGCCCTCGCCAACGATCCCGAGCTGGTCCTCGCCGATGAGCCAACCGGAAACCTCGACTTCCAGAATTCAAAAACCCTGTTCGACCAGCTGCAGACCCTCGCCCATGATTTGAACCGCACAATCCTTGTCGTCACCCACAATCGCGAACTGGCCAATGCCTGCGACGCCACTTTCCAGATGCGCGACGGGGTTTTCGAGTAAGTTCTTTTCCTTGTCGTGTGTTGGGTTTCAGGGCAAAACAGCGCGCAGCATCTCCCCCCAGGTCACTGGCTCCTGCCTTGCGATCAGGGATAAAGCATACAAGATCACGATGTAGATGTTCCATAGCACGAAAAATTGGGATATTAAAAGAAAGCATTTTTCTAGAACTGGATAAGGTCGTAGTTTGTTAAGGATAAACGCTGTTCCACCCATGAGGAAGAGAACGCCAGCATCAAAACCACGGGAACCGAAGGAGGCGGCAAACCACCAGCACCACCAGGATGCATTAATGTAAAGAATGGTTCTTCCCGGAAAATTGTGGAACCACGGAGCGCGCCGGCGGGCTTGTCCC
>JBNGDP010000119.1:1348-11114 GCA_049975345.1 Oceanipulchritudo sp. | reverse complement strand
TGGAATCCGGCCTTTGGCCGTCAAGACGCACCGTCCGCCGCGATGAAATTTCCACGAAATTCCACGAAGAACCTTTTTTTTTGTCGCGCGGTTTACATAACCCAACGGCCTCACTCGCAGCGCCTCCTTGGCCGACTTTCTATTATCCTGTTATGAAAAACATGAAACTCCTCTCCTTAATCATCTCCGCAATTCCCGTCCTCACATACGGTGTCGATCTCGTGTCCTGGGGCGGCGACTACGTGACGGTGAACCAAAACTCGCAGGCAGTGCTCCAGGACTTTGCCGGAGTTCCGACAGCGCTGGACTCCATACGGCAGGTCGGTGACTGGGGTGCCGCCTTGAACCCCGTGATAAGCGTCGATTACGACGGTTCCTCCGCAGCCTTCACGGGTGGCGCCCAAGTTGTGAAATTCGGTGTCAACGCCAGTAACGGGGCCGCCACCGCAAAGGTGATCGACAGCATCGACGGGGACTACATCGAATTGTTCGCCCAGAGCCCCGCCGGAACGACGAATTCCCACATGAACTACGTCGCCATGTGGGACCTCGCCATCAACTACGACGACCTGACCGGGATCTCCGGCGCCACGGCCGGCGGTGTTTCCGGAACACTGGTCTCCCGCTTCATCATCCAGACAGTCGGCGGTGACTACTACCTCTCCAACACCACCATCAGCGGCGGCAACGGCGGCGCCACATGGGCCATCCCGGATCTCTCCACCGAGCTCTGGGCCCTGTACATCCCGGGAACGGACAACTGGCGCGGCAACTACGACAGCCTGTCCTTCGACACATCGCTCACAGGAACCGACATCCAGGCCGTCGGCTGGCACGGGGCACGCGATTCCGGCGTGGCCGGCTTCACCAACGCTACCCTGACGATCCGCGAATTCCTCGTCACCGGGGCGGAGGATCCCGTCCTCGTCGATGTCATCCTCGAGACCAGCACCGACCTGCAGAACTGGGAACCGACCTCGCCCGGGACCTTCGACATCTCCGGCGGGCCGCGCTTCTTCCGCGTGAATGTAGTCCCACAGTAATGACAATCCACTAAAGGCCGCAGCATGTTCCCTCTTCCCCCTGTTTCCAGACGGATCCGTTCGCGCGGCCTTCTTGCATTGTCACTGTTCTTTTGCGCCGGCGTGCCGCAACACGCCGGCGCGGTCGGGGGCAGCGGGGCCCCCGAAATCGACGAGGGCCTGATTTCCACGACGCTCTACGTAAGCCCGGATCCGCTGCTGGGGAATGACCTGAATCCGGGAACGGAAAACCAGCCGCTGGCCACGATAACCAAGGCCTTCAATCTCTACAACGGCGGAACCGGCGGCTACAAAATCATCCTGCTTCCGGGAATTCACCGCCCGGGCGCGATCGCGGCCACACAGGCCCTGTCCATTCCGGGCGTACTTTCCGCAACCCGCCCCCTGATCATCGAGGGGGCCGGCTGGAGCCCGGGCCTCCACACCGGAGATGTGATCCTTTCGGGCTCGGAAGACTGGTCCGGCGGGTGGACGGTTGCCGGCAGCGAGAACGGCCGCACCGCCTACGAAAAGGCATGGCCCTACGACTGGGGACTCTCCACGAATATCTTTGAACCGAATTTCACCCCGCCCGACACGGTCCGCACCTACCATCAGGTGGTCGTTGACGGCGTCGTTTACTACGAGGTCCTCAACGCCGCGGACCCGCATGTCGCCAATGTCGCCGATAGCGAGGGATACTTCTACGTGGACGAATCGTCGAATTTCATCCGCGTCGTCCCGCCGGCCGCGTTCGCCGACCTCAACGGTGCCCTTGTCGAGGTGTCCGTGCGGCGGACGCTGCTGCGCTTCTTCCGCTCGCAGACGGAGACGTCCCCGACCCCGCTGGCCGTTCGCAACATCGTCTTCCGGCACGCGGCCCCGGGCCTTGCCTCGGGAGCCTTCCGCTCCCAGAACCACAACGGCTTCATCATCGAGGATTGCCGTTTCCACCAGAACAAGAACCGCGGGATCGTGCTTGAAGGCAACAGCGCCTCCTCGTTCACCCTGCGACGTTGCGCGATCGCCGAAAGCGGCACCACCGGCGGCGGATTCAACGCAGTGGGCGCACTCGTCGAGGACTGCCTGTTCGAGGCCAACAGCCGCCAGGCGGACGTGTCCCAGTATTACGGGTGGGACTACGGCGGCTTCAAGATGGGAGCCAGCTCAAATTCCACCTTCCGTAATGTTGTCGCGAGAAACAACTACGGGATCGGATTCTGGTTCGACACCGCCTGCCGGGGCATCCTGGTCGAGGATTGCCTCAGCGAGGGCAACTCCACCACCGGGATCTTTATCGAGAACAACAACCGCAACAATCTTTCCGGGCTCGGTTCCGACACCACCGTCGAGGTGCGCCGTACCACCCTGCGCGCCAACATCCAGACCAGCCCGCAGAATTTTGTCACCGGGCGCGGGCTCTACATCACCGAGTCCGAGAATGTCGTCATCGACGATTGTGTCATCGAGGACAACACAATCCAGATCCGCGTTTCCGACGGCCCCGGGCGCGGACCGGTCAGCAACATCCAGTTGAGCAATTCAAACATCCGCGCCACCGATTCGAGCCAGGCCCTGATCATTGCCGGGGGCAATACCAGCTGGACCGAGTTCATCAACACCTACTCACCCCTCAGCGATTTCAACACATGGTATTACCCGGGCTCCACGATCGCCTTTCCTGATGCCAGCCGCAACATTACCCTCGACCTTGACGGCTGGAAGGCCCTGGTCGGCGCAGAGCCCAATTCAACATGGGACGGTGTCTCGATCGAGGTCATCATCGAAACCAGCCTTGACGGCATAAACTGGACCCCGACCACCGACGGCCTACATGACATCACTCAAACAGGCGCCTTTTTCCGCCTCCGGATCGAGTAGTTTACCATAAAGCAAGCTGCTCCTCGCACAAAATCCCGGGGACACTGAACGATTAAACAACGGGATGGCTGGAAGATTTTCAGCTGCAACGACAATCCATCTTTATGAAGCCGATTCGCCACCTTAAATGGGCGTTGCCCACCGTGGTCGTCCTCACAGGAATTCTTTGGCTGAGCCGGGGAACCATGGCACCCGAGCCGGATGCGGCAGAGGAGACCCAGCCCGATGATAGGGTGGCTACTCCAGACCGTGCTGCATCAACCGAAACAGGGCAAAGCGCGCCTGAAGCGGCGGACCACCTCTGGCAGCGGGCCCTTGCCCGTTGGCCGGAAGCGCAGCCGGTAGGCGTCTGGCCGGAAACCGCCACCCGGGATGGCAGGCAAAGCGATGTCGTGATTCTGGAGCCGACCGACCTCCCCTACGCCATCCGTATTGAATGGACAACCGGAGCCGATGGCATGGAACACATTACGGAGGCCGTGGCCGGCCATGTCCTTGTCGGGATAAATCCGGAAAAGGCACCGGTTGACTGGCAGGACCGGCTTGCCCGGACCGGATATGTAGCGACCCAATCCTTACATTCGCGCGGGTTGTACCGGATTGCGATCGACGGCGCGGACCCGCAGGCCCTGCCGGATGCGGTGGCCTCGCTTGCCGGCCAATACGATTTTGTCCGCTACGCGGAACCGGATTATATTGTGCGGAGTTTCCTTGAGCCGGATGACCCCTACTACATGGACGGCTCCCTTTGGGGATTGTTGAACACCGGCCAGGATGGCGGAACCCCGGGCGCCGACATATCCGCCGCCGAAGGCTGGGACATCCGCACCGACGCCCCGGAAGTCGTTGTCGGGATCATCGACAGCGGATTCCGCTACAGCCACCAGGATCTCGCTGCCAACCTGTGGACCAATCCGGCGGAGACATCGGATGAATTGGACAACGACGGCAACGGCTACATCGACGACCTGCACGGCATCAACGCGATCCGGCTAAGCGGCGATCCGCTCGACGACCAGGGCCACGGATCCCACGTCGCCGGCACCATCGGCGCGGCAGGAAACGACGGCTTGGGCGTCACCGGCGTTGCCTGGAACGTGCGCCTGATGGGCCTGAAATTCCTTTCCGCTTCGGGTGGCGGCGCCGTCTCTGACGCGATCCTCTGCATCGAGTACGGCATGGCCAACGGCGCGGACATCCTCAGCAACTCGTGGGGCGGCAGCTCCTACAGCCAGTCCCTGCACGAGGCCGTCGAGATGGCGCGTGATGCCGGGGTCCTCTTTGTCGTCGCCGCCGGGAACGCCTCCACGGACAACGATGTCACGCCTGTATTCCCGGCATCACTACCGGTCGACAATGTTGTCACGGTCGCGTCCACGGATCGCAACGACGCCCTTTCCTCCTTTTCCTGCTACGGGCAGGGCTCCGTCGACATTGCCGCCCCCGGAACGGCCATCCTCTCCGCCGGCATCGACAACGACAACGACTACGCCACGATGAGCGGCACCTCGATGGCGACCCCGCATGTCTCCGGTGTCCTCGCCCTCCTGCGGGCCGAGTTTCCGGAAGATTCCTTCGGCCAGCTCATCAACCGGCTCTATCGCGGCGCGGATCCTGTTCCCTCGCTTGCGGAAGGCGTCGTGTCCACAGGCGGCAGGCTCAACCTCGCCGGCGCGCTTGCCTCAACGGAAAACCGCCCCGTTAACGACGACTTCGCCGATGCGCGCGTCCTATACGGCGACGTTTTGCTCCTGAAGGCCGCCAACCACGGGGCCGGCAGCGAATTGGACGAACCCGCAATCGGGAACGAGGCCTCTCCCAACTCGGTCTGGTTCAGCTTCACCCCTCTTGCCGGCGGCCTGACCACTGTGAGTGTCGCCTCCTCGCAACTGCTCTTTGATCCCATTCGTGCGGAAACGATCACCATTGGCCACGATGTCCTGGATCCCGTTGTCGGCGTCTTCACAGGTCAGTCTCTTGCTGACCTGGCAACGGTCGAAACGGGAACGGACACCGTCACCTTCAACGCCGAGGCCGGGCAAACCTATCGCATCGCCGTGGCCGGCCAAAACGGCGACGAGGGCCTGATCATGCTTGAGGTGGTCGGCCCGCCGCGCAACAGCGATATCGCCAACGCGGTTCCGCTCATCCTTGGCCGTGGGATCACGGGTACCAACCGCAATGCCCTGCCTGAGGATAATGAACCGGCCCACGCCGGCCAGCCCGCCACCGCCTCCGTCTGGTACAAGTGGACCGCCAATATGAGCGGTCGTATCGGTTTTTCCACTCGCAACAGCGGTTTCAACACGGTCGCGGCCGTCTATTCCGGCCCGGAATCCGGCGTGACGATGGGTGATCTGGTCCCGGTCGCGGCAAATGACGACGCCGTTGGAGCCACCTTCAGCCGTATCGACTTTCAGGCCGTTTCGGGAACCACCTATTACTTCGCCGTGGACGGATTCGAGGGCGCCATCGGAAAGATCAGCGCAATGCTGGCCCTTCCCCCCGCCAATGACGACTTCGCCGACAGCACCGTCCTCACCGGTACTTCGATTCAAAGATCCGTGCGAACCTTTTTCGCGACGCGCGAAGCGGGAGAGCCGCAACACCTGCCGGGGGAAGGAAACGGGGAAACCATCTGGTATACGTGGACCGCACCGGAAAACGCGCGGGTCACCCTGAGTTCATCCGGTTCATTCCTGCCCATGATCATTGCCGCCTACACCGGGGACTCACTCGATTCCCTGCAACTTGTCGGGCGCGATGGCGCCGATAACCGGCCCACCCGGGTAACCTTCGATACCGTCCAGGGAACCACCTACCGCATCGCCATCGAAGCGTGGGACTGGTCCCTCTCAAACGCCCCGTTCAGGCTGGATACGACTCCTGTTCCGCCAAACGAGACCTTTGCCAACGCCATCGAGCTGGTCGGGCGGCGCTCCACCATTACCGGAACGAACGCCGGCGCCGGTCGCGAAGCCGGCGAGCCGGATAACAACTACAACGGCAGCGGCAGCGTCTGGTTCAGGTGGACCGCCCCGGTTTCCGGGGAAGTCGGCGTCTACGGCGAGCGTCTCGACAAGCCCCGTCTCTGGAACATTGTGCTCAACGTCTTCACCGGCGACGCGGTGAATGCCCTGACGCACGTCAAGGAGGACTTCGGCAACGGGATCGGCCGGGACGCCTTCGTCCGTTGGAACGCAGTGGCGGGAAAAACCTATCACATCCAGGTGACCAGCCTCGACCGCGACCAGCTCTGGGGCGGCGAGGGGCCCTTCACCCTCGACCTGCGCCCGCGGGAGGAGCATGCCGCTGCAAACGACCACTTCGCCGACGCCATCGAACTGGACGGCTCGCTTGTCTACAATTTCCGCACCCACAACTATGCCGCCAGCGCCGAGCCGGGCGAACCCGCCCATGCCGGCATCACCGCCTCGGAAACGCTCTGGTGGAAGTTCACTCCCGGCCCCGGACAGGCCGGGCGCACCTCCGTCTCCACCGGTCGGTCGGAAAGCAGCATCGTGACCACGGTCTACCGGTTGCCCGCCGGCATGGCCGCCAACTTCGCCAATCTGGAGGAGGTGGCCGACAATCATGCTTCCGCAAGCCTCGCCTTCCCGGATGTCTCATGGCAGGCCGTTGAGGGGGAAACCTACTACATCGTCCTTGAGCGGGCCAGCGGCATACGCGGGCGCGTTATCTTCAATTTCCAGAAAGTGCCCGACAACTACATTTTTGCCGGCGCCGAGCACATCGAAGGCGATTCGGCCAACAGCGTCGCCCACAACTGGGGGAGCGTGCGCGAGCCGGGCGAGCCCTCCCTCGGCGCGCGCAGCACCCAGCTGGGCTCCCGCTCCCTCTGGTGGAAGTGGACCGCCCCCGCGGATGGTATCTACCAGTTGGATACAATCGGCAGCGAGACCCCCGCCTCCGAGGACAATTACCCGCACCCGGACCGCACCCTACTCGGCTTCGACACCCGCCTCGGGGTTTACGTCGGCTCATCCGTTTCCAGCCTTTCCCGTGTCGCTTCCAACGACAGCCGCACCACGGAAAGCTACGGCAACTCCTGGATCTCCTTCCAGCGCAACAGCCGGCTGGAGTTTCAGGCGGCGGAAGGGACCACCTATTATTTTCTCGTCAACGGGGAAAACACCGACCTCAACGGCACCGAACTCGAGTGCCAGACCAACACCGGACGCATCCGCCTCAACCTCTCGAGGCTTGTGCCGCCCGCGAACGATGACTTTGTCAATGCGAAGGTGATCACCGGAACCGATTTCCGGGAGATCATCCCCACCTACGGGGCCTCAAGGGAGTCCGGCGAGCCCAAGCACGGCGGCATCACCGGCGGCCGCAGCCTGTGGTGGAAATGGACGGCCCCGTACACCGGCAAGTTTGTCGTCTCGACCGCAGGCAACCTCTACGACGATTACCATGCGCGCCACACGGGTGTCGGCGTCTATTATGGTTCCACGGTCGATTCCCTGATCCCAGTTGCCTCCGACCAGAACGGCGCCGGTATCAACACCGGGGAAAACACTTGGAGTTCGGTCACCTTCACGGCCGGCAAGGGCGTCACCTATCACATCGCCGCCGATGCCAACGTGGCCGGCAACCTCTCGTTCATCCTCACAACCCCGCCTGCAAACGACGACTTCGCGAATGCCGCCGAAATGACCGGTAGCCGCTGGGTCGCTACAGGCCACCACCTCGGTGCCACAACCGAGCCCGGCGAACCGCGCGTGGACGGCGGCTACATCAGCGAGCCGGACAACAACTTCCGCTCGGTCTGGTGGAAGTGGACCGCCCCCGCCGGCGGCGAGGTCAGCGTCGACACCCTTGGCAGCGAATCGCTCAATGTCATCGGCGTGTTCACCGGTGGCGCCGTGGATGCGCTGGCCGCCCTGACGCCCGTTCCCAAGTCCGGCGGCAACCCCTTCAACGGCGACGCCGATCGCCGCGCCCGCGACGGCAATAACCGGGGGCCGGCCCTGTTTACCACAGTCGCGGGAACCACCTACTACATCTCGGTCCAGGGCTCCGGTTACATTGTCCCGTCATCCGGCCCGATCATGCTGACGCTGGTTGGCCCGCCCGCCATCCCCTTCGCACCGGCAAATTTCAACGCCGTCCGCAGCGCTGCCTCCCGCATCGACCTGTACTGGGAGGACACCGCCGTGGACGAGGAGAGCTATGTCATCGAACGCAGCGCCGACGCGATCACATGGGAGCTTCTCCACGAGACTCCGCCAAATGTGGAATCGCACACCGATTTCGACGCCCCGGAGGGCTCCTCATGGCACTACCGCATTCGCGCGCGCAACAGCGTCGGGGACAGCGGGCTTGTCGAGGCCGTCTGGCGGTCCCCCCTCGAGGCATGGCGTTACGCGAATTTCGGCACCCACGTAAACTCCGGTGCCGCGGCCGACACCGCCGCCCCCTTCGGCGACGGCGTCCCCAATCTCATCAAGTACGCCTTCAACATGGACGCTTCCGGATTCGATAACCGCGTCCTCAATCCCTACACCGGCGCCGCCGGGCTACCGGTAATTGATCCGAGCACAAGAAACGATGGAAAGCTCCGTATCGAGTTTATCAGGAAAAAGGCAAGCAGCTTCCCTTCCGTCGAATATGTCGTGGAATTCTCGGACAGCCCCGGATTCATCAACACAGATCCTGGCCAGGTCGTTGAGACAATAAGCATCGACCAGGTTTGGGAACTTGTGGTTTCAGAAGACAATGCCACCGATGCTGGCGCCAGCCGCTTTGCCCGGATTTCCATTCGTCCCCTGTAAAATCCACGGACGGGCGGTTTGCCACCGCCCCCGGCTTGTCCAAATCATCCGGTTTCCTCTCCCACCTCCACCGCCATCAGCATGAGCGCCACTTCGCTCCAGGTGCTGCCGTAGAAGACGCCGCCGATGTTGTCGTCCCAGTCGCTGGTGTTGACGCGCTCGTTGATCCAGCCGGGCGGCAGGACGCGGCCGGCCGGGTCGTGGATCGGACGCTCCGTGCGGGAAACGGTCGTGGGGATCTGCTTTGCGATCCATCCCAGCAGCTCGCCGTAGCGTTTGTCACCCGTAAATCGATACAAGCGCAGCAGGCACTCGCCGCTGTGCGTGCAGATGCCGGGCGCGGAATGGCCGTTCTGCGCGTTGGCCACCACGCTGCCGGTCGTGGGAATTTCAAGGCGTCCAAACTCGCTGTCTGGGGGGAACGGAAAATCATAGGGCATGATCCAGCTGGCAAGCTGCGCCGCCTGCGCCTTTGCCGCCTCCAGCCACCTTTCCCGCTTTGTCTCTTCGAACAAGGTGACGTAACTCTCCAGCAGCCCGGCGCAGGACTCGCTGTCGGGGGCCTGGCAGGCGTCGCCCGGGCCGCCGGTCGAAAGGCCCTTGCGGGTGAAGTTCTCCAAAAAATACAATCCAACCGCCTCCGCGGTCTCCAGATGGCGCTTGTCACCAAATTCCCGATACGCGAGGCACAGCCCGGCCGGCACGACGCCCCCGCTGGCTGATCCGCCTACCAGGATGTCCCCGGTCTCCGCGTCGATGAACTGCCCGAGCTGGCCGTGCCGCTCCCAAAGTGAGCACAACGCGTCCGCCAGCCTGCGCGCCGTCGCCTTCCACAGCGCCACCGACTCCGGCGCCGCCTCCAGCCCCGGCCGGCTCGCCGCTTTCAGCAGATACAGCAGCAGGTCCCCCTCCCGCCGCACCAGATGCCACCTGCGCGTGTACGGACGCTTCGCGTCAAAGGCGAAGTCGTGCGACCATTCCCCGTCGCGCCTGCGCTTGCCGTAAAAAAAACCACTGGGCAACTGACCCTCGCGGCAGAGCCGGTTGAGGGCGCGCTCGGCGCGC
>JBNGDP010000119.1:0-1248 GCA_049975345.1 Oceanipulchritudo sp. | reverse complement strand
AGATCGGAAGGATCGATCTGGTTGGTGCAAAGATACAGCCCCTGTCCGGTTTCCGGATCGACATATCCCATTGCCGGGGCGCTCATGTCGCCGAGCAGCAACTGGATGCGCGAGCGTCCGGCGCCCTTTTCCAGATGCGGGATATCGGTGATGACGGTTTCCGCGTCCGGCCCGGCATCCGCCTCCGGATAGCGCGGCGAATAGGGCTGCCGCCTCACGGTGAAGCGGTTGCCGTTGTACACCGCCCCGGCCATCCAGGGATAGGCGGCGGCGCTCCACTCCCGCGCCTCCACGCAGATCCCGACCGCACATTGGGAGAGAGAACCCGACAACACCCGCCACTCGATGTGCAGTTCCTCTGAAAACGCGGAACCCTTCAATTCCAAATGCCCTTCCAAGACCGCCCCGTCATGGCTGAACCGGAACCGGCCATTGTTTCCCGCAAGCCATTGCTCCTTCTCCTGCAGCAGCCGCTCCCCGTCATAAAGGCGCACCACAAGCCCAATCCCTTTGCGTTCGATTTCCATTTTATTGGTATCTTGAAATCATGGCATGAAGGAAAGGAACAATTGATTCAACGGTTTATGCTATCCCTGCAGTTGGAAAGGCGGGCGCCAGCCCCCGGGCGGTCGCTCTTTCACCCTTGATGGTAACTATCCTTGGTCTACATTTAAAAACCATGGATACCGCGAAATTGTTCAAGAACGGGCGCAGCCAGGCCGTGCGGTTGCCCAAGGCGTACCGGTTTGCCGGCACGCAGGTGTACGTGCGCAAAGTCGGCAAAGGGGTGCTGTTGCTTCCGGAGGAGGGGACATGGGATTCCCTGATTGCGGGGGCTGCCGGGTTTACGGGGGATTTCCTGGACGAGCGGGATCAGGGGAAGGCGGAAGAGCGCGAGGGATTGTTTGAATGAAGTACCTTCTGGATACGAATATCTGCATCTACATCATCAAGCAGCAACCGGAGAAAGTATTCCGCAAATTCAGGAGGATTGCGGTGGGCCAGGTCGGGATATCCTCCATCACCTATTCGGAACACAGTCATCCCATAAGGCCTGAATCCGAAAGGCAAGCCTGAGGAAAGAAGCGGTTTGAGAGTTCGTTTTTGAGAAAAGTCAAAATGCAAAACCAGTCAAAAAGTGTCGATACAGGCAGATGCTGTCCCACAGGATCAGGGTGGAGGGAAGGCCAAATAAGCCTGTTGGGGAGTGGAGCACATACGGTATCGGTGTCGTGCTGTCCCATAGAA
>JBNGDP010000118.1:0-11249 GCA_049975345.1 Oceanipulchritudo sp. | reverse complement strand
CAGTATGATAACTCCAACAACACCGCCCGGGACGCGCTGTTTTTCATCGACAATTACTTTAACAAGACGGATCCGGCGAGCACCTTTGCCGGAACGCCCCGGCCGCCGGCATGGTTTCTTTTCGGCGGCGGCGCGGCGACCTACTACGCTTCCGAGGACCGCATCGGCGTGGTGGCCGACCATCCCCTGACCACCGCAATCGGCACCTTCGAGGACCCGGTCCTGACCGACGGGGAAGCCGCCGTCGCACCCGGGGGATCGCCCTGGTCCTTCAGCGGGACCGCGGGAATCCATCGCCAGGCAGCGCGCCAACCGGCCACGGTCGACACACTTGGCTCCGCCATCACCGTCGCCGACAGCCTGCCCCTTCGCGGTTGGCGCTTCCGGACCGGGAGCGGTCCCGTGGCCGTCTACGCGGTTGGACGGCGCGTATTGGCCGGGAATGACGACAGCCACACCGTGACCATCTACCGCGACAACGGCGATGGCACCTACAGCAGTGTGCTCAGTCTCACGGTCGACCTTGCCGGCGCCAGCGAGGGCACGACCGTATGGGAGCGGGCGGGGCGCAACATCTTCTACATCAGCAATAAGTTTTACAGCACACCCGCCATCCTGGATCCGGACACCACCTATATTCTCGTTTCCGGGGAAGGTTCCAGTGGGGACACCCACGCCGACGACAGCAGTGTGCTCACTCCGCCGGCGGGGATCAGCATCCTTGGCAGCGCCCGGGGCAGCGCCGACGGGTCCACATGGACTTTCGGCGGCACGGCCAACCGCGGCTTTGGCGCCGTCAATCTTCAGATATCCGCTCAAACGGTGCGCAATGGCGCCGGCAGCGTGGACCTCGGCTTTACCCATGACAGCCGTATCGCACTGGACGACAACAGGGTCAGCGAGGAGAGCCAGTACAGCCCGCAGGCGGCCTTTATCAGCGGGACGGGCACGGCCGAGACCGCCGTCACCATCGGCGAGGCCGGGCTTTACGCGCTGGTCTATGGACTGGGCCAGCGCCCGGGGCTCATGAACAAGCTGGCCATCGACCTCGTCGCCCCCGACAGCAGCGTCATTTCCATCGGGCCACGCGACCAGCAGGACCTGCGACCGAGTACCACCGGCTGGAACCATGAGGGCTACTGGGTCAAGCCGCAGTCCGGATACGACTTCTACGGCAGCGCGCCCTTCCTTGTGGAGGCGCCGGGCACCTACACCATCCGCTTCCGTGGAACAAGTAGTGACGCGGCGGCTACCGTCTTCATCGACAATGTGATGCTGGCCGACAGCGCGGTGATGACGGCCGGCGAAATTCCGGCCGGAGGCGGAGCCGCGGAGGGCGCACCGGATGTGAGCAACTGGGAGGCGCGGGTGATGTCGATGTACACGTATGCACAGGCCTTCGGGCTGCGGGCGGTTGCCTATGAGGGGGGCTGGTATCCCGGTGGCGACGCCAACAAGATGCCTCTGCAGTTCGCCTCCTCTTTCTTCGATCCGGCCGTTCTTGCGGGCGAGATCAACGCCATGGAGGCGCTCGCCCGCGCCGGCATGCATACCAACACCGATTACACCTTCTCCTTCGCAATGCCCGACCACGCCATGGCGGAATTTGATGATTATGTGCGCATGCAGGCATGGAGCGAGGTGGCTGGCGGGCTGCCGGCGGAGGTGACCAACGGCCTGCCCGTCAACAGCACCTTCACCGCCGACAGCCGGTGGTGGGGCAAGGATGTCGATGGGGCCACCGTTCCCGCTGGCGGCTGGATCAGTTGGAATGTGATTGTCGCGGAAACGGGAACCTATGACTTCAGCATCAAAACAACCGGCAGCGGCTCGCTGAAACTGCTGGTGGACGACGCGCACGCGGTCATCGCCGGATCCGTTGGATCGGAGCTGACAGGCGCGGAGGGCGTTTTCCTGACCAAGGGCCTGCACTCCTTGCGCCTGATCGCCGGACACGATGTCGGCGCGGAAGGCCTGACCCTCGACTACATAACCTGCGCCCTGCCGGGCCAGGCGCCCGGTCTGGCCGGTCTCACCGCCTTCGGCGCAAACCACAAGGTGATTGCCCAGTGGCCGCCCGTTCCGGATGCCGACGGCTACCATGTCTACTACAAGACCCGTCTGGAGAGCGAGTGGACCCGTTACGGCGGCCTGACCGGCTTTGCCGGGGTGCCCTTCGCCATTACCGGACTGGACAATGACACCACCTACAATGTCGTCGTGACCCATGTTGTCGGCGGTGTGGAGTCGGCGTTTTCCAACATGGCCGCGGCCGCCACCACCGCGAGTTCACCGCTGCTGCTCTGGGATTTTGCCAATGACGACTCTGCCCGGCAGTCAAGCGCCTCGACCAACAACGACCTTTTTGTCGAATCAGCGGTCATGGAGATGGTCGGCCTGACAGCGACTTCCAACGGCCACTACAGTCCGGATGCAATGACCACAGGCTATCCCACCGAGGTTTACGACTACCTGGATCCCTCCCGCCACTTCACCTTCGCGGTGGATCCGGTGGACAACTCCACCATGAATCTCACAAGCCTGGATCTTGGCGTGTTCGGTTCGGCGATCGATTCGGACCTTTTTTCCATGAGTGTCGTGGTGCGGTGGAGCACCGACGGTTTCACGAGCTGGGAGGAATTGACGCCCGGGCCCAACCCGATCACCTCACGCTCGAACGGAAACTGGAACACCGGCACGGTTAGCTCCGTTGACCTGAGCGGGATCAGTGCCTTGCAGGGCCTGGACCAGCCGGTCAGCTTCCGCATTTATCTTTTCGGCACCTCCATCGGCGTCTATCACGGGCTGGGAAAAATCGGGGAGGAAACGGATGACAAGCCCGATGTCATCCTTTGGGGCGATACCGTGGCCGCTCCCCTTGTGATCACCACAACCAGCCTGCCGGCCCTGCCGCTTGATCAACCGGTTGACCTTCAGCTTGAAAGCACGGCCGCCGGGGCCGCCTTGTGGAGCCTCGTCAACGGGTCCCTGCCTGTCGGGTTGGAACTGACCAGCGACGGGCGTCTGCAGGGCACCCCCACGGAAAGCGCCACCCTGCCGATAACGGTTCAAGTGGAAACGGCGGACGGTCAGAGCGCTTTCAAGTCCTACAGCCTGGTCCTTGGAGAGGGATCCGGCGGCTTTGACACGTGGGCCCAGCAGATCAGTGATCCTTTATTGCGGGGAGCCCTCGTGGATGCCGACCTCGATGGATATGTGAATCTCATGGAATACGCCCTCGGAATGGATCCCGCCATTTCCGGCGATTTCGGCCGGATTCCCCAGCTCCAGCAAACCGGCAATCAGCTCAGCCTGCATTACTTCCGGGATGCCAGTCTCGCGGATATCATCTATATCGTGGAAGCCTCCGGAAACCTCCAGTCGTGGACGGAGATTGATTCCACCGATGGGCAAAGCTTCGCCACCGGTTGGGCCACGGTGACGGATCCGGTCAACCTGACAACAGAAGCCCCCCGCTTCCTGCGCCTGCGGATCCAGATGCGATAGGCTGGGTGTTCCCAAGAGCTCACCACAGCTTGCCGGAGGGCGGCTCGGGGAGCTTGCCGGTGGCGAAGGGGTCGCCGGTTTCGGCCATCCATGCGTCGAGGCGGGCGGCGAGTTCGGCCTTGATCCCGGCGTAATCCGGACCGCCGGCCCCGCCGTCTCCAGGGCTTTGGCGGGCAAGGAGGTTGCAGGCCTCCCACGGGTCGAGGTACAGGTCGAACAGTTCCTCGGTGCCGGTGGCGCGGTCGTACCAGCCGGCCGCCTCCATGACCGGTGTAGCGGGCCCGTCATGACGCATCTGGTGGCCTTTCGGGTCGTGGCGGCGCACGTACTTGTAGCGCTCGGAGCGCACGCTGCGCATGGCCTCCATCGGCCCGTGGTAGGTCTGCTCGGCGAAGGTGTATTCATGGAGATAATCCACCTCGCCGGTGACCAGCGGCAGCAGGCTCTTGCCCTCCAGTTTGTGGGCCGGCTGCCGGCCGATCAGCTCGCAGACGGTCGGATACAGGTCGAGATGCGAAACCATCGGCTCGATGACGCGGCCGCCGCCGAAGGGGGAGCCCTTGGGCCCGCGGATCATGAGCATGACCTGGATGCCCTGGTCGCCGAGTGTCTTCTTGCCGCCCGGAAACTCAATGCCGTGGTCGGCTGTGATGATGACAAGGGTGCTGTCCTCGAGCCCGTTGTGACGGAGCGCGTAGAGCACGCGGCCCATGTACTCGTCCATGAGCTTAACCCCCTCACGGTAGGATTCCATGTCCTTGCGCAGCTCCGGCAGGTCCGGCAGCCATGGGGCCGGCGCGGTGTAGCGGTAATCCAGCTTTTCCGGATCGTAGAAACGGGTCTTGGTGAAACGGTCGCTCTTGCCGTGCAGGTTGATCTCCGGCCGGGCGAGGTTGTCGCGGTGCGGCTCGTCGATGCCGACCGAGAGGAAGAACGGGCGCGGATCGTCGCGCGTGGCGAGGAAGGCCTCCACTTTGTTGATCGTCTCCGGGTAGAATTCGCCGATCCGTTCGCGGGCCGGATGCTCCCCTTCGAGCAACCGCTCGTAGCCGAGTTTGGCGAAGTTCTCCTTGGTGACCTCGTGCTGCACCCCCGCGAGCACGGTCTGGTAGCCGCACTTTGCCAGGTGGTTCACCCAGTGTTTGCCATAGTCGTCGAATACCCAGCCCTGCGCGCCCGGCAGCCCGTACATGCCGATCTGGTGCGGGTACTGGCCGCTGGTCAGCGCGGCCCGGCTCGGTCCGCAGGTCGGAGCCGTGCAGAAGGCCTTGCGGAAGAGGACGGCTTCCTTCGCGAAGGCCATCAAATTCGGGTTCTCAAACGGGAAGCCGTACGGCTGGACGTAGCGGCCCGCGTCGTGCGCGTGCAGGTAGACGATATTCATGGTGAAAGGAAAGCTATGAAACCTGCTTCGCCAAAACAAGAGTCGAATCAACCCCATCAACGGATTCACCAAATAAGCCGGGGCACAGGCTACAGGCGAGTGGTGCCCTTGCAGGTCGGATAGCGTGCGCATCCCCAGAACTGGCTGCCCGGGGACTTGCCGGCCTTCGCCGTCCGCAGCACCATGAGCCCGCCGCATTGCGGGCAGGCGGGAGGCTGGAGATTGGTCTGATCGGGCGGATCTGACCGATTGGCCCGATCTTTGGCCTGGCGGTGGCGGATGCGCTCGGTGGCGAGCTGCTCGGAATAGCCCCCGCCCGTGACGAAGGCCTCCTCAAGGGCGGCAATCTGCCGGTCCAGGAGGTAGTTTGCCTGGTGAATCAGGCAAATGGCCGCGTTGGCGCGGACAGAGGCATCCTTGTGCTCGAGCCATGGGGCATAGAGCGCCCAGCGCTGCTGATCGGTCAGGGCTTTGAGATCGTTCCGATCGGCCCGATCGGACGGATCGGACGAATCTTTTTTGAAAGTGCGGGGGACGGCGCGGATGGCGGAGGCCTCGGGGCTGTCGGGGGGCCATTGGGGGAGGCGGCGATGGCGCAGGAAGTCCTCGTAGTCGAGGAGCAGCTCCTCAAGGCTGGCTCGGGCGACATTGAGCAGGCGCAGCTCGGTCTGCGAGGTGGTGGCGGCGGCGCGGCTTGCCTCGGCGATGTTCTGGCGGCCGGAGCGGGCGGCCTGCACCATCTGGTCGACTGTGCGCGAACGCCGGTCGACAAAGCGCTCACAGAACCACCAGGTGGCGTCGTAGATGAGGGTGGCTGCCTGGAAGCTGGCACTCTTGCGATAACCGCCGCAGGGGCGCAGCTTCCTGTGCGGCTTGGCGTCTTGCTGGGCTGGGCGGGTAGCGGGGGCTGTCGGGCGTGCGTTCATGATTCCAGCCAACACCATGGACCGGATTCCACAACGCGGGCGATTACCCAAATTTGAGGGGTGGCGTGTTTCGCTCAATGAATGGGAAGCGACCATCCTTGTTTATTTGCAGGCGCTGAACGGATTGAGTGAAAGAAGTGGCGTCATGCCGCGCGCGCTGTTCCCTATTGTATCGCAAGCAAACCTGACCCCTGACCATGAGTGAATCTATCTTGTTGTTGCCGCGGCCCCGCCGCCTGCTGTCGTTGTTTGGAAGAATCGCGATAGTGCTCGCGCTGCTTGCGGCGCGTGCGGCAGGGGCGACCTGGCATGTGTCGCCGGCGGGCGACGACGCGGCGGCGGGCAGCGAGGCCGCGCCGCTGCGCACCCTGGCGGCGGCGCTGGGCGCGAGCGCGGCGGGTGAAACGATCCTGCTGGAGCGCGGAGGGGTGTACCGTGAACAGGAGCTGACTGTGGCGGAGGGGCGCGTGTTGAGCGCGTATGGCGACGCGGCGGCGCCCCTGCCGTCGCTGCGCGGCAGCGTGGAGGTGGGGAATTTTCAGCCGGTGAGCGGGTCGCCCGGGCTGCTGCAGGCGAGTTTCAACGCGAGCGTGGCGGCCGGCGAGCCGATGGTGTTCGTGAACGGCGCCCGCATGACGCTGGCGCGCCATCCGGACAGCGGCTGGCTGCGCTGCGACAACGGCACCACCGCCGGCGCAATCGTGGACGCCGAGCTGGCGGCGCTTCCGGATGCGCGGGCCGGCTTCTGGACGGGGGCGCAGGCGCGCTGGCGGCGCTGGAGCTGGTGGTACGAGACGCGCACCATCCAGGGCGACGATGGCGCGGGCACGCTCTCCATCGGTGGAGGCAGCAGCGGGTCCAATGTCGGCGTGGACAGCGGCTACTACATCGACAACCACCTCGCGGCGCTGGATGCGCCGGGCGAGTGGTACTGGCACAAGGCGGCGCGCAGGCTCTATCTGTATCCGCCTGCGGGAGTGGATCCGGCGACGATGATCGTGGAAGTAGCGGTCGCCTCGAACGGGCTGACTATCGACGGCGCGACCGTGCGCGGGCTGAACGTGAGCCACTACACGGACACCGGCATGCGGGTGACTGCCGGGGGCATCATCGAGGATTGCGTGATCGAGCATATCTGGAACCGCGGCATCTTCGGTTCATGGAATGCGGCCGGCTCGCAGTTGCGTGGAAATGTGATCCGCGATGTGCTGAACATCGGGATCGCGTGGAATGAAAACCGCACCGGTCCGGGCGGCTCGGTGATCGAGCGCAACCACCTGCTGCGGATCGGCAACGTGCCCGGCCTGGGCGGCGGCGGCTCCTGGCACGCCGCGGGCGTGATCATCTACAATGCGCCCTCCGGCGCCAATGGCGTGCAGTTCCGCCTGAACCGCGTCGAGTACACCGGCTATGCCGGCATTATCCTCGGCGGCGACGGCCAGACCGTCGAGCGCAACGTGTTCCGCAACACCATGAACACCCTCAACGACGGCGGCGCCATCTACACCAATTGCAGCCTCAGCGTGATCCGCGAGAACATCATCCTCGACACCAAGGGGGACCTCGAGTCATCGCACCCGTGGACGCCGCTCGGGCACGGCATCTGGCCGGAGTTCCTTGAGAGTTTCCGCAATTCGCAGATCATCGGCAACACCGTCTACGGCTCCGGGGGAGCCGGCCTGTTCCTGCCCAACAACTTCTTCTGCACGATCAGCGACAACATCTTCCTGTCCAACGAGCGCGCCGGCATGCTCATCGGCGGCCACGAGGAAGGCCGCTCCGACCGTTACCCCAACCAGGACCACAGCTTCCGCGACAACTTCCTCGGCATCGGCGCGCTGCCGTGGGCGCCCTCCGGCTATCGCAACCTCGCCACATGGGGCCGCGTCGACGACGTCTGCCTGAGCTACAAGACCTACACCGACCGTGACCTCGATTTCGGCAGCATGAGCGGTACCGTGTTCGTCACCGGCGACGGCGCCGACCTCGTGTTCGCCAGCGACGGACGCGAACTGACGATCCCCCGCTGGCAGGAGCTCGAGCCCCAGTGGGCCGACCCCGCTCCGCTGTCCGTGACCGGCGCCGCGTATTTGTTTATCAACGACACCGGGGAATCCGTCGATTTTCCGCTGCCGCGCGCGACCGGCTGGACGCGGCCCGGCGGCACGCCGGCCGGCGACACGGTGGAGCTCGCGCCCTTCCGCAGCGCGGTGCTGCTGGCCGACGCCGGCGTCCTCACCGGCCTGCCCGGCTACCAGTTGTACTCGGAGCTGCCGGGTCCCGGGGACTTCGACGATTGGATCCGGGACCTTGGGGCGACCGTGGACAGCGCGACTGGTGTCGTTGAATTTCGCTACAGCCTACGGCACGGGCACTCCGGTTGGAACGTGATCGCGGAAACCTCGCCGGACCTCGCCACATGGTCGGAAGCCGCGCCTGAGCAGACCGGTGCCTCGACCGATCCGGAGTTCGGCGACTGGCGTGTCACCGCGCCGGCCGGTGCCCCGGTGTTCCTGCGCCTGCGCGTGGAATAGCAGGATAAGGGCTCCGTCTTCCTGTTTTCGAATTTTATCGGGGGTAATTGGGTCTCCAAACCCTTGTTAAAGACCCGAAAATGGGCTCGCTGTCTGAGCTTTCCGGCAAGGTGATGGAGCTTAAACGCAATTTTTGGGGCCAGATAACGGCGTTTAAGGCACAAAACAGGGGTGATATTCAGGCTAACTATTTGTAAGCAAGTGGTTTGGACTGGTCCGACCCCGCGTTGACAGGACGAATGTGCAAGGATTCCGGATGCTTGTCCATTCCCGATCCGCGCAGTTTGTGCTAGTATTCCCCGGATGGAATCCCTTGTCGCCACCGATGCCCTTTCCCTTCGCAAGGCGCTGATCCTCGCCCCGGAGGAATCATCGGCGTGGCCGGAGTGGCGGCGGAAACTGCAAACATGGGCGGCTGGCGAGCGAGCCCGGCTGGGAGGCGTCCGATATGATGCTCCGGCGCAGGCTTGGGCCTCGTGGGCCTACGCAATGGGCTTCATCATGCTGTGGGACAACGAGCTGATCGACCATACCAGCGGCGAATGGCGGGTGGAAAGCCTGCTGGACCGGGCGGAGCGGGACTTTGGCGGCTACGATGTCGTGTGCTTGTGGAGCAACTATCCGTTGTCGGGGGTCGATCCGCGCCACCAACTGGCCTACTACGACGAGTTGCCGGGCGGGCTGGCCGGCCTGAAGGATGCGGTGGGGCGCTTCCACGCGCGCGGTGTGCGCGTGCTGCTGGACCACAAGCCGTGGGTGCCGGGAGTGCCGGCGGGCCATGCCAGCGTCGAGGACGCCTTTGTGGAACGGGTGCGGGAGTGCGACCTGGACGGCCTGTTCCTCGATTGTTCAAGCGGCCCGGAGGAGGCGTTCCGCGCGGCGATGGCGGAGCGGGCCGGACCGGGCAGGATATTCGTGTCGGAAGCGCCGTCGCACCTTGAGCCGTTCGGCCACGAGATCGGCTGCTGGCAGCAGATGAGCGACGACTCCGCCGCGCCGGGCGTCTACCGCAACCGCTGGCTGGACCGCAACCAGATCATCTACGAGAGCCGGCGATATTTTCACGATCCCGTGCGCGAGCTGCAGCGCGGCTGGATGAACGGGGGAGGGCAGGTGATCTGGGAGAACATCTTCGGCTACTGGGCCGATTACAGCGCCCGCTGCAAGTCCTGGATGCATCTGCTGTTCCCGGCCCAGCGCCGCTTTGCCGACTGGTTTATCCGTGGCGAATGGCAGCCGCACGTGGGCGGTGGCTGCGTGCAGGGCATTTACGTCAGCCGCTGGGATCTGGACGGCCGGACCCTCTGGACGGCGGTCAACCGGCGCGGCCACACCGTCGAGAAGAAACTGTTCACGCTGCCGGCGCAGCCTGGCTGCCGCTACGTCGACGTGATCTCCGGGCAGGAATACGCGGCCGAGGTGACGGACGGAACGGCCACCCTTTGCGGCTGGTTTGAGCGCGACGGCTTGGCGGGCATTCTCGCCGTGCCGGAAATGGATGACGGACTGGCCGACTTCCTCGCCGCCCAGCGCGCGCGCTTCGCCGCCGCGGATTGGACGGCCGAGCCATGGAGCGGCGAGCACCGCAAGACCACTCTGCCGCACCTGCTGCTGCAGGTGGAGGCGACCCCGCGGGCCGCCGCTGTGCCCGACGGCATGGTGCGCGTGCCGGACTTCGACGGTTGGATGGTCACGCGTTACCGCATGCGCGAATGCGGCTACATCGCCGGCGCGGCCGGTGAGAAGCATGTCTACGACGCCTTTGAGCAGGAATGCGAATACCCACGCAGGGCGCGGGTGAGCGGGGTTGCCATCGACGCCTTTCCGGTCACCAACGCGCAGTATGCGGCGTTCCTCGAAGCCACCGGCTACAGGCCTGCCGACCCGCGCAATTTCCTCAAGCACTGGACTGCCGGCCGGCCGCCGGCCGGAAAGGAGAACCATCCGGTCGTGAATGTGTCGCTACAGGATGCGCGCGCCTACGCGCGCTGGGCCGGCAAGCGCCTGCCCACCGAGGAGGAGTGGCAGCGGGCCGCCCAGGATGCCGTTGGCAACACCTGGCCATGGGGTGATGAAGCCCCGGAAGGGCGCTGCAACAGCGGCCCAAGCGGCACGACACCGGTGGATGCCTTTCCCGGCGGGCGCACGCCGTCCGGGGTATGGGACATGAGCGGCAATGTCTGGGAAATGACCGAGAGCGAGCGCAGCGACGGCCACACCCGCTACCAGATCCTCAAGGGCGGCAGCTGGTACGCGGTGAAAAGCAGCCATTGGCTGTTCGACACCGGCGCCCGTCCGGCCGACTGGGGCGCCAAGCACATCCTGCTGTGCGAGGCATGGGATCGCTGTGAGACCATCGGGTTCCGCAGTGTCGTGGATTTGGATATCGGGGAAATCGAGGGAATCGAGGGGATCGAATGAATCGAACCGGTCGAATTTTGACCTCCAAACACCAAGGAAAGACGTGAAGGCTCAGGAACTGGCACGGCACATTCAATACACGAACGTCAACCCGGAGATGACGCGGGCCGACGCGGTGGCGCACTGCGAGGCGGTGCTCGAGCACGGCTTTGACGCGGCGATGATCGCGCCCTGCTGGATGCAGCTGGGGATGGAGATCCTGCGCGGCTCGTCCAGCCACGTGGCGACCGCGTTCTCGTTTCCAAGCGGCAACGACTCGACCGCGATGAAGGTCGCCTGCGTGCGGGAAATCCTCAAGGCCGGCGTGCGCGACTTCGACTTCACCGCGCAGACCTCGTACCTGCTTTCCGGCATGGAAAGGGAGTACTTCGAGGACCTGAAGGTGGTGGCCGAGCTCGCGCGTAGCGAGGGAGCCATTACAAAGGTCATCATCGAGTTCGGTGTGCTCGACGAGGCGCGGCGGGGCGTCGCCCTCGC
>JBNGDP010000117.1:0-11313 GCA_049975345.1 Oceanipulchritudo sp. | reverse complement strand
GATGGTTCATTGCGATCATGGCCACCGGGGCAGTGGCCAACATTCTGCAGATCCTTGACGCTGGGCGCGGTGGCATCCACCACCAAGCTGCGGTGGTGCTGCTGGGCATCGCAGTGCTGGCCTTCGGGCCGGTACTGGCGCTCATCCTCACCCGCTTTGTCAACGACCGTCGCACGCTCTACCGTGAACTGGCGCATTCCAGTCTCATACAATTCTACTCGGCGATGTTCATCGCGGCGGCGATCTGCACCACCGGGCTGATAAAGATCCCGCTGCCGTGGGTGTCGGAGGCGCTTGTGCAGCGTCTGGCTGAGGCCTTGTGGACATTCGCGGTGGTGACCGGCGCGGCCAAGGCCGTGTTCACCCCATGGCGCATCATCACGCTGGACCACGCCGAGCCGAAGCGCGTGCTCGGGTTCTGGTTTCTGCCGCCGGTGGGTCTGTTCGTGATCGTCTTTGCGGGCAACTTCCTTGTCCTGAGTCCGGGCTATGAAAGCTGGCTGCCGGCGGTGTTCGCGATCAACCTCGTCCTGCTGGGCGCCGCGCTGTTCCAGACCATGGTGCTGTTCACGATGTTCCTGTTCCGTGCGCTCACTTATCCCTTTCCCGGAGCGGACGTGCTGCCCAGTTTCGCGATCGGCCTGGCGCCCGTGGGCGTGTCGATCATCGCCCTGCTCAGCTTCCTGCCGGTGATCGGCGCCGCCGCGCCGGCCGGATTCGCCGACGTCGCGGCGCTGAAGCCCCTGCTGCATTTCGGGCTGGTGCTGTTCTGGGGCTTCGGGCTGTGGTGGCTGGCGGTCGCCGCGGTGGTGATCGCGACGGGCTTCCGCACCCGCAAAGTGCCGGTGACGCTCGGGTTCTGGGCCTTCATCTTCCCGCCGGCGGCATTCGCGCTCGCCTCGCTGCTGCTCGGGCAGTCGACCGGTATCGCGTTCATCCGGAACACCGGCGTCTACCTTGGTTACACCGTGTTGGCCGGTTGGCTGCTCATTGCGGTATTGACCGTGCGCGGAGCCCTCGACCGCTCCATCTTCCGCCTGCCGCCGTCCTTCGCCGAGATCCTCAGCCCCGAAGACCGCAGCAAGATCCTCTGAGTGATAGATGACATGGTGTTGCCGAGCGTGGGAATGGACCGCACGCTGGCAACAGTACGACATCGAAAATAAAGGGAAAAGAAGTGAAGAAGAAGGGACAGGTAAATAGTCGTAGGTAAATACTCGTAGTCAAAAATGACTATAGGACTGTCTTGCGTGGGGTGGCCGGCGGGCAGAGTCTTTATGAATGCGCCAAGCCCGATTGACAGCGGAAGAGGGAAAGGATGGTCTGTACCATTGCATGTCTCGTATTGTGGGTGGTGAATTTCCGCTGGGTGAGAAAGAGAAAATGTCATTATTTAACTGTCCCCTACAGGAGGGGCCTTAATTCGTAATTCGGCAATTGGATGTATGCCTCGACCCGCTCGTAGTGACCGGGGAGCAGGGTTCCGGGGCCGATGGTAACGGGTTCAAGCGGCAGGGGTTCCCATGATCCGGCGGTCAGCTGCTCGCTCCACTCGACGTGGATGGCGCCTGATGAGGGGTTGATCTGACGGTTGAAATCCAGAATGGCCAGGCCATCGACCACCTCCATTTGCGGCCTGCCCGGGTTGGCCGGATCATTGGGTGGTGTGCCGAAGCGAAACTCCCAGGAATTCAGGCGGCCGTCGCGATCCGGGTCGGCGGTCTCGCCGACGATGAGGGGATCGGTCACGCCGGGATAGAAGGCTTGCATGAAGTCGGCGAAGCCGAAGGGTTCGGGGAGCGGGTTGGCGAGGTTGGATCCGCCCGCATCGTAGTGGAAATCATCAACCAGGGCGCCCGCATCGACGGTGTTGTTGGCGGGGTTGAAGAGGGCGAGGTCGGCGTTGTCGGTAACGGAGGCGGTATTGCGGAAGGCGATTCCGGTGGCGGAGAAATCGCCGGCCTGCCAGCCGCCGCTGCCCTGGTTCATGTGGAGGTTCCATGAGCCGCTGGTGCCGGCGCCGCGGCTCATGACAATCCAGACATTGATCCACTCGTCGGGGTTGACGCCGGTGCCGAATGTATTGGTGGAGCCATTACGGTAATGGAGCGCCGGGGAAGCCGTCGTGGCGGCATCGTCCTGCTCAAGACTCATCTGGCAGCGGTTTGAGGTGAAGTCACCACCGCCGTTGAGGTTGGCATTGCGCAGGGCGACAATATTGACCGCCGTTGTCGTCGGCGTCTTGCCGTACGCCGGAAGCTTCATGCGGAAGAACAGGGTGGTGGTCGTGTTTTCCGGTGTGGAAATAGCCTCGTCGCGATAAACGAGTTTGAGGGCGCCTGAGCTATTCGGGGCATTGAAGCGCGCGGCCTTGTTGCCGGACTCTTCAATCACCGAGAGGTAGCCGGTGTCGCCGGCCCAGCCCCCCTGGCCCGATAATTCACCCTGATTGAACGACTCAAAATCCTCCAGCGGGGTGAATTCCGCCCGGAGGGGTTGGATCAGCATGGCCAGCATCGACAGGCTAACCAGACCTTTGCTTCGGAAAATTGACTTCATGGTGTTTGCTCCCGATGGCGGTTGATGATGGTCAGGAATCGGCGCGGAGGCGGAGGAAGCGGCGGTTGGTCGTCCCCTCGGGATTGGCATAGGCGGAGGGCCGGGCCGGGAAGGCATCGCCGGTGGCGTCCATGTAATCGAGAAGGGCCCGGCGGAGCTGGTGGAGCAGGATGCGGTGGTCGGTGCTCCCGGCGAGGTTGTTGACTTCCCCTGGGTCGGTCGGCAGGTGGAACAGCTGCTCATTGTCGGGATTTCCCGGATCGGTGGAATCCTCGTAACAGACATACTTGTACTGGTCTGTCACGACACAGCGTCCCTTGACCCCGCTTTGCTGGTCCGTTCCCCAGCCGCCGAACTCGGTCTGCAGGACGCAGTGGTCGCGCCATGTGGCGGCGCCGGCCTGGCCGGTGACGAGCGGCTTGACGCTTGCGCCGGGCAGCTGGGAGGGAATGGGGGCGCCCGCAAAATCGAGCAGGGTGGGAATGATGTCGAGGCAGATGGAAAGGAGGTGGCTGGAGTCGGTCGTGCCGGGATTCGTCACGCCGGCCCCGCTGACAATGAAGGGAACGCGGGCGACCTCCTCGTAGAAGCACTGTTTCTGGTTCCAGAGATGGGATCCGTAGCCCTCGCCGTGGTCGCTGGTGAAGACGATGGTCGTGTTGCCGGTCAGGCCGCGGGCGTCCAGTTCGTCGAGGAGCTCGCCGATCTGGGAGTCGACCTTTTCCACGAGCCGGTGATAGGCCCACATGTAGCGGCGCCAGTTTGTTTCTGTGTAGTCATTGGTTGGATACAGTCGGTCCAGCCAGGTGAGGTTGTCCGGGTTGTCGCGGAGGCGCACAAGGGCGGGCGGCTCGCCGGCAGGATCATGGTTGGGGCGCAGGGAGGGCAGGTGCGCCGGATCGGCGGGCGGGGAGGATCCGATGGCGCCGTTGGGAAGGGGATCGTTGTAGTTTCCGCTCTCGTTGCGGGCGTATTCGCAGATATCGTGCGGATTGACCCATGAGGCGACCAGGCAGAAGGGGTTTGACCCGCTCCACTGGTTGAAGAACTCGCGGCAGCCGGGCACCACATCCGGGTCGATCCCGTTGGCCAGGGCATAGCGGACAAAGGGAAAGCCGTGCGTGGAACCCGACGGGTCATTGGTATTCGGGGCGAGCAGGTGCCATTTGCCGACATAGCCGCAATCGTAGCCGGCGTCCTGCAGGTAGCCGCCCAACATGGGTATGCCGGCCGGGATCCGTCCGCCGGGCACGCCCGGTTCATAGCTTCTGTTGATGGTGATCCCGGTCTCGTGGGGATAGCGCCCGGTGAAGAGGCTGTTGCGGCAGGGAACGCAGAGAGGCTGGGTGGCGTAGGCCCGGTCAAAGCGGACCCCGCTCGCCAGCAGCCGGTCCATGTTGGGCGTGCTGAACCCGAGCGGATCGGCGATCCGGCTGATCCCGGCAATCATGTCGGCGAACTGCTGGTCGGTGATGATGAAGAGCAGGTTCGGCTGGCTGGCCGGACCCGACTGGGCGCTGGTTGTGGACTTGATGAACGGAAGGCCCACTGCGGCGGTCCCGAAGAAGGAAAGGAATTTGCGTCGGTTGATCATCAGTCAAGGCTGGATAAGTTCATAGGAGAGGCGGAAGAAGGCCTGCTGTGTTGTCAGGCTGACGGTGGCCTCGACCGGGAGGTTCTGGCCGGGAATGGATTCATATCCGGGGACCACCGTCCATGAACCCGTTGTCAGGTCCGGGCTGGTCCAGAGGGTGTAGCGGCGCTCCAATCCGCCGTAGCCGGCGCCAAAGGCCGCCCGGGCGGTGAAAGAAAACGTCATTTCACCCGGTGTTCCGGTCGGTTGCAGGTTGGGTTGCAGCCGGTCCGTGGGGTCCTGCGGATCGGTGCCGGCGAGGTACTCATTGGAAAGGGACCGTCCCTTGCCGAACGGATTGTCGCCGGGCCCGTAGGCGGTGGTGCCGAGCCGGGCGATTTCCCAGTCATCCGGGAGGGAATCGCCGTCATCGGGGATTCCGTTTTCCGGGGCATGGATTTCGACCTCGGTGATGCTGTTCCATAATGAGCCGCTGCTGTTGCCATAGCCGACATAGCGGAGGTAGCGGGCGGTGACTTCAGGGAAGGGAAAGACTTCCAGTCCGAGGGTGGCGCCGCTGCCGGCCTGAGCGGTCAGGACATCCGTCCAGCTGGAACCGTCGGTTGATACCTGGATGTCGAAATAGGCTTGCCGCTCATTGCCGCGGAACCAGGCGAGGCGGATTTCGGAAACGGGTTGTTCCGAGCCGAGGTCCCAGCGGATCCATTGGCCGGTGCCCTCAGCCGACCAGCGGGTATTGAAGTCGCCATCGATCGTATTGGCGGGGACATTACCGTCGTCCGCGCTGGCGATGACGCCGGATACGGCGAGTTTGCCGCCGCCGGAGAGGACCTTCGTGACGGTGGCTTCGTAGATCGCGCCGCTGTCGTGTTCAATGCGCGCGGTGATGACATGCGTGCCGCGCGGGAGCATTACGGTCGGCGACCAGCCCTCGGCGAGGAAGATGTCGCCAATCCACCAGCTCACCCGGTCGACCACGCCGGAGCGCACGAGGCTGGCGGTGGCATCGAGCTGGAATGCGGCTTCGTAGTCGTTGGCGGCGTCGTGAAGGTATGCGTCGTCCCCCGCATCCGGCCAGAGCGGCTCGGGTCCGCCGGCCAGCTTGACGACCTCGGTGCCGGCGAGGAGGAAGGCGCCCACGCCGTAGGGGTGCGATTCGCCGGCCCCGGCGGCCGCAGGGGCGCGACCCCGGTTCTGGACGTAACCGAGCAGGCCCGAGGGTTGCAGGGCGATGGACGTCAGCCCGTTCCATGCCGCCTCGACGACCGGCTGGTAGGTTGCGGCATCGAGGACGCCGTTGTTGATGCCCCATGCGAGGGCGTAGGTGATGAAAGCCGTGCCGCTGGTTTCCGGGTTCGGGTAGTGCAGCGGATCGAGCAGACTCGAGCGCCAGAAGCCGTCGACGCCCTGGATTGGCACCAGTGCCGCCGCCATGGCCTGCAGCATGGACTCGAATTCCGCGCGGTCCGGATGTCCCGCGGGCAGCTGCTGCAGGACGCGCACCAGGCCGCCCATGACCCAGCCGTTGCCGCGGCCCCAGAAGACCTTTTCCCCGTTCAGGCTGACTTCGCTCTTGGCGGCGGCATCCCGGTACCAGAGCCCCTCGGCGTCGTCAAAGAGGTCGCGGCTGAGCTTCATGGTGTCGTACATCGCCCGCAGCTGCGTGCGGTAGGCCTCGTTGTTCTCAATGTTGGCCATGCGGGCCAGCGCCGGCGCGGCCATGTAGAATGCGTCGACCCAGCCCCAGTCGTCGTCGGCCCATGCATTGGCGCCCCACGGATCCGACCACGATACGTCGTTGACCAGGCCGTCCATGGATTGCCTGGCCTCGGCCTTGCGGACGGCCTGCGCCGGGTCGAGCTGGTAGAGGTCAAGGTACACCTGCGCGGCGGTGTGCGAATCGGCGTGCAGGGGATGGGTCTGCTCTCCCGAAATGGCAAAGGGGGCCGGAATCGGCCAGGGCGCCCCCACCATCCATTGGTTCAGGGCGCCAAACGCGAGCGCGCGGTCGAGCCAGGCGGGATCGCCGAAGGTCGCCCATGCGTCCATGTTGCCGGTCTGGTAGGCGCCGATGCCCCAGTCGGCCTGGCCGACGTAGCTGTTTGCGATGTAATAGTCGTTCGCCCGCTGCACGGCCTCCTCGATCGCGAGGGGCGCGGGGAGGGCGCCCGACAGCCCGATGGGCAGGCATAAACTGGGAAGAATTGCTATCGCAGAGACGCCAAAACGCAGGGGGGGATTCATGAATTGCTTCTACTTATCCAAAAACGTGTGGACAGGCAAGAGACCAAAAAGGGCGGGCGCCTGAACGCCCGCCCCTGGAAATCAAAGGACTGCTCCCAGCCCTGCCTACCGGCGCCGGCGGTACGCCACCATCGCCAGCGTGGCGAGGCCCGCCAGCAGGGCATAGGTCGACGGCTCGGGGACGGGGTTGGTGAGGTTCTGGCCGGTGGAATCAAAGTAGAAGTTATCGACCAAGGCTCCGGCCGTCACCGTGTTGATACTCGGGTTGCCCAGCATGATCTCGACCGTCGCATTAAACGTCGCTGTGCGCCAACCGATGCCGCTTGCGACAAGCGAGGCGGCATCTGTGCCGGTGCTGGAATACAGGGCCCATGAATCGGTGGCGCCCTCTGTGGAAACAATCCAGAAATTGTACCATGTATCCACCGCAATGGTGGGAGTTACCGGATAGACAGCCGTGTTGCCGTCACGGTATTGAAGGAGCGGTGCGGTGGTGGTTTCGGTAGGGGTTCGCTTGCTCCAACGACATCTGGTTGCGGGTGACTCCACTGTAGCCATTCGCCAAGTCTGAATTGCGCAGGGCAACGTTGTTCGCACTTTGTTCCGCATTCGAGTTCACGTAATCCTGAATCTGCATCTGGAAGAACAGGGTCGTGGTGGTTCCGGTGGGAGTGGAGAGTGCGGTTGTGCTGTTCACGAACCCGGACGAACCCACGTCGGTGATAAAGCGGGCCGCGTTATTGTCCGGACCGACATTGAAAACATCAATAAAGCCACTATTACCTTCCCATCCGGGGGCAGCGGTGAGATCGGTTCCGGCTGTGTAGCCGTCGAAGTTATCCACGAGGACCATGGCCCCATGGCTGGAGGCGGCGCCGAGCGCGCCGGCGGCGAGGAGGGTGAGGAGGTGTTTTTTCATAATAGGGTTCAGGTGTGGTTCTGGTTAAATCCGCTTACGCGGAATTTCCGGTACAGTATATCGGATGTCTGTGGGGTTGCGCTTGATTGCGCCTGTCATTTTATTGACGCAGCGTGCCATGGCGGTATGGTCGCGGAGGAATGATTCAGTTGGCGTACTATCTTCCGGATGTGGGCCAGTGGGCCTACCGGCGGGCGGTTGGCTTCATGCGGGAGGCGTGCGGCATGCCGGATGTGGAGGCGGTGTGTGTGGGGCTCCTCAGCGGCGATCAACGGGCCTTTCCGGGACCGGTGGACGGGATTGCCGGATCATTTGATCCCGGGGAATTGGAGAAAGTATGTGAAATGGGTATTCCCGTGGTCTCCCTGAACGACGATGTGTTTTCTGGAGTGAGCTACGTGGTGACCGATCGTGACATTCTGGCGGTGCGGGTGCTGGACTTTGTGATGGAGCGCGGGGGGCGTGAGCTGGCCTTTTTCGTGGATGATTCGGAGCGGTTCCTGCCGGTAAAGCCCATCTTTGATGCGCTGTCGGCGGAGGCGAAGCGGCGGGGCATCGAGCCGATCCACATTCCGCGGACGGGGCCGCGCTTGAGGGGACAGGCATGGAACCTGCGCGACATGCTGGCGGATCTGGCCGATCAGCTGAAACGGCTGCCGGCCTTTACCACGGTCATCGGGATGGACGACTGGCACGCCAACCGGGTGGTGATGGCGGCCAAGCAGGCGGGGGTGGCCATCCCCGGACGGCTCTCGGTGATTGGCATCGGCAACGAGCCGATCTATTGCGAGTCCATCCACCCGACACTCACCAGCATCATGCTGGAGCAGGAGGAAAAGGGCGCCCGGGCGGCGCGCCTGCTGCGCGACCTTGTCCTGGGCAAGGCGCGGCCGGGGACGACCATCAAGCTGCCGCCGCGGGATATCGTGGCGCGTGAGTCGACCGGATTCGGGCAGGCCGGGGACCGGCGCCTGCAGAAGGCCTTTCAGTTGATGCAAGCCGGGGAAGGGGAGCGCCCGGATTTGGAGACGCTGGCCCGCCAGAGCGGCATGTCGCTGCGCACGCTGCATCGCAAGGTGAACGAGGCCACCGGCATGACCCCGGCGGCGGTGATGCACGCCATGCGTCTGGAAAAGGCGCTGGCCCTCCTGCGCGACACGGAGCATTCCCTCGCCGAGATCGCGGACCTTGCCGGTTACGGACTCCCCTCGCAGCTCAGCCGGGAAGTGAAGCGCCACACCGGGCGCACGGCCGCCCAGTACCGCGCCCAGTGGCGGTGAACGTCACCACGATTTCCCCGGGGGGATGCCGGGCCAACAGAAGGCAATCACACGCTTGTCGGGCGGGTCCGACCCGTTGGCTCAGGGTTCAAGGAGGGGGTTTTTCCATATCAGTCCCGGAAAGCGTGCGAAGTCAGCATCATTCGAATAAAGGGTGGCCCGGTTTTCGATTGCATGTATGGCAAGCGAGGCGTCTGAGGTTAACTGGCCGCTGGCATGGCTCGCTTTCAGTAATTCAAACACTTGCTGGCTGTGATTCTCCTTGGGGAGTAATACCCGCAGGACGGCTGCCGCTTGCCAGCTGGATACGGTTCTTACGGCCGCTTCAAGGGAAATGGCCGCTTTCCCCAACCGGGGATGGGTTGCGATCCGGACAAATCCCATCGTCACTTCGTGCGGCAATCCGATCAACTCCCGCCCATTTAAGGCCTCTTCCCACCAGAGCCGGGCCCTGGCATGCTGTGGCGCATGGG
Source organism: Oceanipulchritudo sp. (assembly GCA_049975345.1). Taxonomy (GTDB): domain Bacteria; phylum Verrucomicrobiota; class Verrucomicrobiia; order Opitutales; family Oceanipulchritudinaceae; genus Oceanipulchritudo. The sequence goes on along the minus strand of JBNGDP010000117.1, from coordinate 2,244 downwards.
GATTGTAGGCGTACAACAGCAGATTCAGGTCCGGTAGAATCATCTGGCCAGCTCGCGGAGGGTTTCCTCGTCATCCAAAGCGTCCACCAGGCGATTCATGCTCACTTCCTTCAGCTCTGGTGGGAAGGGCTCGGCAAAAACGGGCTCCACCCGGATCCGATCCGTTACCGGCCTCCCCAGCGCTTTGCGGATCGATTCATTCAGGACGACTTTCATGGACTTTTTTGTCCGGGCCGCTTCTTCCCGCAACAGGTGCTCGGCATCCGCCTCCAGCGTGATTGTGGTCCTCATGGATGCACTCTGGCAGCAATTAAAATGCTGTCAAGACAGCAAATTGCGGGAGGCGGCCAGATTGCGCGAATCGACACGGTTGCAGGCCGATCGGACCGTGTTCTTCAGATGGACCCGCATCCTGATGGTGTTATACCAAATCAAAATGAATCCGCCTAAGTTCTCAATAATCTCTCACGGAGCCACGGAGCGCTCGGAGACTGGATCAATACTTTCTCTGTGCTCTCCGTGCCACCGTGAGAGAATAAATTGTTATTCATGCATTTCTATTTGAAGAAGGTATTATGAAGCCCCTTTGCATTTGCCGGGGAGTAGGATTGCCCGAATCCGGGTGTTCTATTGGGCTGCTTGATGATAAACTGACAGATACTCCCCCAAAAAACAGCTCCCCATGATCCAGAAGTCTTTCCTGATTCTCCTTGCCGCGACCCTTCTACCGTGCCTGGCTGCCCGGTGCAGCAGCACGATCCTGGTCAACTTCGGATCGACCGGTTACGCCAATGACGGGTTCAACACATGGCAGAGCTTCGACATCCGTGCCGGGGGGGTGGACAACAGCGGGCTCGCCTCCATATCGGGTGCCGGGTTGGTGGATTCGGCGGGAAACGCCACCGGGATCGGCTTCACCCTTGGGACGAATGGTTCCCCGGAGTTGTTCCTGAACAATCCGGCCGACGCGGACGTCACCGAGTCGTTTGACTGGTTTGACGACACGGTGGCGGAGCAGCGGCAGGGATACGGATTCGGTCCGGCGGGCCGGGACATCACCTACACGTTTTCGGGATTCAATCCGGCGCACTCGGTCACCTTTGCATTCCTGCTTGCCCGGGTCGGATCCGGTGGGAGCGGATCGAGGATTGTGGATGTGACCAGTTCCTTCGGGGGGCTTTTGTACGATGATGCGGACACGAATCAGGGCGGGCTCATGGTCACCGAAACAGTGACGGGGGCTGGCAGTTATACCTACACCTTGACCGCGAACGCCAGCGCCGGATATCCCGGCTCGATCAACGCCCTGCAGATCACCCTCCCGGACCCTGAGCCCGGGGTGACCGCCTTTGTTTCGTCTCCGGGCAACGGGGCGACCGTCTATGCCAATGATCCGCTCACGGTCGAAGTCGTCGCGACGGCGGTTGGCACGACCGTCGACCGCGTCGAGTTGAGCGTCAACGGCATGCCCTTCGGTAGTGACGACACGGACCCCTACACTTTTGATCTGGGATACGTTGCTGAAGGCGTGATCGAGCTTTCGGCCACGGCATTCGGGGTGGACGGTAGCGAGAAAACGGCTACAGCAGTGGCAACCGTCGCCTCGCCGATGGCCCGTGCATGGACCCGGCACAGCATCGACAGCGGGCTGAACGGGGCCGACGGTGCGCGCACGGCCGATGTGGATGGCGACGGTGATCAGGACCTGATTGTGGCCTACGAGGAGGCCGCCACCGTGCGGATATATGAAAACCCCGGCCCAGCGACGGCAATCAACGGAAACTGGTCCCATGTCAGCTTCAGCGGGTCCGGCCTGGCCAGCATCGAGGACGCCAACCTCGCCGATCTGGACGGGGACGGCCGCATCGATTTCGTCGCCTCGATGGAGGGGACCAACCGGAAGCTGACGGTCTACTGGGCCCCTGCAGCGCCGGCCGACTACTGGAACAACGCCAACTGGACCGCCATGGAGATCCCGTCCGCCGCCGGCCAGGACTGGATGTACAGCCAGGTGCTCGACCTCGACGGACTGAACGGGCCTGACATTGTGGCCGGATCGAAGGGGAATGTCGCGGGAAGCGACCCGGCAACCGTCTCCTGGCTGAAGGCGCCGGCCGATCCCCGTGTAGCGGGTGACTGGATACGCTACACCATGACCTCCGCCGGATGGATCATGAGTGTCGAACCGCAGGACATGGACGGCGACGGCGATGCCGATATCGTGATTTCCGACCGGCGCAGCGG
>JBNGDP010000116.1:0-11607 GCA_049975345.1 Oceanipulchritudo sp. | reverse complement strand
GACAAGCCCGCCGGCGCGCTCCGTGGTTCCACAATTTTCCGGGAAGAACCAAAAATCCCAATCCCAATCCCAATCCCAATCCCAATCCCAATCCCAATCCCAATCCCATTGCCCCGTAGCAGCATTCGGCGATTTTGCTACACTTGATTGAGATTGAGATTGAGATTGAGATTGGGAATTATCCCTTCGGGATAAGGTAGGGGCAGGGGGATCCGGGAATGTCGATCCGCCGCAGCTCGACCTTGAAAATCCGCTCGCATTCCGCGGAATGGGCGATTTCCTTCGGGCTTCCCTCGAGGGCCTTGCGGCCCTTGTCCATGATGATGACATGGTCGGCCAACTGGAATGCCTGGTTCAGGTCATGCACCACCATGCATACGGCGGCTTCCTCGCGGGCGATGCTTCCGGCGGCGCGGAAAACCATCTGTTGGTGGGAAAGATCCAGGTTGTTCATCGGTTCATCGAGGAAAAGGTACCGCGGAGCGGAGGGCTTGTGTCCCCTGATCTGGGCCAGGACCCGCGCGAGGTGCACCCGCTGCTTTTCCCCTCCCGAAAGGGCCGTGTAAAGGTCGCCTTCGCGGTCCGCAAGGTCCACTTCCGCCAGGGCGTTCCTCGCCGCCCGGTAGTCTTCGGGCCGCTCGCTCCCGCGCATGTGAGGGCTGCGCCCAAGGAGCACCACTTCCAGCACCGTGAAGGCGAAGTCCAGCGACGATTCCTGGTGCAGGTAGGCCCGAAGGCGCCCAAGCCTCCGCACCGGAATCTGCCGCAGGTTCTCGCCGTTCAGTTCGATCGTCCCGGTGTCGGGTTGCCATTCCCCGGAAAGAATCCTCAACAGGGAGGTCTTACCCGCCCCGTTGGGCCCGAGAACTACCGTCACTTTCCCCGGGATCAGGGTGAGGTCTACCTCCGAGAGAATTCTTCTTCCGCCAATCGTCAGGGATAGGTTCCGGGCCTGCAGCATGGTTCAGACGGTCAGCTTTCGCTTGCGGCGATCGATCAGGTAAAGGAAAAAGGGCGCTCCCACCAAAGAGGTAACCACGCCAATGGGCACTTCCGAGGGGGCGTTCACGGTTCGCGCCAGCAGGTCGGCCGCCAGCACCAGAAGCGCTCCCATCATCGCCGATGCCGGTATCAGGCGGCGGAAGTCCGGACCCCAGATCAGCCGCACCAGATGCGGAACGACCAGGCCGACGAATCCGATCAATCCGCAAAAGGCCACCGTCGTCCCCACCATCACCGCGCACAAGCCGATCACCACGCGTTTCACCCATTGCGTGTTGAAGCCCAGGTGGTACGCTTGCGCCTCCCCGAGAAGGAAGGCATTCAAGGCCGTCCGGTACCAGGGCAGCACCAGTAGCGGCCCCAGGATGAAGGGCAGCATCAGCCAGAAACTCTTCCATGTGGTCGTGTGCAGGCTGCCCAGCGTCCAGAATGTGAACCGCCGCAGGGCGTCATTATCCGACAGGTACAGGATCGCTCCCACCAGGGCCCCGGCCAGCGCGTTGACCGCGATCCCCGCCAACAGCAGCGTGGAGATGTGCGTCTTCCCCGCAATCCGGGCCACCCGGTACACGAGGAAACTCGCGCCCATCGCCCCGGCCATCGCGCAGGCCGGGACATGTAACGACCCTCCCAGACCGGCCGCCGGCACCACCGCCCCCATGCTGCCAATGGCCACTATGGCCCCGATCGCTCCCCCGCTGGATACCCCGATCAGGGCCGGATCCGCCAGCGGATTGCGGAACAACCCCTGCAGGCAGGCCCCCGCCGTCGCCAGCGCCGATCCCACCAGAATCCCCACCAGGATCCGCGGCAGCCGGATCTCCCAGACCACTGTCGCCAGCCGCTCCTCCACTTCCACAGGCCACTGCCCCAGGCTCACCCCCTCCAGAACCACTCCCATCACTTTCCCGAACGGCGTGTCCATCGCCCCGCTCCCAAGGGAAACCATCCCCAGCATCACCACCGCCCCCCCCATCAGCCATCCCATGCCTCCACCGCTTCGGCCCCCTCTGCGTTTCGCCTCCATTGCCCACCCACCCTCCCTTAATGGCATGCTTGTGTCAATAAAATCGGGGACGGGTGCGGGGACGGTTGGAAAAGCGTTGCCAGTGGGCGTTGGCGGGCCTAGGAGAATGGGCATTATGGGCCGGAAGCGCAGATCACGCCGATGGGGAATGCCGCAGGAACGACGGGAGCCGATGCTGGTGAGGATTTCGATGCTGCTATTGTTGTTGAACGTATCGCTATGCGTGGGGCTGCGGTCGGTGGACATTCTGCTGGTATCGCTGGCGGCGACGTTCGTGGCCCTTGGGGGGGCGATCCTGGCGCAACGCGGGCTGCGGCTTGTGCGGCGTCGGAGTCGTGGCGGGGGCAGCGAATCGATGGGGCTGATGGCATACTGGGGCAACCTGGTACTCTTCATTCTGGCGGCGTTATTGTTTTGTTATTCCTTCGCGATGGGGGTGCTCCGGGGGGAGTTACTCTAGCCGGGGGGCGGGGAGGTTTTTGACAAAGCCGCGAAATTCGGCAAAGCTGGCTTTGATGAACACAAGCAAGCACATAATATCGGGGATGGTGATCTGCCTGTTGGCGGCGGTCCTTATGATTCCGCACACGCTGGAGGCAAACGTCCGCTTTGGACCCTATGAGGCCTTGTCGATCAACAGCGACGTGATCCGGGGGGTGAAGGTGGAGGAGAACGGACGGATCTGGATCCTGTTGAACCCGGCCTACCGGGAGCGGGAGTTGATCGTCAAAATCTCCAACCGGGAGGGATCGGACTACCGCAAGTGGTACACTTCCGGCACCGAGGAACTGGTATCCCCGGCAAACCAGGGGAAGCAGGCGAACGCCTGGACGGACTGGATCGAGACGGAGGCCGGATACATTGAATACTGGATGAACGGACAGCTGGTCCTGCATCTGGTGAAGGTGGAGTAATACCGCTTCCAGATGGAAATTTCCGAATACTAAAATTCCACGAAGACATGTGGAATTCAAATAGGAGAAGGGATCATTCCTCTTTGCCCATGTTTTCATCAAACAGATGGCTGGATTTTTTTCTTCGAAACCGGAGGGCGCCGCTGCCCCTTGCCATCGGGGGGGTGCTGGGCGGCCTCCTGATCCTGTTTTTCCTGCCCTTTCTCGGCCCGCAACCCTTGCCCGATTTTTCCTCCATTGAAGACATTGGCCAGAGAAAGGCGGCTTTCTTTTCCTACCTCGAACCCTTCATTGAACGCGCCAACGCCCGGATCCTCCGGGACCGGGAGCGGTTGGATCTGGTCATCCGGCGTCTCGGGAACGGGTATCTCGGGCGGCGCAATGAGCGCTGGGCCCGTTCCATGGTTCAAAGCCATGGGCTTGATGTGGATCCGGAGGAGCCGCTCTCCGTTGCGATACTGGAGCGGCTCCGGCTGCGCATGGATGTCATTCCCCCGTCGCTGGCGCTTGCCCAGGCCGCCCTGGAAAGCGGCTGGGGAACCAGCCGTTTTGCCCGGCAGGGAAACAACCTTTTCGGAATCTGGTGCCACGAACCTGGCTGCGGGATCGTTCCACGGAAACGACCCCCCGGGGCCACCTACGAGGTGGCCCGTTATTCCTCCCCAAAGGGATGCTTCCAGGCCTACCTGCGCAATCTCAATTCCAATCCGGCCTACGAGTCCCTCTGGCTTCTCCGGGAGCAGAGCCGCCTTCAGGGGGAACCGCCCTCCGGCCTGCAGCTGGCCGACGGCCTGTATCGCTATTCCCAGGAGCAATGGCGATACGTCTCCAAGGTCAAGACCCTCATCCGCAGCAACGGACTCCAGCGGTTCGATTGATCCCGTCCCCGAGTGGAGTGGGATTCACAAACTCCTGCCCGGTAGTGACTAAATGTCGCTTATTGATTCAGCTGCATGGAGCGATGAGTCAAAAGGTCTCTCCGCTTCTCTTGTTTAAGTTCGTAAGTTATTATTCATTAATGAGTTAATAAAAACGAAAAATTGGATCAAATCATGCAGCTTGATCAGGCATATGACGTTTGATCCCAACAAATACACGGAAAAGGCCCGCGAAGCGGTAGTGGCGGCGCAGACGGAAGCGCGTCGTCTGGGGCAGCAGCAGGTGGACGGATGGCATCTGCTGGCGGCGATGCTGATGCAACCGGGCGGGGTGCTGCCCTCGCTGTTGCAGCGGCTGGACATTTCGCCGACCGCGGTGGAAGTGGCGCTGAGGCGGGAGCTGGAAAAGCTGCCCAGGGTGAGCGGGGCCACCGAAGCGGGGACGGTCTACATCACGGAAAGCCTGAACAAGGTGTTCACCCACGCGGAAAAGGCGGCCCATGAAATGAAGGACACATTCATTTCGGTGGAGCATCTTTTACTTGGGTTGATCCGGGAGGGGGGCAACCGGGACCTGAAGCGCTTTCTGGAAACCTTTGACCTCACGGAGGAACGCGTCCGGGAGGCGCTGCATTCCCTGCGAGGGAGCCAACGGGTAACCAGTCAGAATCCGGAGGGGACCTATGATGTCCTGGAGAAGTACGGGCTGGACCTGGTGGAGACGGCCCGGGCCGGCAAGCTGGACCCGGTCATCGGCCGGGACGACGAGATCCGGCGGGTGGTCCGCATCCTCTCGCGGAAGACGAAGAACAACCCGGTGCTGATCGGGGATCCGGGGGTCGGGAAGACGGCCATTGTCGAGGGACTGGCGCAGCGGATCCTCAAGGGGGACGTTCCGGAAGGCCTGAAGGACAAGACGATTTTCGCCCTCGACATGGGGGCCCTGCTGGCCGGGGCAAAGTATCGCGGTGAGTTTGAGGAGCGGCTCAAGGCGGTCCTGCAGGAAATCAAGTCGGCGGAGGGGCGGATTCTCCTGTTCATCGACGAGTTGCACACGATCGTCGGCGCCGGTAAGGCCGAGGGGGCGATGGATGCGGGGAACCTGCTCAAGCCCATGCTGGCGCGGGGGGAGCTGCACTGTATCGGCGCCACCACCCTGGACGAGTACCGCAAGCATGTGGAAAAGGACGCCGCCTTGGAGCGGCGGTTCCAGCCGGTTATGGTGGATCAGCCAAACGTCGAGGACACTATTTCCATCCTGCGCGGGTTGCGGGAGCGTTTCGAGGTTCATCACGGGGTCCGGATCACCGACAATGCCCTGGTGCATGCGGCGACCCTTTCCCACCGCTACATTTCCGACCGGTTTCTGCCCGACAAGGCCATCGACCTCGTGGACGAGGCGGCGGCCATGGTTCGGACCGAGATGGATTCCATGCCCCAGGAACTGGACGCCCTGAGCCGCCGGGTCATGCAGTTGGAAATCGAGGAGGCGGCCCTGAAAAAGGAGAAGGACGAGGCCTCCCGCGAGCGTCTGGAAGAATTGAAGTCCGAACTGGCGGATGTCCGGGAGGAAACCACGGCCCTGCGCGCGCAGTGGGAAAGCGAGAAGGAGGCCAACACCGCCACCCGCCGCCTGCGGGAGGAGATCGAAAAGGCGCGGCAGGAAATGGAGGCCGCCGAACGGGTGTACGACCTCAACAAGGTGGCCCAATTGCGCCACGGGACCCTTCCCGACCTGGAACACAGGCTGAAGGACGCCGAGGCGGCCGCCCGTGAGAAGAAGACCCGTCTCTTCAAGGAGGAGGTCACCGATGAGGAGATTGCCGAAATCGTGAACCGCTGGACAGGCATTCCGGTCTCCCGCCTTCTGGAAGGGGAGAAGGAAAAGCTGCTCAAGATGGAGGACATTCTCCACCGGCGGGTCATCGGGCAGGAGGAAGGGGTCCGCGTGGTGAGCGAGGCCATCCTCCGCTCCCGGGCCGGGATCAAGGACCCCCGGCGCCCTATCGGCTCTTTCCTCTTCCTCGGACCCACCGGGGTCGGGAAGACCGAGTTGGCCCGCACCCTCGCGGAAACCCTCTTTGACAGCGAGGACAACCTGGTCCGCCTCGACATGTCCGAGTACATGGAAAAGCACTCCGTCTCCCGCCTCATCGGGGCGCCGCCCGGATACATCGGGTACGACGAGGGAGGGCAGCTGACCGAGGCCGTCCGGCGCAAGCCCTACAGCGTCATCCTGTTCGACGAGATCGAGAAGGCCCATCCGGATGTCTTCAACACGCTCCTGCAAATCATGGAGGACGGGCGCATCACCGACAGCCAGGGGCACACCGTCGACTTCAAGAACACCGTCATCATCCTTACCTCCAACATCGGCAGCCGTTACCTGACCGAGGGGGTCACCAGCGACACCATCCCGGAATCGGTCCGCGAGGCCGTCTTCACGGACCTGCGCAACGCCTTCCGGCCGGAATTCCTCAACCGCCTGGACGATACGGTCCTTTTCAAGCCCCTGACCCTCGAGAATATCGAGGCCATCATCGGGTTGCTGTTGGCGGACCTCAACAAGCGGCTCAGGGACCGCAAGATCGAGGTCGTGCTTGATGACCTGGCCCGCCGCTGGTTCGCTGAAAAGGGCTACGATCCCGTCTACGGGGCCCGGCCCCTCAAGCGGCTCATCCAGAAGCAGATCGAGAACGCCCTCGCCCGCGGGATCATCGGCGGGGAAATCCGGGAGGGCTCGACCGTCCAGTTCTCCATCCTAAACGACCAGCCGGTCTGGGTGGCGATTGGGATTTAAATATTGACGCCCGGCTTCAGCCTGCTTTGCTGCTCCCTTTTCCCTAAATTCAAAGCACTCAATTCCATGTCTGTTGAAGTCAAGATTCGTAAAGGTGAACCGATCGAGCGCGCCCTGCGTCGTCTGAAGAAGCGTTTGGACCGCGAAGGCGTGATCCGGGATGTGCGCGCCAAGCGGTATTACGAGAAGCCCTGTGACATCCGCCGCCGCAAGAAGAAGGTGGCCGCCTTCTCCGCCATGCTGCGTGCCCGTTACGAGAACCAGTAAGGGTTTCCTCTCCGGCTTTTTATCTTTCCCTCCCTGCCCGGGTCGCCCGGCGGGGATTTTTTTTGAGGGGGGGAAGCTTTCAGTGGAACGGATCCCTTAAATTTTCCCCACGGAGGGATTGCCCTCCCCGTGCAGATGGGGTTTTTGTTACCCTTTTACGGTTATGAAGTTCGCCCTCTCCAGCTGTTGGAATTCGCATCGCCACGATGACGGGTATCCCATGCTGCGGGAGATGGCGGATCTCGGTTTCGAATATGTCGAGTTGTCGCACGGGGTGCGGTTGAGCCTGATCCCCGGGATTCTCCGGGCGGTGGACGAGGGGATGATCCGGGTGGCCTCGGTCCACAATTTCTGTCCTTTGCCGGTCGGGATCATGGGGGCGGCCCCCAATCTCTACGAGCCCTCGGCGGTCAGTCGGCGGGAGCGCATCCTGTGGCTCACCAACTCGCTCAGAACGGTTGATTTCGCGCACCGTCTGGAATGCGACCGGGTGGTGCTGCACTCGGGCCGGGTCCGGTTCCTGTGGGGGGATCCTGAAGGCCCCGTCGAGAAGGCCTTTGAATCGGCCGCCGGGGAGCAGACGGAGGGCCTTGTCACGGCCCGGACCAGGGGCTTGAAGAAACTGAACCGGAAAAAGCGCGCCTTTATGAAGCGGCTCAAGGAAAGTTTCGACCTTCTCGGGGAACGGGCCCGCGAGCGGGGAATCCGCCTCGGGGTGGAGAACCGGGAGGGGATCGCGGAGCTGCCCCTCGACGGGGATATGGCCACGTTCCTTGAAGGCTTGCCCGGGGATGTCTTCGGGTATTGGCACGATACCGGGCACGCCCAGTTGAAGGAGCGGATGGGATTGCTCGAGCACCGGGCTTTCCTGGAAAGCATGCGGCCCCGCCTGATCGGATTCCATCTGCACGATGTCAGCGAGGACAACCGGGACCACCAGATTCCCGGCTCCGGGATCATCGACTGGCCGATGCTGGCCGGCCTGGTCCGGGAGGAGGATACCGTGGTCATGGAATTGAGTCCCCGCCAGCAGCCCGACATGGTGGCCGGGGGACGGGAATTCCTACTGAACCGTATTCCCGCACTGGCGGCGTCATGAGCGCTTCCATCCAATGGATCCTTGCCTCCGCCTCGCCGCGCAGGCGGGAATTGCTGGCCCGGTTGAATCCGCATTTCCGGGTGGTCACGCCGGCCGCGGAGGAATGGGAGCCGGAGAACGGGGATCCGGCCCATCAGGTCGAGGAAAACGCCCTCCGCAAGGGACGGATCGTGGCCGGGGCGCATCCCGATGCCCTCGTCATTGCCGCCGACACCACGGTCGCCCTCGGGACCCGGCTCTTTGCCAAGCCGGGGACCCGTGAAGAGGCTGTTTCCATGTTGCGGGCCCTCAGCGGGAGGACCCATTCGGTTCTCACCGGGGTCGCCCTCCTGTGCCATGGAGCGACCCATTGCTTTCATGAAACGAGCGAGGTGCGCTTCCGCCCGCTCGATGAGAACGCCATCCGCGCTTACCTTGGGAAAGTGCATGTCTTCGACAAGGCGGGAGCGTACGCCATCCAGGAGCACGGGGATTTGATTATCGAGGAATACCGGGGTTCCTTCGAGAACATCATGGGCCTTCCGGTTCAACGATTACGGGAGGAACTGGTCCAACTCTCATGGGTGGAGATTCCCTCCATCACGCCACGATGAACCGGCCCGACACAGTTCAGCCGCCCCGCACCCGGCCCTCGGAAGGGACGGGAACGAACGGAAACAGGGAGCGCGAACAGAACCGGGACGGTCTGTTCGTCGCCGTTTTGCTGGCCTTTTTCCTGCACCTGCTGCTCTTCTGGGCCATGCCGGGGGAATTGTTCCCGGAGGCCCCGAAGCAGGTCCTCATCCCGCAGAGCATGGAGGTGTTCCTTGAGGAAATTCCAGAGGAGCCGGAAATGGAGGAAACCTATGTGCGCGCTGCCCCCAATGTCGAGGAGTCTGTCCCCGAGGAAACGATGAACATTTCCGACCGGAACCAGCGGGCCGCGCAGGAGGAAGCGACGGCCCCGGGCCCGGACAACGTTCCCTACGTCGAGGGGGACCTTCCGGAATCGAACCGTCTTGTCCAGGGCAACCCGATGCAGGAGCCGACCCCGCCCGCCCCGCCGGCGGCCAGTCCCTCCAGCGGGGGCAGCCCCATGGTGCGGCAGGAAGCGGCCCCGGACCGGGTCCCGGCTGAATCCAATCCGGATTTCATCGAGCAGGTGCCCGAAGAGGAGGAGGGGGTGGCGAGCATCGAGGTTCCGGAAACCGCCCGCGAGGAGCCGGAAGAGCCTGCCGAACCCCTTACCGAGGCGCCGTTCACCAGCCCCGCGGACGGGGAGGGCGATGCCCGGCTCACCACCCCCGCGCAGGCGCAGGCCAACCCGTCCCCGACGCCCCGGCCCCGGCCCCGCGTTGAGCGGGACACCTCCTTCGGCCCCATCAAGGACAACCGTCAGGGCGTGCTGCGGATCGGCCGGCTGGCGTTTGATGCGCAGTATTCCGAGTTTGGCGAGTACTGGCGCCGCGTGGCGGAAATCATCGAGGCCCGCTGGCGCAACCTGGTCTACAACACCCGGGCCATCCCGTTCAACGGCACCCGGGTCGTGGTCGAATTCTCGATCACCCGCGACGGCCGGGTTACCGATGTCAGGGTGGGGGACTCCACCGCCGGCAAGCTGGCCGAAACCGTCTCCGTGGACGCCATCGTCGGCGAGGCCCCCTTCTTCGAGTGGACCCCTGAGATGATCGTCAAGATGGGTGAGAAGGCAGGGTGCGCGATTCATTTCTTCTATTAAATCGTCATGGATCTTCCGCTACATCCGGACTGCCGCCTCCTCAAGTCCGACCCATCCGGCCTCCTCGCCGTCCACAAGGCCGAGGGCGTCCTTTCCCACCCGAACCCTTCTCCTGCCCGTGCTCCTGCTCCCTCCGCCCTCCTCCCCCTTCCCTACGACCCCGACCTCGAAGCCTACCTCTCCCCTGGCAACGCCCCCCGCTGGTTCCTCCTCAACCGCCTCGACGCCCCCACCTCCGGTATCCTTCTCCTGTCCACGGACCCGGATACCGCCCGGGCCGTCAAGGCCGCCTTGGCCTGCCACTCGGTGCGGAAGACCTACGCCGCCCTGGTCAAGGGTGTCCCCCCGCGCAGAAAGGACACCTGGCGGGATTTTCTCAAGGTGACCCGCCGGCGGGGGATCCTTCGAACGGCGGTCCATCCCGGCCGGCCCAACGCGGAAACCGCCGTGGAGCTGCTGGAGCGGGGCAAGGGCCCCCCCGCCCGCGCCCTCGTCGCCCTCAGCCCGGTCACCGGACGGACGCACCAGCTCCGCGTCCAGTGCGCCTCGCGCCGCCTGCCCATCATCGGCGATGCCACTTACGGCGATTTTTCCTTCAACCGCACCTTCCGGGAACGCACCGGCCTCGACCGCCTTTACCTGCACAGCTGGAAGATCGCCCTCGAGGTGCCGGTTGGTGGCCGCAGGGTCCGCTTCTCCGCCGAGAGCCCCCTGCCCGCGGCTTTTGCCGTTGCCCTTCGGCAGGGATGATCCCTAGGATCCGCTGCTTATGATCATTTCCAAGGCACCGACCCTTACCGATTCCCAACTGGCCGAAGTGGAGGCCGTCGTCGGGGAATTCGGCTGCAAGATCCAGGTCATTTACGGCGCGCACCGTAATATTTACGCGATCATCGGGGATGAGCGCAGCGAGACCATGGTCAACCGGATTCTCGGCCTGGACTACATCGACCGGGTCGACCGCATGGAATCCGTTTACAAGCTCATGGATGTGCGCTCCGACCTGGCCCACCACCGCATCGTCATCGGGGGCGTGCAACTCGGCACCGAGCCGCTCTTCATCGCCGGACACTGTACCATCGATCCGCGGAACACCGGCGCCTTCCTCGAGACCGCCGCCGCGGTCAAGGAGGCGGGGGCCCATGTAATCCGCGGGGGCGTCTGGAAGCCGCGAACCTCCCCGCACAGCTACCAGGGAAGCGCCAAGACCATCGATGTCCTGATCAAGGCCCGCGAACAGACCGGCTTGCCGGTCATCGCGGAGGTCATGGACGAGGCCCAGCTGGCCTTCGCCCTCGAGGCCCGGGTCGACATGCTCCAGATCGGCACCCGCAACGCCCTCAACTACACCCTGCTCGCCGAGGTCGGGCGCCGCACCGCCGAGGCCGGGATTCCCGTCCTCCTCAAGCGCAGCCGCCACATGGGACCGGTCGACGAGTTCATTTCCGCCGCCGAGTACATAGTCGCCAACGGCAATCCCAGCGTCATCTTCTGTCCCCGCGGGACCATGCCCGCCCTCGACGGCTTCCGCAATAATCCCGACGAGAGCATCACCCCGCTCCTCAAGGAGAAGTCCTGGGCCCCCGTCGTCGTCGATCCCTCCCATGCCGTGGGGCGCTCCCGGTACGTTCCAGCCTGTTCCCTCGCCGCCATCGCCTACGGGGCCGACGGGCTCATCATTGAGACCCACGTCAATCCCATCTCCGGCATCGGGGACGACCCGAAACAGGCGGTAACCCCCCCTGTCCTCAAAAAATTGATACAGGACTCAAAGAAATTGTGGGAAATTATGGGAAAATAATCCCTTCCTCCCCCCCCCTTGCTCCTGCTCCTGCTCTTGCTCTTGCTCTTGCTCTTGCTCTTTTACCACGAGCAGGAGCAAGAGCACGAGCAAGAGCAGGAG
>JBNGDP010000115.1:0-11633 GCA_049975345.1 Oceanipulchritudo sp. | reverse complement strand
CGCGGTTTTGTCCCGCCTGGTGCTGGGTGCCTTGCTCTACCCCGGGCGCTGGGGATCTCGAAGCAGTTTGTGGACTTCAGCCGTTCTGCCCTGTATGAACGGCAGCCGAATCTCCCTGAGTCGCGCGCTGGCAAGAATCCACGGCAAGGGACTTTTTTGCGCTTCTCCAAAAAACCCCCTTGCGCGTCGCTGCCGGGGCGATGGGAGACCACGCGCAAGCGCGGGTCCCACGTTGGCGGGTCCCACGGCGGCGGGTCCGACGTTGGCAGGTCCGACGGTGCCGGGTGTAATGGCGTGGCGCGCGCGCTTGCGCGTCGCTGCCGGGGTGAGGGGAGACCACGCGCAAGCGCGGGTCCCACGGTGGCGGATCTCACTGGGGGACGCCACCCACTTGGTCAGGCGTTGGTCCAGTCGACCACCTGCAGGCCGGTGACGCGGCTGAACTCGCCGGTGTTGCGGGAGACGAGGGTGGCGCCATGGGCGCGGCAGGTGGCGGCCACGATCAGGTCATTGGGACCGATCAACTCGCCGCGCCGCTCCAGGTCCGCGCGGATGTCCGCGTAGTGCTCCACCGCCGCGCCGGCAAACGGCAGCAGGGTCAGCGGGGCCAGAAACGCCTCCACCCGCTGGCGGTTGCGTTCGGTGTCGCGGCTCTTCGCCACCCCGTACAACAGCTCCGCGCGCACGATCTCGGGCACCACGATGCGGCGCGGCGGCACCGACCGCAACCGCGCCGCCAAGCCCGGATAGCTGCCCTTCAGGTAGTAAATCACCGTGTTGGTGTCCAGGCAGTGGCTCATAGCGACTCGCGCTGCAGATCCGGCTGCAAGGACGGCCGCTCCGGCACTTCGAAACTGGGGTCGGTGATGCTGCCAAACAGCCCCGCGTAACCTTCCGGCCACTGCTCACCGGCGTCCGCGGCCGCACTCAACTGCTCGCGCGCCCACGCCGATACCGACCGGCCAGCCCGCTTGGCCGCCCGCCGCGCCTTCAGTTGCGTCCGTTCGTCCAGATAGATCGTTAGTTGTGGCATACACTTTCACCGTCGGGCCGCGCGCGCGCCTTTGCAAGTATAATTGTTGATATGATTGTCGGGCGGGGCTTGACGCGGCGGGCGGGTTAAGCGATTAACTTGGGCATGATGAAAGAGGGCGGCAAGCGGGTACGGCTGGCGGAGATAGGGGCGGAGCTTGGGGTGACGGCGGCGGCGGTATCGATGGCGCTGCGGGGATCGCCGCGGATCTCGGCTGAGCTGCGGGAGCGGGTGGCGGTGGTGGCGGCGCGGCTTGGGTACGTGCCGAATCCGGCGGCGGCTTTGCTGGCGCAGCAGCGGGTGGGGCGCGGGGATTCGGCGGCGGGGAACTGGTCGGTGGCGCTGCTGTACCGGTCGGCTTCGGAGCTGTCGGCGGGCTTTGCGGAGCGCTGCCGGCGGCTGGGGCTGGTGGGGCAGGCGTATGCGATGGACGAACTGGGGACGCCGGCGCAGGCGGGGCGGCAGCTGTGGGCGCGCGGGGTGAGCGGGATCGTGCTGACGGTGCAGGATGAGGAGCGGCTGCCGGCGGCATGGCGTCCGGCAGGCCGGGCCAGGCTGGGCTGGGAGCGGTTCAGCCTGGTGAAGCTGTCACGCAGCCTGCCGGACCTGCCGGTGGACCTGGTGCGGCTTAGCCCGCTGGACTATTTCATGAAAGCGATCAGCGAGGTGATCGGGCGCGGCCACCGGCGGGTGGCGGTACTGATGGTGAAATCGGCGAGCGAGCGCGACAACGAGGCGCGGCACGGGGCGTTTCTGGCCTATGCGGCGCGGCGCAAGCCGGCGGGGGTGGAGCTGGGCTGGCGCGAGCTGCCGGTGCGGGCCCTGGATGGCATCGATTCCGGCACGCTGGAATGGCTGCGGGAGTGGCGGCCCGACGCGGTGTTGTGCTACCACTGGGTGATGGCGCTGAACCTTGCGGCTGTCGGCGGCTGGCGGGTGCCGGATGAGGTGGGACTGGCGGCGGTGTTGAGTGCCGCCAACCCGCATCCCGGCATCGGGGTGGTGTCCGGTTGCGACGTCCAGCAGGGGGAGCAACTGGACCGCGCCCTGCAGCACCTGCAGGCGCTGATGGCGCGCGGTGAGCGCGGCTTCAGCGAACGCCCGCAGGAGCAGGTTGTCGAGCCGGTGTGGATCGACGGCGACACGCTGCCGGGCCGCGCGCCTGAGACCGTTCAGGGCGCGGGGACGACCACGCGGTAGAATTCCCGGGTGCCGGTGGCCGGTGCCGGGACGCTAAAGGTCAGGTTACCACCGGTGCCCTCCTTGGTCTCGACGGCGCCCCACGGATCGCTGTCGCCGAGGTCGCTGGAGGACTGGAGCTGGTAGCTGAAGCCGCTCTCGCTGGCGCAGATGATCTCGAGGTTGTCGCCGGAGCGTCCTATCACCAGCACCGGCACAGCAGGGTCACCGCCACCGCCGGTGGTGTGCGTGACGGTGAGGCCGGAGATGTCCATGGTGGATCCAATATCCAGCCCGCCGCTGAACCCGATCGCAAAGGTGGTGAAGGCGTCGGTCAGCATGAAGTCGATGTTGGCGGGAATGGATTCCAGGCTGGTGAAGGATTGCGGCCCGCTGCCGCCGACCATCGAGAAGGTGTAGCCGAGGGTCCATGCCGTGCCATTGTGGCTGACTGTCATCGAAATGTCGGCCGTCCGGCCCGCGTCAAAGCGGTCCGCGCCGGTGAGCGTATTGAACTGGCCCAGGGCCGTGTTGACTTTGCCATCAAACAGCAGGTTGTTGTCGGCTGTCGGGTTGCCGGCCGGCCGTGCGGAGGAGTCATAGAAGCGGATTGTGTTGATCGCGCTGTTCATGAACTGCGAGCTTTTGAGCCCCGCGTAGCTGCCCGCAAAGGTGTTGGCGTCCGTGTCCGCCGTGGTCAGCGCCACCCCGCGCGCGCCCGTGAGCACCACGCTCAGGGGCGCATTGGAGGCATTGGGCAGGTTGTTGATACGGAAACTGATGGTCAGCGACTCGCCCGCCGCCAGCGCGGTCGCCGCTGAAAGGTTGCCGAAAATGTAGGCGCGGGTGTTGTCGACGAGGCTCCCCGACATCACCCAGTTGCCGGCCGTCGGCTCGCTCAGGGTGATGTTCGTGTTGTCGGCGGTCGCCTTGTACACGGCGTCGGTCGCGCCGTCGAACAAGGTCGTTGCCTGCGCCGCCGTGGCGGCCATGGCAAGCAGGGCAAGGATGGTGCGGGTAAGGGGCATGTTCAGTGTTTTCATGGATATTTTGTGATGGATGCGTTCGTGTGCAGTGGTTCGTTTGGCGAGCTTCAAAAGCCTCCCCTCCATCCTGTCACCACCCGCACGCCCGCCGCCAGCGCAACGCGATTTAAGCGATTAAGCGGGGCGGGTGGCGCGCTTGGGGGACTGCTAAACGGTTTTTCCATCTGCGGGTTTGTGGAGTGAACGGGGAATCGGGTGAATCGGCGCGATGAAACCCATGCTCCCCCGCCTGATTGCCCTGTTGCTTGCCGCCCCGGCGGCGGTGTGCGCCGACCTGCTGGATTTTTACGCCCATCCGCCGACGGAGCTGTTCCCGGACATGCAGGGCAAGGTGTTTTTCAACTGGCCGAACAGCGACAGCGATTCCTACACGCAGACCGACCAGCTCGGGCTGCGCGCGCTCAACGAGGCGGTGGCTGGGGAGAGCGGCTGGGTGACCCATTCCGGCGGGCGCTTTCTCCTCGGCAACGGCCGGCCGGCGCGCTTCTGGGCGGTCAACGTGAACGGCCAGAGCTATGACGGCGCGCTGGCGCAGGGGCGGTTCCTTGCCAAGCGCGGGGTCAACATGGTGCGCGTGCACGGGCCCAAAAAGTCGCTGTTCACCGGGTCCACGCTGGACGGCGTGAGCAGCGCGGTGATCAGCCAGATGCAGGCGAACGTCTCGGCGATGAAGCAGCACGGCATCTACACCTTCGTTTCGAACACCTTTTTCGTGATCGAGATGCAGGTGCAGGCCAGCTACGGGATGCCCGGCTACACCCAGGCGTGGATCGACGCCAACCCGACCAAACTCGTGCCCTACGGCCTGATTTTTCTGGATGACACGCTGCGCGCCGCCTACAAGGGCTGGCTCACCGAACTGATGACCCGGCCCAACCCGAATGATCCGCAGCAGACGCCGCTGGCGGCCGACCGGGCGGTGGCGATTGTCGAGCTGCTCAACGAGGACAACCTGTTCTTCAACACCTTCAATCCGGACAACTGGCCGCCCGAGATGCAGGAAATCCAGGAGCAGCGCTTTTTCGAGTGGGTGGGGCAAAAGTACCTCGATCCGGAGAATCCCGGGGACACCATCCAGGCGGCGGCGACGCGCGCCCAGCAGACGGTCTGGCGCCGTGTCCTCGCCCGCGACGACACGGATGCCGGGCGCTTCCAGCTGGTCTCGGCTATTTCCATGTCGAACAACACGCGCGCGGTGCTGGCGCGCAACCGCGACCAGGTCGCCTACCTTGCCGAGGTCCAGGAGGGCTTCTTCGCCGAAATGACCGCCCATTTGCGCAGCCTTGGCTACGGCGGCACCGTTTCCGCCAGCAACTGGAAGACCGCCAACGACGAGCGCCTGCTCGACCTCGAACTGGCCACCTACGCGGCCGCCGGCGTGATCGACCGCCACAACTACTACTCGCCCCAGTATGCGCAGAAGGCCGCCATCTACGACATCAGCGCGGGCGATGAGTATTTGAACATTTCCGCGCTGCTGAACCCGCGCGAGACGCCGCTGGTGACCGAGCACGTGGAGGGCCACCCGCTGACGCTTTCCGAACAGATCTGGACGCAGTACACACCGGTCGCCGGCGAGGCGCCGCTGGCGGTGGCCGCCTACATGGGCCTGTCCGACATCGACGCCTGGGTCTGGTTCGCCCTGGACAACCGCACCTGGAACACGACCAGTGCGTCGCGGCCGTGGCCGGTCGAGAGTCCAAGCATGATGGGCCAGTTTCCGGCCACCGCCCTGATGACGCGCCGCGGTGACCTCGCCGAGGCGGGGGTCGTCCTGCGCGAAGGCCGCCAGTGGGCCTCGCTCACATCGCTTGACAAGTCGCTGCTCACCACCAACGCCGGCTTCGACTACTTCCGCGACAACCCCGCGCTGTTTCCGGTCTCGCCGGTGCCCGGCACGAGCATTGTCGACCCGGCCCTCGCCCTTGTCGGCAAGGCCATCCTCGACCCGTCGCCCGACGCCGACATGGTGCTGCCCGAGGCGTATGATTTTATCGATACGGATACCGGCGTGATCACCAGCATGACCGGCCAGATCGTCCTCGACAGCGGCGCGGGCGTGCTCACCGTCGACACGCCGCAGACCCAGGCGGCCAACGGCTTCCTCCGGCCGGCCGGCACCATCGAGACCAGCGACGCCAGCTTCACGATGGACAATCTCTACGGCGCCGTGATCACGACCAGCCTCGACGACCAGCCGCTGCGCTCATCCACAAGGATCCTGATCCAGGCGTTCGCCAGCGACCAGCGCAGCGGCCTCAGCACCGAGCGTGTCCCGATCAGCTACCGCGGCAACACGTTGACGGGCGTGCGCATCCTGAACCCGGGGACCAGCAGCTACAAGGTCGAGCGCGTCAACGCCACCGTCCGCCTCAAGGGCGCGGCCGCCCGCTTCACCCGCGCCATCGCCCTCAGCGAGTACCTGTATTTTCGAAGCCAGCTGACACCGGCGATCGACGGCGACGACCTTGTCGTGCGCCTGCCGTCCACATCGCTCTACACGGTCATTGAGCTCGAGCCGGCCGCCGGGGCGGACGCCGCCATCCATACGCGCATGCTCCCCAATGCGCGGATTGGCTCGGCCTACGGCGGGCAGTTGCGCGCGGTCGGCGCGCAGGGCGGCGAGTGGGCGCTTGCGCCTGACAGCCCGGCCCTGCCGGCAGGGCTCACTTTCGCCCCGGACGGCACGCTCGCCGGCACCCCCGCGCAGGGCGGCCTGTTTGTCATGAATTTTCAGTACACCCTGGACGGCTCCCTGTTGGACGTGCAGGCCGTGCGCCTGCTGGTCGAGCCGGTCCCGGCCGCCGGGCCGTGGGGCACCCCATCCAACTTGTCCAAGCTCGGCGCGGTGGGCTGGCTGAACGACCTCAACCTGCCGTACGTCTGGTTCTTCAGCGTGCCCTGCTGGGCCTACGTCCATCCGTCCTCCACCGCCTCGGGCATCTACCTGTACCGCTACACCGCCAGCGCCCCCGGCTGGATCTGGACCAGCGAGTCCCTCGGCGGCTGGTACTACGACTACGCCGCCACCGCATGGGCACGGTTTTAGGGGGGCGGAGCAGCTTCGACCTTGAAGGTTGACAGGGTCATTCCAATATGACCAACTTGATCATATGAAAGTGAAAATTGCCGAACTCAAAACGCACTTGTCCAAGTACGTTCAGTCGGTGCGGGACGGTGGGGAGCCGATCGAGGTCTGTGTGCGGGAGCAAACCGTGGCCTACCTGACCCGGCCGGGCGATTCCCAGCACATCGACTCCCGGCAGCAAAACGAATTGGCGCAGCGGCTGCAGAAAAAGGGCCTCGTTTTGCAGCAGCGCGGCCAGCTGTCCGATCGCATCCTTTTGCCGGGTGCGCCGGGCGATGGCAGGAAGCTTGCAAACAGCGTCCTGGCAATCCGATCCGAAAAGGAGTGGTGAATGAAGCTCTTTTTCGACACCAGTGCATGGGTGCCCCTGCTCGTCCGGGAAGCGGATTCAACCGCAATGTGGGAGGTCAAAAAACAGGCATCCGAAATCTGGGCATGGAGTTGGATGCAGGTGGAAACGGAAGCCACCCTGGCTCGCCGCCAAGCCGCTCCGCAGGCCTGGAGAAACTGGCAAATGCTCAAGGGCGAAGTCTCCTGGGTGGATCTTCAACCGGATCAAACCAACACCCTCTGCGCCTTCAATCGCGCGCTCGGGTTGCGCGCCGCCGATGCTGGTCACCTGTTCGTCTTTGATCGCCTCTTTTCCGAGTTGCCCGACATGGAGCTGCTCACCCTTGACGCGGAAATGGCCGGCGCCGCCCGCCGCATCGGGCTTCCGCTGCATCCCGCCAGCGTTTAGAGCTCCCGCCCGCGCTCATCTCAACTCCGGGTGACGGCGCGGGAACGGGTGGTGGGCTCGTTTTTTTTGGGCAATCAGGGAACGGTCTTGAAGAAGCGCTTGTCCCCGGCGGTCGGGCTGAAGGTGAACGGGCTGGCGGGTTGGGGATCCAGGGTGCTCCAGGTGGCGAGGTCGCTGCTCTGCTGAAGGGTGCCGGTGTACTCCACGGACACGGTGCCGCCGGCCATGCTGATGGAGACCGAGCCCTCCTCCGCTGCGGCAGTGGCCGTCACCGAAAGGTTGTCCACCAGGAACTGTCCAACGCCACTTCCCCCGGTGCCGATGCGGATCAGGTCGTTCGGGTCGGCGTTTGCCCAGGTGATGACGGATCCCATGGTGCCGCTGACCGACGCGGTCGCGCTGGTGGTCAGGTTCTCGGCATCAATCGTGAACGCATCGCTGCCGTTGGTGAAGGTGATCGTGAACCGGTACCAGTCGCCCGAGGTGTTGGCGGCGGCGTCTGCGGCATTGTAGTCGCCCAGCGCGAAGCCGCTTTCCCAGGAGGTCCCGTTGTAGCCGATGCCGAGGGAATTGGTGGTGGTCAGCTTTGTGGCGCTCGCGCCAAAGCTGGTCCCGGTCAGCGCATACCACTGGTTTTCCGTCCCGCCCGCGCCATCGCGGTCAAGGTAGCTGTAGCCCATCACGAACGGCTGCGTCGCTGTCGAATTGTTGGTCAGATAGAAACGAAACACGGAGTTATCGGCCCCGGTGTAGGCCTCCACCTTGGCATCAAACTGAATCGTAATCGTGTCCGCCGCACCGATTGTGCCCATCTGCGCGACCGGTACTGCCGCGATCATGCCGGTGGTGGATATGTCGCTCAGACGCAGGTTCGGGTTGGTCGCGCTGTTCTCGATCGTGTAGGCGTTGCCGTTGGTGTCGCCGGTCAGGATCCAGTCGAGGGTCGTGTCGCCCAGATAATCGATATTCCGGGCTGTGGTGGTGGCCAAGCCGTCGCCGTCCACTCGCGTGAAGTCGTCCGACCAGACCGTTGTCTGGCCGTGGGCCGCCGCCGTCAGAATTCCCAGCGCGCAGGCGCCGTACAGTGCTTTTTGAAGAAGGGGATTTTTCATGGTCTTTCTTGCTCTTTGTGGTTGGAGGTGATCATGCCGGTTCGGTTCAGTACCGACTCCTTTCCATTCTATCGGCTTGCCGCGGCCGGCAATGTCGCCATCATTAATATCGATAAACTTGAGGATGGAAGCGCAACGAACAGGCGGCTGAGATGATGCAGGGACGGGCGACGATGAAGGAGGTGGCGGCGGCGGCGGGCGTTTCGCAGCCGACGGTGTCGATGGCGCTGCGGGGCGACCCGCGGATCTCGGCGGCGACGCGGCAGCGCGTGCTGGCGGCGGCGCAGCGGCTGGGCTACCGCCCGGACCCGCTGGTGAGCGCACTGATGGCGCAGCGCCGTGGCAAGGGCGCGGCGGCCGGGCCGGGGACGATCGCGGTGGTGGCGCTGTGGCCGGACGAGCAGGAATCCTGGTTGACGCTGCCGTTTTACGAGCCGTACCGGGAAGGAATCAGCGCCCGCCTGCGCGAACTGGGCTACGCGATGGATGTGTTCTGGTGCGACGGCAGCGAAGCGGCGGTGCGGCGGCTGCGGCGGATGCTGCGGGCGAGGGGCATCCAGGGGCTGGTGATCCCGCAGGCGCACGAATCGGTGACCCGCCTGCCCTTCGATGTGAGCGGATTCGCGGCGGCCTACATTGGCAACGGCATTCGTGAACCGCACCTGTCGCGGGTGGATGCGGCGTTGGACTTTGACATGCGCCTAGCCTGGCGGAGGGCGCGGGCGGCGGGATACCGCCGCATCGGGCTGGTGACGTGGAAGGTGCTGACGGAGAAGAACGAGGGTGCCTGGATGGGATCGTTTTTAAATCTCCAACGCGAGCTGCCAAAGGCCAGCCGCCTGCCGCCGCTCGAGCTTGAGGAGATCCGGGCGGATCTGGCGCTTGACTGGGTGGAACGCCAGCGGCCGGATGCGCTCATATCCGAGAACGGTTACCTGCTGCATCAACTGCGCGAGCGGTATCCGGCACTCGGGTGCTTTTCGCTGGCGTGGCTGGACTCGGTGGATGTCGACGGGGTCATCGTCGGGAGGCGCGAGATCGGCGCCGCCGTGGTCGACATGGTGGTGGCGCAACTCACACGGGGTGAACGCGGCGTCCCGGCCATTCCCAAGCGCGTCCTGATCGAGGGCACATGGCAGGGCGCCTAGGCAAGGGTCTCGGCAATGGCGTCGAGAGTGGCGCCCTGCCTTC
This sequence comes from Oceanipulchritudo sp., assembly GCA_049975345.1. Lineage (GTDB taxonomy): Bacteria > Verrucomicrobiota > Verrucomicrobiia > Opitutales > Oceanipulchritudinaceae > Oceanipulchritudo. Next base: position 2,245 of record JBNGDP010000115.1, on the reverse strand, counting down.
CGCGCACGCACTCCATGGCGGTGGCGGCCCGGGCGCGGGCTTCCTGATGGCGTGTGTGCTGGGCAATGACCATGTCGGCCACCGCATCGGCCGGGGCCGCGTCGATGTCGAACAGCCAGTCGCCGAGGCCGATATCGTCGAACATCCAGCCCTTGCGGCCGTGGCGCAGCGGGCGCGCGTGGACGACCGGCACGCCGGCGCTGAGGGCCATGATCAGGGAATGCGGCTCCACGCCGAAGGCGGCGCGGGCGCGGGCGATGGTGGAGAGGGCCTCGTCGGCATTCCACCACGTGTCGCGCAGCACCACGCGGTCGCGGACATCCGCCGGCAGCAGCGGCAGCAGGAAATCCCGCGCGGCGGCGATTTCCTTGAACGCCTCGGGCGCCACCAGCACCTTGAGCCCGGTCTCGCGTATCCAGCGGGTCATGACAGTGGCGCAGGTGTTGAGCCAGCGCGCGCTTTCCGCCCGCTGTTCGGGGGTCGGGTCCGCCGGGTTCAGCGGCGTGCTTGAATCCGCCGAGACCGGCGTGTTGGTGCGGATGTTGACCGCGAGAAAGGCGTCCCGCTCCAGTCCGTGCGCATTCAGCCATGTTTCGGCGCGTGCCTCGTCGCGAACGTCGATGCCGAAACAGCCGTCCGGGCCAAACTCGATGCGCGGGCAGGCGATCCCCAGTTCGCGCAGGTAGGCCGCCGAGGGCGTCTCGCGGGTGAAGATGAAGGCGGCCTGGTCGAGCACCGGCTTGAACAGGGAGACGGACGGATAGGCGAAGCCGTCAAACGACTGGCCGTAAATGCCGAACGGGATGCCCTGCTCGATGCAGCGCCACAGCGGCGCCAGGTTATATACCGGCCCGTTCCAGTCGTAGCCGAAAAAGCCGTAGTTCAGCAACATGCCCGAATTGAACAGAAACAGGTCGGCCTGGTCGATCGCCGCCGCAAGTTCGCGCGGTGGCCCCTTCTCCTTGTCGTGCAGGTGACCGCTCACGCACTCCACCCGTGGAAAGCGCCGCCGCAGCATCGCCTCGATCCCGGCGTTCAGGTTGTTTGACCACACCGTGATGCGCGCCCGGGGAAAGCGCTCGTACAGCAGGCGCAGCGTCCCCGGCGTATGGCCGATGTCGCCGATGTTCAGGGTCGCCCAGCCGGTACGGAGCAGGATGCGGGGTTCTTTCATTGTCTCAAAAAAGACGCCTTGCCGGATTTATCCATGCAAGGCGCCAAATTGGCAAGGCCTTCCAGCAGTCGTTAATTAGCGCCGCCGCCGCACCACAATCCACCCCGCCGCCAGCAGCCCCAGCACCAGCGCGTAGGTGCCCGGCTCGGGCACCGCGACTGCCGTAAGCTGCAGGTTGTCGATGCGGAACGAGGAACTGGTCCCGGGCATATCGGCAAAACTGAACCGGATCTGCACGTTGGATTGATCTTCAATCGCTGCGATTGAGGAGAAATCCAGATCGGCGTATTCAAGAGAGAAGAAATTGGTACTATCGGTGAGAGCAGGAGAAGAGAAGGCGGTGGTAAATGCTCCTCCATTGACACTGTACTCAATAGCCGAAAAGGCAGTAAAGGTTGTAGCCAAGCGCTTCCGGTAATCGAACCGCATCTGCAGGTCCTCAAGATTGGTCATGTCCAAGGCCAGCGTGAAGCTGTTGCCGGTGGAATTTGTGTTCCAGGCCAGCGCCGCACCCGCTGCGTAATCAATTCCGTCGTAAGCAGTGAAGGCAAGGGCTGGGCTGGTGCTTAACAAATCCTCGCTCCCGGTCGACGTCACGACAGGCGTTCCCGTCCACGTTTCGGCAGTCACTGTGGTCGTGCCATCGAAACTTGCAGCAGCAATACCTGTTTCGCCGAAGCTCCAGTAGGCGTTCACAACGGCGGCATCCATCTGGAAAGCGGCGAGTAGAAACGGAAGTAGGATACGGGTCTTTTGCATGTGGCTTTATGTGGTTGAGTAATGAGACTTTCAGGATCTTTACTCAGGCAATTCCTCCTCCGCCCGGCAATCGAATGCTGGTTTATATCGTTAGACAGGGAAAGGAAGGCGGTCAGGGGATGAGGATCCACTCGTGGAGGAGGGCGCGGGGAAGTCCGGCCTGTAGCGACTGGCGGGACAAACCCACTGGCGCGCCTGCGCATAGCTGCCATCTGTGGATAACCAGAATGAAAAATGCGCGGACAATTCAAAAAAACGGTTCTTCCCGGAAAATTGTGGAACCACGGAGCGCGCCGGCGGGCAAGCAATCGG
>JBNGDP010000114.1:0-11644 GCA_049975345.1 Oceanipulchritudo sp. | reverse complement strand
CTCCAGATCGGATTCATCAAAGGAAAGAACAAAGCTCCGCAACGCGCGCAAGCCATCCACGGCGTGGGGAAATCCGCGGTGCACCTCGGATTCCAGCAACGCAAAGTCGTTGTTGAAGCGAAGGTCGACCCCCGGGAAGGCGATCCGGCTCCCTTTTTGGGGGCTTAATTCAAGGGCCTCCCGCGGGATGCGCAATTGCCGGAAAAGTTTTCCCAGCGGGGTGCGCCGCCCGGCAGGCCCGGAATAGTTGGTCACGGCATGCAACCCCACGTCGAATTTACGGCCGCCGAGAAAGTAAAAGCTGTTCAGCCCGCCGGGGGCGTTGTGCCGCTCGAGTATCAGGACCCGGCGGTCGTACATGGCCAGCCGTATTCCGGCAGCCAGACCAGCCATTCCGCAGCCGACAATGATCGTATCGTAAACGTCGCCGCCCTCGGAGGCTTCCATTCCCTTGGACCGGCTCCAGCCCTAGGCCTTGACCGCCGCGAATTTCGGAGTCAGGTATTCCGCACAGCTGTCCAGGCTCTCCAGGCGCGGGTAATCCTCCTCGGGAACTTCAATCCCATGCTGCTTGCGGAGTTCCATCACGATATCGAGAAAGTCCATGGAATCGAGATCAAGCTGGTCTCGGAGGCGCACGTCCGGCTTGACATTCCCCAGGTCTTCATCAGGGGCGATTTCGGAAATGATCTCCAAAACCACCTGCTTGCAGTCTTCCTTGGTCATATCCGCGGGGTTGTAGATAATTCGGTCTATTCTGCAAACTTTTTAACGATCAGGCAGGAATTTATGCCCAACATTCCGAAACTGTTGTTGAGAATGGTACGGATTTCCGGGCGTTTCTCGGGCTCATTGACGACCAGGTGCGGCAGGTCGCACTCCGGGTCAAGTTGATCGATGTTGATGGTCGGATGGACGATCCCGTCCTCGAAGGAGGGCAGGTTGCCGGCGAGCTCGAGGGCCCCGGCGGCCCCCATGGCATGCCCGATGTAGCTCTTGGTGTTGTTGATCCGGGTTCGCGGGCAGGATTCGGCGGGGAAAATTTCCCGCAAGGCCCGGCATTCCTGGGCATCCCCCTGCGGGGTGGAGGTGGCATGGGTGTTCACAATGTCGATGTCCCACGGGTCCATGCCGGCCTTGGCCAGGGCCGCCTGGATGCACTCCATCTGGCGCTCGCTGTTGGGCAGGACCGCGTCGGTGGCATCCGAATTCATATGGTAGCCGGCAATCTCCCCGTAGATACGGGCCCCGCGCCGCTTCGCATCCTCGAGGCGTTCCAGGGTGAAGAGGGCCCCGCCCTCGCTGACGACAATCCCGTTGCGGGCGGAGTCGAAGGGCCGGCTGGCCCGGTTCGGGTCCTCATGGAACCCGAGGGCTCCCTGGCTCTTGAAACTGGCGAAAATACCGAAGGTTTGCACCGATTCGGAGACCCCGCCGGCAAGGGCCAGATCCACTTCCCCCAGACGAAGCATGAAATAGGCCTGGATAATCCCGGCGTTACCGGCCGCGCAGGCCGCCCCGATGGTGTAGTGCGGTCCGGTGATCCCCATGTTGAGAGTCACCTCGCCGGCCGGGTTGTTGGCCACGGTGCGGGGATTGTGGTGGTGCGACCAGTAGCGGATGTCGTAATCGTACTGGGAAATGTTGTAGACCTCGTTCTCGGTCTCGACGTTCCCGTGCTCGGTGGTCCCGACGTACACCCCCACCCGGCTCTTGTCGACGCCTTCCCAGTCGATCCCCGCGTCGGTCACCGCCTCCCGGCCGCAATAGATGGCGATGCTTCCGGCACGGGTGCTCACCCTGAGCTCCCGGCGGTTCTGGTATTTGCGGGGGTCGTATTCGCAGATCCCCGCGTGAACCTGGCCGATGTAGCGCAGGTCGATATTCACCACCCGGCCGGTCCCGGAGAGGAGGTTCTCGCGGAATTCAGAAAGGGAATTGCCGTTGGGGGCCGTCAGGCCCACCCCGGTGATCACGATGCGACTGTTGTCTGTATTGCTCATGGGTGGCGGCCGGAAGGCAAACCTTCCGGAATCGAAGGGGACAGTCTCAATTGGCATTCCGAAGCCTGTCAATGCTAACAGGCCGGCTTCCGCCAAGCCTGCCGGAGAGAACCGTGGATTTCGTTCCGCCGGCCGGAAAAGTCTTCCACTCAGGGCCTCAATCCTTGTAAGGTGCCCCCATGAAGGTATTCGTCATTGGAGGCGCCGGTTACATCGGAAGCCACTGCGTGCGGCAACTGGAGAAGGCGGGACACCAGGCGGTTGTCCTCGACAACCTGGTGTTCGGTCACCGCAAGGCCGTCGCCGAACACATTCCTTTTTACGAGGAGGATCTCGGAAACCGCCGCAAGGTCGCCGAAATCCTTGCAAAGGAGTCCATCGAACTGGTCATGCACTTCGCGGCATTCGCCTATGTCGGGGAATCCGTGGAGGATCCCCTCAAATACTATGAGAACAACGTGGCCCGCACCATCCGCCTTCTCCAGGCCATGCGCGACACCGGGGTCGGCAAATTCGTCTTTTCCTCCACCTGCGCAAGCTACGGGATCCCCGAACGCATGCCCATGACCGAGGATCTTCCGCAAAAGCCGATCAACCCCTACGGCCAGACGAAGCTGGACGTGGAAAACATGCTCAAGGCCTGCGCCGCGGCCTACGGGCTCAGCTCCGCCTCCTTCCGGTACTTCAACGCCGCCGGGGCCGCCGCGGACGGTTCCATCGGCGAGGACCATGACCCGGAAACCCACCTCATCCCCCTCGCCATCCGGGCCGCACAGGGCAAAAGGGACAAGCTGACTGTATTCGGAAATGACTACGACACCCCCGACGGCACCTGCCTGCGCGACTACATCCACATCGACGACCTTTCCCGCGCCCACATCGCTGTTTTCAACAGGCTGGAAACCCCCGGCCAATGCCTGTTCTACAACCTCGGCACCGGCAAGCCGGTCAGTGTCCTGGAGATCATCAACGCGGTCGAGGAGGTCACCGGGCTCCCGGTTCCGCACGAGTTCGGTCCGCGCCGCGCCGGCGACCCCCCCGCCCTTTACGCCGACAGCTCCAAGGCCCGGCGGGAACTGGACTGGAAACCCGAATTCATGAACATCCGCGAGACCATCGCCACGGCATGGAAGTGGCACCATTCCCACCCCGACGGTTACCAATCTCAAGCTGAGTCTTAATCCAACCCAAAATCGGAATCCCAATCCCCGCCCCATCCATGCTCAAGTCCATATCCCCGCTCCTCTCCCCCGGCCTGCTCGCCGTCCTGTACCGCATGGGACACGGCGACGAAATCGTCCTCGCCGACGCCCACTTTCCGGGGGAAACCTTCAACGACCGGGTCCTGCGGGCCGACGGGATCCCCGTCGACCGCATCCTCGGGGCGATCCTTCCCCTCTTCGAGCTCGACAGCTACGTGCCCGACCCGCTGATCATGATGGCGGCGGTCGAGGGGGACAGCCTGGATCCGTCCGTCGAGGAACGCTATCTCCGCGCGATCCTTCCCCACTGCCCGAAGGCGCGCATCCACCGCATCGGGCGCTTCGATTTCTACGAGCGGGCCAGGTCCGCCTTCGCGGTGGTCATGACCGGCGAGGTGGCAAAGTACGGGAACATCATCCTGAAGAAGGGCGTGACCCCGTTGTCATAGGATTTTCGCTACGCGGAAATCATGCACGGGCCTGGTCCTGCCCCCTCTGCTTCAATTCCTCGAGCTGCGGCTTGATGACGCGATCGTAGTATTCCGGGTCGATCCCGTGCGAGACGGTCAGCCCGAGGTGGCGCCGCATGAAGTCCTCGATCGTCTGCCAGCCCTCGTCGGGAAAGTTCACCTTCTTGGTGTAGGCGCATATGGTGAGGACGCTCTCAAGGGAATGGATGTGGGAGGCGGCCTTGAGGATCCGCTCGGCCACCCTGAGGCGGATCTCCAGCTCCAGGCGGTCGAGGGGTTTGGCGAGGAAATCATCCACGCCGGCATCCATGGCCTTGAAGTAGTTTTCCCGCTGTCCGATGTTCGCGGTGAGGAGGATCACGTAGGTGTAGTCGCTCTGGTCGTCGGAGCGGATGCGCTTGACGAGGTCCAGTCCGTCGAGGCGCGGCATCAGCCAGTCCGTGATCACGAGCCGGTTCGGTTGCGCGGTGTAGGCATCCCAGGCCTCCTCCCCGTCGTTGGCGACCGTGACGACATGCCCGAGCTCCTCCAGAATGTTCACAAGAAGCTTGCGCGAGATGAAATCGTCTTCGGCGATTAGTATGTCCATTTGGCCAGCAACTACGAGTGCATTAGTCAAGGGGATCGGCGTCAACACTGCAATCCCAAACCAGTAGGGGCTTGCCCGCGAAGGCGCTGGGGTGTAACACCCATTGATTGTAGCGAATTTTCACCATGCCTTCCTGCCGGGACAATGCTTCTTGTCAGCGGGGACGGCCCCCCCTACAAGAGTGTATGTAATGAGAGCGGTCATACAACGGGTAAGCGGCAGCCGCGTGAAAGCCGATGGGAGGGAGACGGGGCGGATCGGGCGCGGCCTCCTGGTCTTCCTGGGAATAGAAAAAACGGATACGGAAAAGGACATGGACTGGCTGGCCGCGAAGGTGCCGGTGATCCGCTGCTTCGAGGACGAGGAAGGGAAGATGAACCGCAGCCTTGCGGACTGCGGTCACGAGGTGATGGTGATCAGCCAATTCACGCTGTACGGGAGTCTCCGCAAGGGGACCCGCCCCTCCTTCAACCGGGCGGCCGATCCGGAAAAGGCGATCCCCCTGTACGGGGCCTTCGTGAAAAGGCTGGAGGAGCTGACCGGAAAGCCGGTGGCCACCGGGGTCTTCGGGGCTGAAATGGAAATTGAGGCCGTCAACGACGGGCCGGTTACCCTTGTCCTGGACACCCGCGACCGGGACTTCTGACCGGGAGTCCCTTTTTCCTGTTTGTCCTTGAAGGGGAAATCCTTCTACTCGGACGGTATGGAGAATCGCTTTTACGGCTCGTTCGACTATGATCATCTGCCCGGCAAACGTCCGGAGAATGATCACCGGTCCCCGTTCCAGATCGACCGCGACCGGGTTCTCTTTTCCTCCCCCTTTCGGCAGCTTCAGTCCAAGACACAGGTCTTCCAGTCCGGGGAATATGATTTCTACCGCACCCGCCTGACCCACACCATCGAGGTGGCGCGCATCGCCCGGTCCATCGCCGAGTACCTCAACCAGACCAGCGACCGCCTGCGTCCGGACTTCCACATCGACCCGGACCTGGTTGAAGCCGTCGGCCTGGCGCATGACCTGGGCCATCCGCCCTTCGGGCATATCGGGGAAAGGAAGTTGAACGAGCTGATGGCCCCCTTCGGCGGGTTTGAAGGCAACGCCCAGACCCTGCGCATTCTCACAAGGCTCATCTATGCGCGCCAGGACCGGCCCTCCGGGATGAAACCCACGCGCGCCTTCCTGGACGGTATCCTGAAGTACAAGGCCCTGCACCGCGAGTGGAACGGGGTGTCCGCCGGAGGGTCGGCCTACCCGGAAAATCACTTCCTGTACGATGAACAGGAGGATGTCCGCGCCTTTGTGTTTCCGGAAATCGACCTGTCCGAATGCGGTCCGGCGGAGCTGAACTCCTTCAAGAGCATCGAGTGCCAGATCATGGACTGGGCCGACGACACGGCCTACTCCCTCCACGACATTGTCGACGGCGTCAAGGCCCGCTTCATCACGCCGGATACCCTCCGCGCCTGGAGCGAGGAGCAGGAGAACCTGACCGGATACCAGCTCCAGACCCTGGACGACCTGATCGAGGAGATCCGCTCCGGCGGATATGAGCCGAGGACCAGCCTCTGGATCGGCCAGTTCATCCAGGCCTGCCGGATTGTGCCCCATGAAAACCATTTCAGCGAATCGACCAACCGCCATCGCTTCCGCCTGCAGGTTGACCGGAAGGTCCGGGAGATCTGCTCCCTCCACAAGCGCATCGCCATCGACCTGATTTTCAAGTCCCCCTCCCTCCAGCAGATCGAATTCAAGGGCGGCTTTCTCCTGACGCGGCTCTTTGAAGCCTACACCGGCCACCTTCTCGGGGATCATCCCAAGCCGCTGCGGATCCTGCCGGAGCCGCTCGGGAAGTGGGTCAACAACGAACCGGAACCGGTGGCCAAACGGCGCCTGCTGTGTGATTACCTGGCTTCCCTGACCGACGGCCAGGCGGTCCGGGCCTACAAGCGCCTCTATGAACCCGACTTCGGCTCCCTCATGGACCTGCACTGACCATGGACCCCGTGGTGGTCCTTATTCTCGGGGTCTCCGGATCCGGCAAGTCGACCGTCGGGCGGGCCCTTGCCAGGGCCCTCGGGGGCACCTTCCTCGAGGGGGACGACTTCCACCCGGACGCCAATGTGGCGAGAATGGCCGCCGGAATCCCGCTGAGCGACGCGGACCGCGAACCATGGCTGGATCGCCTTGTCCTGGAACTGCAAAGGCGTCAAAGCGAGCCCGCACCCATCGTTCTCACCTGCTCAGCCCTGAAAAAGGCATACCGGGAGCATCTGCGAAAAGCCGTTCCCGGCATGCGAATGGTGTACCTCAAGGGTTGCTATGAACAGATCCTGCGTCGCATGGAAGAGCGTCCGGATCACTTCATGAAACCGGAAATGCTCCGGAGCCAGTTTACGGATCTGGAGGAACCGCGGGACGCCGTCACGGTGGACATCGGACAGCCCGTGGAAACCATGGTCCCTGCCCTGGTCAAAAGGCTCGGATCCCTCCCGCCCTCAACGGAAAAAGAGGAGTTGAAGAAATGGCCGGAATGATGGTAACACTACCGGTCGCGAATAACCGGGAACGGGATCGGAACCGCGAACGGGATCGGCCAGCCTTCACCGTCGCGCTGGCCGATACCGAAACCGTTCCCGGTCCCGATCCCGATTGAATTGATAGATATCCCCATGCTCTACCTCCTTCTGATCTCGCTCGTCTTTTTTGCCCTGATCTACCGGTACTTCGGCCGTTTCATGGACCGGCGCTGCGGCATTGATGACAACCGGAAAACCCCGGCCCACGAGTTCGAGGACGGGGTGGATTTTGTTCCCACACGGGCCTCGATCCTCTTCGGGCACCACTTTTCCTCGATTGCGGGGGCCGGGCCCATCGTCGGCCCGATCCTGGCGGCCCTGTACTTCGGATGGGGACCCACTTGGCTGTGGATCCTGATCGGGGCCGCCTTTGTCGGCGGAATCCACGATTACGGTTCCGCCTACATCTCCGCCCGCACCGGCGGCAAGTCCATCGCGGAGGCCATGCGTTCGATCGTCGGGCAAAAGACCGGCCGCCTCTTCGCCCTCTTTGTGCTCCTTGCCCTCCTCTACGTGATCATTGTCTTCCTCGACCTGACCGCGACCACCTTCCATTCCACCCCATCGGTGGCCACGGCCTCCGGCTGGTTTATTCTTGTCGCCCTCGGCTTCGGGCAGGTGCTTCTGCGGATGCGCCTGCCCTTCTGGCTGGTCATCCTGATCTTTGTCCCCGTCACCTACGCCGGGCTCGCGGTCGGGCATTTCCTCCCCGCCCCGGCCATCGACAAGAACATCTGGGCCCTGGCCATTCTGCTCTACTGCTTCGTGGCCTCCATTTTGCCGGTGCAGGTCCTGCTCCAGCCGCGGGATTTCCTTTCCTCCACCTTCCTTTATGTCCTCATGCTGGCCGGCATCGCCGGGGTTTTCCTTTCCGGCCATGCCATCCAGATCGATTTCTTTTCGGGATGGAATCACCCGCAGGCCGGTTCGCTGGTTCCCATTCTCTTCATCACCGTCGCCTGCGGTGCCTGCAGCGGATTCCACAGCATCGTCAGCAGTGGAACGACCTCCAAGCAGCTTTCCGTGGAAAGCGATATCCGCCGGGTCAACTATGGCGGAATGCTGGTGGAGGGGATCCTCGCCGTCTTCGCTCTCGGGACCATCGCCATCCTCACCCTCGATGAACGAACCGCCGCCGGAACCCCGGTCGCCATCTTCGCCACCGGGGCGGGCAAATTCATGGGCTCGCTGGGACTGCCCCACGAGCTGGCCATGGAATTCAGCCTGCTCGCCGTCAGCACCTTCCTGCTCACCACCCTCGATACCTGCACGCGCCTCAGCCGCTTCATCCTCGAGGAGTTCATCCAGGTCCGGTCCGCCCGCACACGCTACCTCGGAACCGCAGCCGTCCTCGTCCTGCCGGCCCTCGCCGTCTTCCAGACCATCGACGGGCAGCCCGCATGGAAAGCCGTCTGGCCCCTCTTCGGCGCCACCAACCAGCTCATGGCCGCCCTTGCCCTCCTCACCTTCCTCGTCTTTCTCAAGTCCCGCCGGATCCGGTACGGCTTCATCATCCCCGCCACCGTGGTCATGGTCGTCATGCCCCTATCCGCCCTCGCCACCATGACCCTCTCCAACGGCATCCTCTCCCTCATCGGCGGCGTCTCCTTCCTGATGTTCCTCCTCGGCGGCTTCGTTACCGTCATGTCCGTGCGGTATGTTCTTCGCTCCCGGGTACTTTAGTCTGGCGTTTCCCGCTCCCTGTTCCTCAACATGGGGCCATGTTTACCGGTATCATTGAAGAAACAGGCAGGGTCCTCGACTTTTCCGACCAGGAGGCCGCCCACCGGCTCCAACTGGCCGCCAACCGCGTCCTCAGGGACCTCGAAATGGGCGATTCCATCGCCGTCAACGGCTGCTGCCTCACCGCCATCGCCTTCGACGGGCAATCCGTCTCCTTCGACCTGCTCCATGAATCCGTCCGACTCACTTCCTTCCAAACGATCCAGCCCGGCGACGCCGTCAATCTCGAGACTTCCCTCCGCTTCAACGGGAAAATCGGCGGCCATTTCGTGACCGGCCACATCGACGCCACCGGCAGGGTCACCACCGCCGAACGCCGCGGCAAGGACCTCTACCTGCGCGTCGAGCCGCCCGCCGAGTTCATGAAATACCTCGTCTACAAGGGCTCCATCGCCATCGACGGGGTCTCCCTCACCGTCGCCGAGGTCGATGATTCCGGATTCGCCGTCTGGCTCATCCCCCATACCCTCGAGGTCACCAACCTCAGCGACAAGCGCCCCGGCTCCCTCGTCAACCTCGAGTTCGACCTCCTCGCCAAAACCCTCGAGCGCCTCTTCCCCGGCAACCGCCCCATCGAGCGCAGTGAATAGCGGGCCGCTTTTCCCCACTCCATACTTTACTTTTTAACCCAATGGACCACAGTTAAGACCGGAGTATGAGTAACCAGGGAACAGAATTGCACAAGAACGAAGGGATCAAGGAGGCGAGCGGGTACCTGCGGGGGACGTTGGCGGAGGCGCTGGCGGACCCCTTGCGGGGGGACGTGGGGGCGGACGACGCGCAGCTGACGAAATTCCACGGGATCTACCTGCAGGACGACCGGGACGAGCGGCGGGAGCGACGGAAGCGGAAGCTGGACAAGGCGTACAGTTTCATGATCCGGGTACGGGTACCGGGCGGGGTGACGACGCCGGAGCAGTGGCTGCGGATGGACGAGTTGTCGGACCGATATGCCAACGGGACGCTGAAGCTGACGACACGGCAGGCCTACCAACTGCACGGGGTGATCAAGGCGAACCTGAAAAAGACGATCCAGGAGATCAACGGGGTGCTGCTGGACACAATAGCGGCCTGCGGGGACGTGAACCGGAACGTGATGTGTAATCCGAACCCGCACCAGAGCGGGGTACACGGTGAGGTGCTGGAGCTTGCGCGGGCGATCTCGGACCACCTGACACCGCGGACGCGGGCCTACCATGAGATCTGGCTGGACGGGGAAAAGGTGGCGGGCGGCGAGGAGGAGCCGATCTATGGCAAGACCTACCTGCCGCGGAAGTTCAAGACGGTGATCGCGGTGCCCCCGAGCAACGATGTGGACATCTTCGCGCACGACCTGGGCTACATCGCGATCGTGGGGGACGGGAAGATCGTGGGCTACAACGTCACGGTCGGGGGCGGAATGGGCATGACCCACGGCCAGGCGGCGACGCACCCGCGGTTGGCGGAAGTGATGGGTTTTTGCACCCCGGAACAGGCGGTGTCGGTGGCCGAAGCGGTGGTCGCGGTGCAGCGCGATTACGGGGACCGCACCAACCGGGCCCATGCCCGCCTGAAGTACACCATCGAGGACCGCGGGCTGGACTGGTTCCGGGGAGAAGTGGAAAAGCGCCTGGGGTATGCGCTGGAGGAGCCCCGCAAGTTCAGATTTGAAAGCACGGGCGACCGCTACGGCTGGACCAGGGGAGTGGACGGCAAGTGGCACCTCACCCTTTTCATCCAGAACGGCCGGGTGAAGGACACGCCGGATTTCCCCATGAAGAGCGGTCTGCGGGAAATCGCGAAAATCCACAAGGGTGATTTCCGGCTCACCTGCAACCAGAACCTGGTCATCGGCGGGATTGCCGAAAAGGACAAACCAGTCGTTGAAAAGCTGATACAGGAACACGGTCTGGATGCGGCTTTGAAGAGCAGCGGCCTGCGGCTGAACTCGATGGCCTGCGTGGCCCTGCCGACCTGCGGGCTGGCGCTTGCCGAGTCGGAACGGTACCTGCCCGACCTGGTCTCGGAGCTGGAAAAGGTCGTCGAGGAGGCGGGTCTGCGCGACGATGCGATCGTGATCCGCATGACCGGCTGCCCCAACGGCTGCGCCCGGCCCTACCTCGGGGAGATCGGGTTGGTCGGGAAAGCCCCGGGCAAGTACAACATCCATCTCGGGGCCGGCTTTGACGGGGCGCGGTTGAACCGTCTGTGGAAGAATTCCGTCAAGGCCGAGGACATTGTGAATGAGCTGGGACCCCTCATCCGGCGCTACGCGAAGGAACGGGAGGACGGTGAACGCTTCGGGGATTTCTGCGTGCGTAGTGGAATGGTCACTCCTTACAAGGATGGGGAGAACTACCACGAAGCGATGGCGGGATGATGGCTTGCTCCCGCGCAGACGCGGGGGATCCAAGGGATTCATGGACAATGGGTCAGCAAGTGATTGGGGGCATCCTCATCCATCGGATCTTCTCTTTGCCTACGGCACCTTGAAAAAGGGCGGGGCTTATCATCATCTGATAGCGGAAAAGGAGGCCGAGTTTGTCGGAAAGGCATGCACCTGCCTTGCCTATCCTCTGCTGCTCGCGGAATATCCCTGCCTCCTGGACCGGCCCGGTGATGGATTCCGGGTCAAGGGGGAAGTCTACCGCCTGCCCAGCCTTGCCGCATGGGAAGTCGTGGACTGGCTGGAAGACCATCCCAAGGAGTACCGGCGGCGCCCCGAGGCGGTGGAAATGGAGGGAGCCATCCTGAAGCCCTGGACCTATTTTTATCTTTGGCCGCAAAGGCTCGATCCCCGCCTCCAACCGGTGGAGGGATTTGATGTAAATCCAGGCTAGAGCGAATGGCCCTCGGTTAAGGAGGGCTTTCGAGGAATTTCCCCGGTGGCCTCCCCGGGGGAATGGGATGCTCAGAATAGCCAACATGCCTCAACAAGGCGCGGAGATCCTCGCGGCCCTTCAGGCGGGACTTGAGTTTGGCCATTGTACCGGGCCGCAGATGGCCTCAAAGAGGCCGCATATCCTAGCCCAGCCCGGATCCCGCGTAGCCCGCAAGGGCGAAGCGGGAGCAGGGCTGGGT
>JBNGDP010000113.1:0-11784 GCA_049975345.1 Oceanipulchritudo sp. | reverse complement strand
TTACTTCCAGTGCAATGCGTTTGCCGTCGTCGTCCCGCTTTCCGGGTCCTACGGCAACAACCTCGCCTTCCTGGGGTTTTTCCTTGGCGGTGTCCGGAATAATGATTCCCCCGGCCGTTTTCTGTTCTTCTTCCACTCGTTTTACGATTACCCTGTCATTCAACGGTTTGATCCTCATTTTCATTCCTCCATCTGAAAATTAAATTGAATGTGTTGAAAGTGAAAACTACTGATGTAATGGGTCCAGGAAGGCCACTCAAATAGCGGCCTTCCATCCATGCAAATCAAGTTATCACCCATCATCCGGCGGCAACGGGTATCTTGCGCGGAATGGCGCTTTCAACCTTGGGCAGCGTCAGCCGCAGCACGCCGTCGCTCAACTGAGCATCAATACGATCCTGGTCGATGGTTTCGGATATGCTGAACTGCCGGTAAAAGCGGCCCACTTCGTACTCGATGAGGATATCCTTTTCGTCAGGACCCTCCCACGGCGCGACATCGCCGGCCAGGGTCAACACGCCGTTGCACAGATCCACTTTCAGGTCCCGGCTCTGAACGCCGGGCATGTCCGCCAGCAGCGTGATTTCACGGTCCGACTCCAGGATGTCCACATCCGGCGTGAAGACCAGACCATCCTTTGTCTGCTCCGCCTTTGAGACGACTTCCTTTTTGCCTTTCGGCACCAACGCCTTGGTATCGTTCTCGGTCATGGCATTCACCCCCTTTCCATTATGATTGAGAAGACATTACTGAAATCTGCTTGGCTTTGGACGCTTCGGTCTTGGGAAGCCTCAGGGTCAGCACGCCGTGTTCCAGTTCGGCATCAACCCCGTCCGGATCGATCTCCCCGGATAGCGCCGCAGCCCGTGAAAACCGGCCGCCTTCACGCTCCCGCCGATGATAGCTGACGTTTTCCGCCTCCTGGGGAATATGACGCTCTCCGGAAATGGAGACGCTATTGGCCGTGGCCTGGATGTCCAGGTCCTCGGCTTTCACACCAGGGATTTCCGCCCGCAGAATGTAGCTTTCCCGGTCCTCGGTCAGATTGACCAACGGGAACACGCCCATGGTCCTTCCGGCTTTCCAGGTGGACGGCATCCATTCATCGAACAAACGATCCATTCTCTGCCGCAGTCGTTCAATTTCGGCAAAGGGCTTTGTGACATCAAAGTCCCATGCCGGGGTGTCAAAAAATCTTCTTGTCAGCATGGCACTCACCTCCTGATAAATATTGATGGTTTACACAGCAAAAAACTGTCGAACATACGCGCCCGGGAATCAGGGCGGACTCCTGATTCCGGAAACCGTCATCGCTTCCGGTTGCGCTATCATGGATTCGACAATATGTTTGACATCTTCCAAGCGGTCCTTGTGGGCGACCAGGGTTTTTTCACCCGCGCGGACCACCACCACGTCGCTGACACCCACCATGGCCAATGTTTCCTGGGGTTGATCGCAAAAGACCAAATTGCCCTGGGCGTCCAGCGCGTGGACCCTGCCTTTGATAAAATTGCCGCTGGCGTCGTGCGCCAGAAAATCCTGGATCGCCAACCATCCGCCCACATCCTTCCATGAGAATTCTCCGGCCACGCAACGCACATCCCGGGCTTTTTCCATCACCGCATAATCGATGGAAATCCGCGCAAGGGCCGCGAACCGCTCTTGCAACTCATCTGCCCATCGGTCTGTGTCCATCTTCTCCACGGCCTTGGTCAAATGCTCCACATGCTTTGGAAGGTGGAGGGCCAGCTCACCGAAAATAGCATCCACGGTCCACACGAACATGCCCGAGTTCCACAAATACCGCCCGGATTCCAGATATTGCCCGGCGACTTCGACGTTCGGCTTTTCCTTGAAGGAGACGACATGAAAATGCTCCACGTCTTGATCCATGGCGGTTTTTTCGCCGACCTCCAGGTAGCCGTAGCCGGTGGCCGGATGGGTCGGTTTGATTCCGAAGGTGTATAGCGCGCCGGTCTCACGGGCTTCTTTTACTGCCGAAACCAGGGTCTGCTGAAATTTTGCAACCGGTTCGATCAAATGGTCGGCCGTCAAGATGACGATCACCGGATCGCCGAAGCGTTTCATGGCGACCAGCGTGCCGAGACACACCGCTGCGGCGGTGTCCTTGCGCTCGGGCTCACCGATGATATTCCGGCCCGGGATGTTGGGAAGTTGCTCGCGGACCAGCGGCGTGAACTGCCGGTTGGTCAGTACAATCACGCGTTCATCCGGCACGATGCCCGCCACCCGGTCATAGCTTTTTTGCAGCAGGCTGCGGTCATCAAAGAGTTGGATGAACTGCTTGGGCCGTTCATGGGTACTGAGCGGCCAAAACCGCGTGCCCACGCCGCCGGCCATGATAATGGCAACCAGGTTCTTATCGATGTATTCCATTTCAACACCTCATCTCATTCAAGCGCGGGACGGGGATTTGAGAGACACAAATCCACCAAATCGGCAATCATTGCCGTGCCGACGCACATCACCGTATCCGCGCCGCCCCAGTAGATCTTCACCGTGCCGTCGTCCTCGGCCACCGCGCCGCAGCAGAAAACAACGTTGTGCACGTAGCCGCTGATCTCCCACAGGTCCTCGGGTTGAAGTATCCAATCGTCGGCCACGCCCAAGACCCTTGACGGATCGGCAAGGTCATGCAGGGCCACGCCGAGCCGGTAGACGGCGCCATCCATGGTTTTAAACACGCCGTGAAAAATATTCAGCCATCCTCTTTCGGTTTTTATGGGCGTGGCCCCCGGTCCGACCTTCATTTCATCCCAATGGTAGGTCATGGGCTTGATGACGACCTTGGCATCCCCCCAATGCACCAGGTCCGGCGAATAGGAAATCCAGATGGACCACGGTGAGATTTCCGAATGGGGTCGGTCCAGCCGGGCATAGCGGCCGCCTATTTTTTCAGGGAAAATGACCACGTTGCGATAATCCGCCTGGGTGATCAGGGAGATCCGTTCCAGGCGCTCAAAATCCGTGGTTCTGGCCAGGGCAACACGCACGCCGTGCCGGGAATAGGCCGAGTAGGTGACCAGGTAGCCGCCCTCCATGGGGCAGATGCGTGGATCTTCCACGCCAAAGGCCTCGTACTCGGCGAACGGCTCGGCCTTGGCCGGGGTGATGAACGGCTCTGGCCGGACCGCAAAACGCACGCCGTCACTGCTCTCCGCCAGACCGATGATCGACCGGCCGTTGCGCAGGTGGGACCGAAACAGCATGACATATCTACCGTTGTGCTTGACCACGCCGGCGTTGTGCACCGTTTCCACCGGGTACGGCACATCATGCTTGGTCAGTATGGGGTTTTTATCGTAACGCCGAATGATCGGTTCCTTAGACTCTGCCATAATCGTCCTCCGCTCTTTCGATATCATCCTCTCCGAAATAGTCTCCGGTCTGTACCTCGATGAACACCAGGTTGTCCGGTCCGGGATTGCGGATGCGGTGCCAGGTCCCCACCGGCAGATCGATGGCCTGGCCGGACACCCGCTCAATATCTTCGTCGTTTTGGGTCACCACCGCGGTGCCGCTGAGCACGTACCAGTGCTCCGAGCGCCTGAAATGGCGCTGGTAACTCAGGCGCTGTCCGGGGTAGACGGTGATCCGCTTGATCTTGTGATCCGGCTTGTCCGCCAAAACCTCGTAAAAGCCCCAGGGCCGGTGGTCTTCGCGTCGGGTCCGGCCGATAATGGATTCGTACACCCGGATATAATCCGCCACCATGCGCTCCACGGAAAAGCGCGTCTCGACCCATTGACGGCACTTATGGCGGTCAAGGTCCCTGACATTGTTCAAATACTGAACCATCCCGTCGATATCGGCGGTCAAAAAGCCGGTTTCCCCGTGGGCGATGATTTCCGGCATGCTTCCCCTGGAAAAAGCCACCACCGGTGTTCCGCAGGCCATGGATTCCACCACGGAAAGGCCGAACGGCTCGTCAAAACCGATGGGGTGCAACAGGGCGTATGCGCCGCCCAGCAGTTCGTCGCGTTTTTCCGGCCCGGCGCTGCCCACATAGACGATGCGGTCGTCATCCAAGTGGGGCCTGACCTTTGTGTCGAAATAAGTCTGGTTCTGGATGATGCCCGCCATGATGAGCTTCATGCCGGTTCGGCGGGCCACCTCGATGCACTCGGCGGCGCCTTTCTCCGGATGGATGCGGCCGAAAAAGAGCAAATAGTCTCCTTGATCGGCCCTGAAGGTGAACCGGCCAAGGTCGATGCCGTGATGGATGACGGCGGCATAGTCCAGCTCCGGTGACTTGTCGGCCTCGCTGATGGCCACATAAAAGCATTTGCCGTTGTACTTCTTGTACACCGGCAGGATCTTTGGCGAAGAGAAGCCGTGGATGGTGGTCACCACCGGTGTCGCGGTCATGCCGGAATAGGTCAGCGGCAGATAGTCGAAGTGGTTGTGAATCAGGTCAAAGGCCTCGCCTTGCTCGAACAGCTCGGAAATATGCAGACACTCCCACACCTTGGGCAGCATTTCGGCGTCTTCCTCGTACCCCCTGGCACAGACGCTTTTCAGCCGGCCCCGGGTTTGCGACTCGCCAGTGGCGAACAGGGTCACATCGACCCCGCGCGCCACCAGGCCCTCGGTCAGCAGGGAGACCACATTCTCCCAGGGCCCGTAGTGCCTCGGCGGCGTGCGCCAGGCGATAGGTGATAACATGGCGATCTTCATGATTAACTCCACACGCGTCTATCCTGCCGGTTGTGCTTTTCGAGCCAGTCGAGCAGTTCCGACACCCGCGCCGTGGCCAGGGCGATGCATTTGTCCGCGCCGCCGTAATACAGCCGAACCTCGTCCCCCTCGGCCACCCAGCCGCAGGGAAAGACCACCTTGTCCACGTCGCCCACAACTTCATAGGCTTCTTCCGGCGCGAACACCCATTCGTCCGCTCTCGCCACCAGCCGGGTCGGTTCCTCCAAGTCCAACAGCGCCAGGCCCAGTCGATAGATGCATCCGCCGGCCGTGTTGCGGACGCCGTGGTAGAGGATCAGCCATCCTTTTTCAGTGCGCAGCGGCGGCGGTGAAAGACCGACTTTATTGGCGTCCCACCAGCCGCCCTTTCGCGCCGGCAGGATGATTTGATGGTCGCCCCAGTGCTTCATGTCCGGGCTGAAAGAAATCCAGATATGCGCCCCGACACCGGCGATTCCCGGCACCGGCCGATGAATCATGGCCCAGCGCCCGTTGAACCGCGCCGGAAAAAGAGCAGCGTCCTTGTCCTCGGGCGGCATCACGACGCCCTTGCGCTCGAAGGTCTCGAAGTCCCGCGTGGTGGCCAGGGAAACCAGGGGTCCGCCCCTGGAGTAGGCGGTGTAGAGCACCACCCATAGATCCAAGTCATCGACGCGGGTAATCCTGGGGTCCTCGATGCCCCAGATCTCTTCGGGGTGTTGTTCCGGATCGGCCGGCAGGGTGGGCCTGGCATCGATCCGCCAATCGGTCACACCGTCCCGGCTGCGCGCCGCCGTAAGGTGCGATAACCCGCGGCGGTCTTCCACGCGCATGAGCAGCAAGGTGTCGTCGCCGCATCGCGTGGCTGCTGCGTTGAACACCGCGTTGGCCTGGTAGGGAAGGTCCCTTGCCTGGATGATGGGGTTGGCGCTGTGCCTTGTAAAAAGCTCCTTGAATCTAACATCGGTCATTGTCTATTCCTCATTTTTCCCATCGTCTCTATTGCATCACGGACTTCGCCTCATCGATCTGTGCCTCCACCAGGTCTCTAATCACCCGCAGTCGCGACTCCGACTCGGCTTCAAATCGAAGCACGATGACGGGACTTGTGTTGGACGCCCGGACAAGCCCCCACCCGTCTTCGAAAACCACTCGCACACCATCGATATCGATTGTCCGATAGTTGTTGGAAAGCGCCTGTTTTACCTTCGCCACGAGTTCAAACTTTTTATCATCCGGGCAATCAACGCGGATCTCGGGAGTATTGTAGGTTTTGGGCAGATCCGAAAGATAAGCGGACAGGGGTTTGTTGTCCTTGGACAAAATCTCCATGAGACGGCAAGCCGCGTAAATGGCGTCGTCGAATCCGAAATACCGGTGTTTAAAAAAGAAGTGCCCGCTCATCTCCCCGGCAAGAAGCGCATTTTCATCTTTTAACTTCTTCTTGATGAGAGAATGCCCCGTCTTCCACATGATGGGTACGCCGCCGTTGCGTTCGATCTCGTCGTACATGACTTGGGAGCATTTCACTTCCCCGATGAACTTTCCGCCAGGATTTCCCTTGAGGATCTCACGGGCGAAAAGGACCATCAGCATGTCGCCATAAAGGATTCGCCCACTCTCATCCACCACGCCAAGCCGATCGGCATCGCCGTCAAAAGCGACACCCAGTTCGAGTCCCTGTTCAACCACGGTGTTGGCCAACTTTTCCAAATTTTTTGGTACTGTTGGATCGGGCTCGTGATTGGGAAAGGTTCCATCGGGTTCCATAAACAGTTCGGAAAGCTCGCAATTCAACCGTTTAAAGACCGGGCCAGCCGCCAAACCGCCGGTTCCGTTGCCGGCGTCCACGGCCACCCGCATGGGACGAGCCAATCGAATGTTGTCGGCCAGGTAGTCGCAATAAACGGGCAATATACTGAATTCGTCCAGCGATCCTTCGCCTGAGGCATATTCTCCGGACTCGATGATCTTTTTAAGGTTCTGAATTTCGCCTCCGAAAAGGGTGTCGGCGCCTAAACAGATCTTGAATCCGTTGTATTCCGGCGGATTGTGACTGGCGGTAACCATAACGCCGCCGTCAGCACCCAGGTACCGATTGGCAAAATAAAGAAGCGGCGTAGGACAAAGTCCCACATCGATCACATCCACGCCTCCCCTGGTTATGCCCTTGATCAGGGCATCTCGAATCGCCTGTGAACTCATTCGACAATCACGGCCGACCACACAGCGTCTGCCGCCGTGCTTCGCAACATAGGTTGCATAGCCACGGCCGATTTTTTCCGCGTCATCCGCACTGAAATCCTTGTCCACGACACCGCGAATGTCATATTCTCTGAAAATCATAGGATTCATGTTTTCTTCCTTTACTCCGGTTTAAAACTCCAAATCCAAAACAGCGGGCTGGCCGGTCCGGGCCGCCTTGCGCGCCAATTTGTAGGCCTCGTTGTACTGCCGGGCCACCACTTCCCAGCCGACCACATGATCGAGGTAGCGTTTCAGGTTTTCTCCCAACTCCAGGCGCAGTCCCTCATCCGTTGCCAGCTTGACCACCTTCCGGCGCAGCATCTCCTTGGTGGTGAAGAGCAAACCGCCCTCGCTTTCCAGGGTCTGGGCGGTCAGTCCCTCCATGGGCGCGGTGGTGATGTAGGGTTTGTTCTGGGCGATGATGCGCGCCAGGGTGCCGGACTGGGTCTCGTCCGTCGAGGGCAGCACAATAAAGTCGCAGATGGCCATCATCTTGTAATAGTCGTCGCCGCGAGGGACGAACTCGTGGTAATGCGCCAGCCCCTTGCCGGCCAACACCTGGACATCGGATTTCCAGTCCTCGTAATCCTGGCGGTGATTGGGGTCGCGCATGGCACCGGCGGCCAGCAAGTCCCACTGCTGCCCGGTGTGCGATTTGACTTCGTCTTGGATCTCCTCCCACATGGAAAGCAAAATGTCCCAACGCTTGTTGGACTGAATCCAGCCGATCATGCCCACCACGTGGTCGGCCAGCCCGATCTTGTCCAGGCCGAATTCCTTGCGCAGCGCGGGTATCTCGTGCACGCCCCAGCGCTTGTCCGGCCTTGCCCCGTGAGGCACCACCATGATATTGCGCGGCGTCGGCCACCCCCGGCCCTGGAAGGTCCAGTCCAGCCGCCATTTCTGGTAATGGCACTTAAACAGCACCACATGGCTGCGCTGGGTCAATTTATAAACAAAATCCGCCTCGAAATCCCGAAGCCGCCCATGGATCGTATGCGGTTCGACCACGATGGGATGATCGCTGATGGCCTCCAGCAGATCGAGAAAGCCGTCATTGCCGTCGCCGATGCCGCGTGGGTCGTGATATTCGTAAAGGCCGTATTCGTGTTCAAAATGCACCACGTAAGGGTCCAGTTTCTCTATTTTTTTGGCCACCGGACGCCACCAGTCGCGTTGGGTCATATCGATGATGGGAAACACGCCCTTGCCTTGGCCGTCGGTGTGGCTGATCACCAGCACCTCCCGATCCGGGTTGGCCTTTTGAATGAACTCCCTGGCTTCCTCGCAAAAGGTGGCGATGCCGCATAAACGCGGGGGATAGGAACTGACCATTACAATGGGCTTATTGGACATGGACCGATTGCTCCTCTTGGCTAATGACGGTTTCCTCCGCCGCGGCTTCCACGGCGATCTGGCTGCTGCGCATCCGGTTGAGATGGAGCATGGACAGGAAACAAACCAGGGTCGATTCCGCGCCCTGGTTGCGGTTGGGCCCGTCCGCGTTGAGTCCGTCGCAGCAGCCCCCGGTCTTGTGGTTATACAGGGGCGCGTTCAAATCGTTGCGACCCAGGAACCACTCCAGGCAGCGCTGGGCATGGGAGACCCATTTCGAATCGTTGGTGGCTTCATAGGCCTCGCGGCACGCCTCGATCATGTCTAGCGCTTCGATGGGCTGCTGATCGAACCGCGCCTTGGTTCCCTGCTTGGGGTACCAGCCGTTGTTGCCCACCGGAACAAAGTGCCCCTTGGGGTCGGTCTGCACCGTCATCAGCCATTTCAGGCTTTGCAGTCCCGCCTGGAGCATCTCGGCGCGATCCATGTGTCGGCCGCAGAGAATCAGGGCCTGGGCGATCTTGCCGTTGGCGTAAGTGAGCCGGTCCTCGATCCATGGCCATTCGTCGGTGGCATTCTGTTTGTATTTTTCGAAAAGTTTATCGGCCAGGGTTTCCCGGACGCGCCGGACCTCGCTGTCACCGCTGTAGCGGGTCAAATAGGCGTGAATGCCCCCCAGGGCAAAGGACCAGGTCCGGGGAAAAGTGAATTCCGCCAGGGCAGGCAGCGCCCTTTCAAACACCGCCCGGGCCGCGTCCCGGATATCGGCCGACTCCGCCAGGGCCACCGCCTCGCCCAGTCCCCAAACCGCCCGGCCGTGGCTGTCTTCCGATCCGACCTCTTCCAGCCAGCGCCGGTCATATCCCATGAAGTTGCGGAAACGGCCGGTTTCCTCATTGAACGCGTGATGCAAAAAGCTGATATAAGTGCAGGCCAGGTTGGTGACGGCGTCGCTGTTGGGGATCATTTCCCTGGCCATCAGCACGGCGATCAGCGCCCGGGCGTTGTCGTCCGTGCAATAGCCGTGGTAGCGGTCCGGCACGATATACTTGGCGTGCTGCAGGATGCCGACGTCATCCGACAGGCGGATGATGTGATCCAGCTTGGGCTGGGGCAGCTCACGGGGCGCCATGTCCATGGTCTTGGCGCGGAAAACCGGCCGGGGGGAACAGGCCCGCTCCGCTTTCACCTCGTTGAACAGCTCCAGGTACCGGCGCGCCACCTCTTTCCAGATCATCTCCCGGCAAAAGGTGTAAGCCCTTTTGCGCATGGCGTGGCGCTCCACTTCGTGATCGAGAAGTTCGTTGACCTGCTCGGCCAGGGCCGCTGAGTCCTTGAACGGCGCCAGTCGGCCGCGGCCATCGGCCAGCATCTCTTCCGCGTACCAGTAAGGGGTGGAGATAGTGGCCTTGCCGCTGCCCAGGGCATAGGCGAGGGTTCCGGAAACGATCTGCTCCTGGTTCAGGTAGGGGGTCGCGTAGATGTCCGCCGCGCCCAGGAATTCACACAGCTCTTTAAGGTCGACAAAACGGTTGTGAAAAATCAGGTGGTCGCCGATCCCCAGTTCCCTGGCCCTGCGCTGCAGAGACAGCCGGTAGGACTCGCCCTGTTCCTTTTTCACATGGGGATGGGTTGCGCCCAGGACAATGTAAACCACCTCCGGATGGCGCGACACGACGGCGGGCAGGGCTTCGATCATGGTTTCGATGCCCTTGCCCGGAGAAAGCAGGCCGAAGGTCAGGATGACCTTTCGCCCCTCGACCCCGTATTGGTCTTTGTAGTAATTCGGGTCCACGAAGGGCACATCGGGGATGCCGTGGTGAATGAGGACGATTTTCGCTTCCGGCACCCCGTACACCTCACGAAGGATCTCTCTCGCGCATTGGCTCATTACCACCAGGCGATCGGAAAGCTGGGCCACGCGCCTGGCAACGGCCAATTGGCCGGCCGATGGCGACTGGAGCACGGTGTGCAGGGTGGTGACCACCGGCATGCGCAGGTTGCCGAGCAGATCCATCACATGCGCTCCGTTTTCGCCGCCGAAAATTCCGAATTCGTGTTGGAGACAAACCACCTCCACCCGGTTCATGTTCAAAAAATCCGCTGCCAGCCGGTATTCGGCCAAAACACGTTGGTTGACCTCGAAGCGCACCTGGGCCGGATACCGATACCCCTCGGGGATATCGTTCATCACCACGGCCCAGCACTCGCCGCTCGGGTTTTCTTCGGCCAGGCCCGCCAGCAAATCCGTGGTGAACGTGGCGATGCCGCACTGGCGCGGCAGATGATTGCCGATCAAGGCAATTTTATGTGGGTACGAAGGATGGTTTCCCGATTTAGTCATTTCATTTCTCCTGTCATGGGTCCGTGGCCACCCCCTTGGCCGACAATTCCCGGTCGCCGGTTTCCGCGTGAAACGGGCGCAATGCTCCCGTAACGGAAAAGGCGTTTTGCGCCGTGACCTCGTCAAATCGAGAACCGGCCGCTGGTCTGCCCGCCGGAACCGCTATGGAATCCCCGTCCCTGAGCGCGCAATCCAAGGCGACGACACGGCCGTTTACTTTCACCGTCGCATCCTGGGGGGCATGGGCATTGATGATTTTCAAGTAATCCCGCACCGTGGCGTTTTCCGGCATCCTGTCAATCCGGCCGCCGTTTCCAAACACCACCAGGTGGTCCCGGAACACCTGCCGATGCAGCCGCTCGATAAACGCCTCGCTGCTGGCCGATTCCCGATGCTGGCGGACAAGGCCTTCCATCCATTGCGTCCGATGGTGGTTGCGTTCAGCAGCCGCAGCCTCGTTTTTATAGCGCCAATGCGCCGCCGTGCCGTGCTCGGCTTCCAGGTGCATCAACTCGGTGCGCACCTGGAACTCGATGGGCTTGTGGGAAATTTCGCGTACCGGATAGACGCAGGTGTGCAGGGATTGATAGCCATTGTCCTTGGGAAGACCGATGTAATCGTCGAAGGTGCCGGGAATCGGCTTGAAATGGGCGTGCAACAGCCCCAACACGGAGTAGCATTCCGGAACCGATGTCACGATGACCCGCAGCCCGACCCGGTCCATGATCTCTTCCAGGGTCTTGCCGGTGCGCGCCATTTTACGACGAATCCCGTGCAGGCTCTTGGTGCGGCCCTGGACCCGCCCTTGGATGCCGCTGTTTGCCAGCAGCCGTTTAACGCCGGCCAGGAGGATTTCAAGGCATTTGTCGTCTTCCGACTGGATGGGCGAGACTTTTTCGCGCAGCTTTTCATAGTCTTGCGGGTCCAGGACGTGAAAGCAGGCGTCCTCCAACCGACGCCGCAAATCACCCAGGCTCAAGCGATTGGCTATGGGCACCAACAGGTCGAGGGTCTCCTGGGCCATCCGCCGGGCGGTCGTCTCACGCGTGTCGGTCGCACATTCCAAAGCCAACAGGCGAAATGTAATGTAGAGAATGGCCTTTCGGGGAATACCGTCAATAGACGTCAACAATGCATGAATGTTTTCACTTTCACGTGGC
>JBNGDP010000112.1:0-11795 GCA_049975345.1 Oceanipulchritudo sp. | reverse complement strand
CCCTTTCCCGGAAACATCGGCAATGGCGATCTCGATTTTGCCGCTGCCGGTCGAGAAGATGTCGTACAGGTCCCCCCCCACCTTCTGGGCCGGCTTGTAGATGCTGGCCATCTGGAGGGCCGGATGCTGCGGAAATTCCTTGGGAAGCAGCATGTTCTGGATCTCATGGGCAAGGCCGAGGTCCACATCCAGCTTGTTCTTCTCGATCTGGGTGGCCCTCAGGTCCAGGTTGTGGATGGCCAACCCCGCCTGCTCGGCCAGGCTCACGGCAAGGGAAAAATCCGTTTCCCCGAAGGAACCGCCGTCCGAGGGGTTCACAATGGCGAGGACACCGAGATTGCGGTCCCGGAAACGGATGGGAACGACAATCACGCTGCGCACCTCCAGCGACGGGTCGTCGTGCTTGATGACCCGCGGGTCCTCGAGGGCGTTCTCAATGAGGATCCCCTGGCCGGTCCGGGCCGCCGTTCCCACGAGCCCTTCCCCCACCTTGAAAATTTCCGATTTGAGGATCTGCTCCACAAACTTGGTCCGGGTGGTGATTTTCACGCGCGAACTCTCCGGCAGGGGTCGATGCGGAGGGAAGAGGCCCTCCACCGCCACGCCGCGCAACTGGTCGCCCGTGCGCTCGAAAATACAGGCGCTGAGCGCTCCGGTGCTGAGGATGGCCGCGTGAACCACCCGCTCGAACAACTCCTGCCGGGTCACTCCCTCGCCGATTGCCTCCACCATGTTGTGGACGAAGTCGAATACGATGAGTTTCTCCTGTGCCAGCATCTGCCGCTGCTCGTCCAAACGGACGATTTCACGCCGGGCGGTCCACCAGAAAAACCAGCCGATTCCCGCACCCACGGCCAAACCCATGCCAAAAATCAGCAGCATTCCACAAGGGCCCTGTTTTATTTCTCTTCGATTTGATTCTTCAGGAAGGAAATGACATCCTGAAACTTCGTCCGGTTCGAGGCATCGATTTCGACAAGGTTCTCGTGCGCCTGAAGGACAAGACGGGCGTTTTCGACCTCCGACAATGTTCCGGAGGGGGAGAGCTGCCGCAGTTCGCCATTATCCGGAAGGGAAGCATCCAGCTCCCCCGTGTCCACGGTGAGGAGGCGGTGCAGGCCGAGATTCTGGATCAGCTCCAGGTTGCGTGCCCCGAGCCGGCACAGGACCACGGAGCCCTTCTCTTCGGCCTTCATCAACCGGATCCCGAGCCCGGCGAGAATGCCGAGAAAAGTGCTGTCCATGCCCGTGCACTTCTGGAAGTCGATGATGAACCGCTTTTTACCCTGCTCGTAAAGACGGTCGAAAAGGTCCTTGACCGGTGCGCTGTTGAGAAAGGAAGCCTTGCCGTTGATCTTGACAACAACTGGATCCTCATAGGGATTGACAAGAAACTGGGGCTCTTCCTGCGGCATGGAAATCCGGTAAATGACCCGCTCAGGATCCTTTTATTGATCCCTTCACCAGGTTTCTCAAAACATAAGGAAGAATGCCGCCGTGTCGATAATATTCAACCTCGATCCCCGTATCGATACGGACCCGGAGGGGGATGGACCGGCTCTTCCCGTCCGGTTTCTCGATGACCAGTCCGGCACTTTGCCCCGGCTTGAGGCCCTCGCCGATTCCGTTCAGACGGAAGGTCTCGCTCCCGTCAAGACCGATGGAATCGACACTGTCATCGCCCGTGAATTCAAGGGGCAGGACGCCCATTCCGATCAGGTTGGAACGGTGGATGCGCTCGAAACTTTTCGCCACGACCGCCTTTACGCCGAGAAGGTTGGTTCCCTTGGCCGCCCAGTCACGGCTGGATCCCATGCCGTAATCGATCCCGCCGAAAACGATGAGCGGGGTGTTCCGCTTCCGGTATTCCTGACAGGCGTCAAAAATGGGAACGACCTCCCCGTCCGGCTGGAGCCGCGTGTACCCGCCCTCCTTTCCGCCGGCCATGCGGTTCTTGATGCGCACATTGGCGAAGGTACCCCGGGTCATGACGCGATCGTTGCCCCGCCGGGAACCGAAGGAATTGAATTCGCTCTTGCGGACGCCGTGTTCCATCAGGTACCGGCCGGCCGGACCGTCTTCCGGGATGCTGCCGGCGGGTGAAATATGATCCGTGGTCACGGAATCGCCCAGGATGGCCAGGGGCCGCATTTCCTCAAAGGAACTCAGCGGCTCGGTCTCCAGGCCGAATCCGTCGAAGAACGGCGGCTTCTGGATGTAGGTGCTGCTGTCCTTCCATTCGTACAACTTTCCGGTGGAGGATTGGATCTCCTTCCATTCCGGATTGGCATTGAGGATGTCGCTGTACTGCCGGGAGTACATTTGCGGACGGATCCCCTTGGCGATGGCCGCGGCAATTTCATCGTGCGTGGGCCAGATATCCTTCAGGTGGACCGGATTACCGGAGTCATCCTTGCCCAGCGGCTCGGAATCGAGGTCGATATCAACCCGCCCGGCCAGGGCATAGGCCACGACCAGCGGGGGGGACATCAGGAAATTCGCCTTGACCGAACTGTGGACCCGGGCCTCGAAATTGCGGTTTCCGCTGAGGACGGAGGCCGTCACCAGGTTGCCCTCCTCGATGGCCTTCTCGACCGGTTCATCCAGGGGGCCGCTGTTACCGATGCAGGTCGTGCAGCCGTAGCCGACCAGGTTGAAGCCCAGTTGGTCCAGATAGCTGTCCAAACCCGTCTCCTTCAGGTAATCAGTGACCACACGCGAACCCGGGGCGAGGGAGGTCTTCACCACCGGATTGACGGAAAGGCCCCGCTCCACCGCCTTTTTGGCCAGAAGGCCGGCCCCGATCATGACGGACGGATTCGAGGTGTTTGTGCAGGAGGTAATGGCCGCAATGACAACGGATCCGTGCCCGAGACTGGCCCCGGTGGCGACGGCTGCGCCGCCCTGCTCCGCCTTGTCCACTTCGACCTCGATGCGGCGCCCGCGCTGTCCGCCGCCGATTCCATAGCCACCCTCGGCGGCCGGGGCGTCGAGAAGGGAATTGAAGGTGTCCTTGAGCCTTGGCACATCGATGCGGTCCTGCGGCCGCCTTGGTCCGGCAACACTCGGAACAATGCTTTCCAGGTCCAGATCCAGGACCTTGGTGTAGTCGATCTCCCCTTCCCGGGGGATGCCGAACAGTCCTTGGGCCGTGTAGTAGCCGCGCACCAGGTCAATCGACTCCTCCGACCGGCCGGTCATGCGGAGGTAATCCAGGGTCTTCTCATCGATCGGGAAATAGCCCATGGTGGCGCCGTACTCGGGGGCCATGTTGGCGATGGTGGCACGGTCCGGAAGGGACAGGCTGGCCGTGCCCTCCCCGAAGAACTCGACAAATTTGCCGACCACCTTTTCCTCGCGCAACATCTGGGTGATCCGCAGGGTCAGGTCCGTGGCGGTCACCCCTTCCCGGAGCGCTCCGGTGAGGTTCACCCCGATCACCTCGGGGGTCTGGAAGGCGATGGGCTGGCCCAGCATCCCGGCCTCCGCCTCGATGCCGCCAACGCCCCAGCCCACAATGCCGAGGCCGTTGATCATCGTCGTGTGGCTGTCCGTTCCCACAAGGGTGTCCGGAAAGTACACGCCTTCCTTTTCAAAAACGACCCGGGCCAGGTACTCGAGGTTGACCTGGTGGACAATCCCGATGGCCGGGGGGACCACGGAGAAGGTGTCAAAGGCCTGCTGGCCCCATTTGAGGAACTCGTACCGCTCCCGGTTCCGTTCAAACTCGATCTTCAGGTTCTCGGCGAAGGCCGTCGGCGTGCCTGCCCGGTCCACCTGGACCGAGTGGTCCACGACGAGGTCGACCGGCACCAGCGGCTCGATGAGGGCGGGATCCGCGCCCACATCCTTCACCGCGTCCCGCATGGCCGCAAGGTCCACCAGCAGCGGAACGCCGGTGAAGTCCTGCAGCACAATCCGGCTCACCACGAAGGGAATCTCCTTGGTGCCGGGATTCCCCGCATCGTAGCCGGCAAGGGCGCGGACATCCTCCTCGCCCACGCGCTGCCCGTCACAGTTGCGCAGCACGGACTCCAGGACGACGCGGATGCTCACCGGCAGACGGGAAATTTTCCCCATGCCCTGCTCCTCAAGGGCCGGCAAGCTGTACAATTGGCCGGACCGAAAGGCCCGGCGCACGGAAAACGGATCAGTTGCGGAACTCATTGCAAAATCTACTGGAGGGCGCCCTTGATTTCCTCGAAGGAGGGCAGCTGCTTGGGATCGTCGCTGGACCAGCTGTAGGCGATGGTACCGTCCGCATCAATGACAAAGGCGCTGCGCTTGGCGACCCCCTTGAGACCGAGTAGATCCTCGTACAGGACGTCATAGGCGGCCGCGGTTTCCTTGTTGAAATCGGAAAGGAGGGGAATGGTGATGCCGGCGGAACGGGCAAAGGCTTCCTGGGCGAAGGGGCTGTCCACGCTGATGCCCCAGACCTCCGCGTCGAGGGACTCGTACTGGTCCAGGCCGGCCGAAACCGAACAGAGCTCCTCCTGGCATACGCTGGTGAAGGCCAGCGGAAAAAAGAGCAGGACGGTCTTTTTCTTGCCGAGGTTGTCACTGAGGGAGATTTCTTCAAGCCCTTCCGCGGTCTTCCGCTTGAGGGTGAATTGCGGTGCTTTGCTGTCTTTGGATAAGGCCATGATGGATTCTTCGTTTCAGATTCAGGTTTCAGATATCAGGTTTGATCGATGAAAAGAACCGGAAATATGGGAGGTCGCTTCCGGATTGGCAAACCTGCATTTGAGAAAACCGGGAAGAAACGGAAAACCCCGTCAAATTCATCCCGGGGTTGCATTGCGGCAAAGCTGTCTACACTTTTCCAGCAATGGCCTACGATTCCTACCGAAACAGCAACCCAATCGTTCCGCCCCTCATCCTGAATCTGCTGATCGCCAACGGGATGCTCTTTTTCCTGCAGAGTTTCTTCCGGGCAAGCACCGGCGGACTGCTGGAACGATACCTCGCCCTCTGGCCCCTCGGCATCGAGGCCTGGGCGCAGGAGCGGGGATTCCTCGCCGGGGCCGACGTGAGCTTCTATCCATGGCAGCTTCTCACCTACGGGTTTCTCCACGGCAACTTCGCCCACATATTCTTCAACATGCTGGCCCTGTGGATGTTCGGCCGGGAGATCGAACTGCGCTGGGGATCCAGGCGCTTCGGCATCTATTATTTTACCTGCATCGTCGGGGCCGGAATCATCCAGCTGATGGTATGTACCCTCTCCCTGCGGGGCGGGGGCAATCCCTACCCGACGATCGGGGCCTCCGGGGGCACCTTCGGGATCCTGCTGGCCTTCGGTATGCTCTTTCCCTACCGGCGGATCATGCTCCTTTTCCCCCCCATCCCCATGGAGGCCCGCTACTTCGTGATCATTTTCGGGGGCCTGGAACTGTTTCTAGGCATCTCCGGACTGCGAACCGGAATCGCCCATTTCGCCCATCTCGGAGGCATGCTCTTCGGCGGTCTCCTCATCCTCTACTGGCGCGGCAAACTCCCCCTCAAGCCGAAGCACCGGATGTATTGGTAGGACGAGGGACTAAGGAGAATGGCACTCGGTTCAGGAGGGCCCGGCAATCTGTCACGCCCAGGGGCGGGTCTGAATTTTGGACAATTTCCAAGAGGTCGCGACCCCGAAATGGCCCCAACGGGGCCGTATGAAAGAGCCCTGGGAAATTCAGGAAACCCGCTAAAGGTCAACATTCAAACACAAACAGGGCGACCTTAGTCCTTAGTCCTTAGTCCTTAGTCCTAAATATGCCTTGAATCCGCCTCGTCCTTGGCGGTGTAGCCGCTGGCCTGCCGGTCATGGTTGACCTTGTTCTTCTTCGCGTAGGCCTCGTAGACATCCCCGGCGCTCATGCCGAGGACCTGTGCCAGGGAGACGAGGAAGTGAAACAGGTCGACCACTTCGACGCGGGCGTTCTGCTCGTCGAATTCCTGGTACCTGGCCCACCATTTCCAGGGGACCGAATCGATCAATTCGGCCAGTTCCTGCTGCATCGCTCGGGAATAATTCAAAACCCACTCCGTCTTGCCGGCTTCGTCGAGGTTCTCCAGTTCGACGCCAATCCGGCGGTTCAGGTCGGCCTGCATGCTGAAAATGGCTTCCATCTTGTCCATCCCTTGTTGATGCGCCGAAGGCCCCGGGAGGGCAAGACAAGACTGAGGAAGCTTTTATCTTGCTGCAAAAGGAGCTTTTGCCCTTCAATCAAAGAAGCGAGGACCCAGATTATGCCGCACTTTGAAAATCTCGAACAATACGAATCAAGAAACCCGAAAGGAGGCCGTCAGCGGATCATCCCGATAGCGCCGCACTCCCTTCAGGCGGCGGATTACCGCCCCCGCAGGCGGGCCCAGGCCCCCGAGCGGCAAAGGGAAAAGGCCCCGGCCTTCCCGGGGGTGGAGATTGAGCCGGTATCCGTCCAGCAAATGGAGAAGGAATTCCGCTTGACCAACCGGAAACTGAACCGCCGCAGCAAGCGGCACACCTGGAAATCCCGCAAGCGCGGGTTTCTCCAGTGGCTGAAGTCGCTTTTCGGAAAGCAGACGACCGACAGTCCGAAAGGTGAGCGGAGAAGGAAACCCCGCCCGGACCGGAAACGGGGGGGCGGATCCGAGCGGCGGCCCGAGCAGGGAAAAAAGGAGGGGCCGCCGGATGGGGAAGGCGGCCAGAAAAGGCGACGGAAACGGAACCGCTCACGGGGCAAGCCCCAAGGCCAGGGCAAGCACCAGGGGCAGCCGTCCCATACTAAGGATGCGGGAAAGCCGCAATCGTCCCAGGAAGGGAAAGGGAAGTCCGGAGGAAGCAGCCGGAACCGCCGCAACCGGAGCCGCCGTCCGAGGGGCGGCAGGGGAAACAACCAGGGATCCGGTCACTCCGGCTAGGACCTCCGGCGATGGATGTTTTTCGAATCGAGGGGGGCCGATCGCTGGGGGGCGCGGTGGCCGCCGGCGGGGCCAAGAATGCCGCCTTGCCGATCTTTGCCGCGACTTTGTTGACGGATCAGCCATGCCGGATTCACGGGGTACCGGATCTCACGGATATCCACTTCATGGCCAAGATCCTGCGCTATCTGGGGGCACGGGTGGAGCAGATCGCCCCGCAAAGCTGGGAAGTGCAGGCGGGTGAGGTGCAATACAAGGCGCCCTATGAACTGGTCCGGCGCATGCGCGCCTCGGTGTGCCTCCTGGGTCCCCTGATCGGGCGGCTGCGGCGCGCGGAGGTATCCCTTCCGGGGGGATGCGTCATCGGCCCGCGCCCCATCGACCTGCACTTGAAGGGGCTGCGCCGGCTTGGTTGCGAAACGGCCATCCGCAACGGGTACGTCCATGTGGATGGGACGAAGTTGCGCGGAGACTACCTGTACCTGGGCGGACGGCACGGATCCACCGTGACGGGCACCGCCAACATGATCATGGCTGCGGTTCTCGCACCGGGAACAACCCGGATCGAAAGCGCAGCCTGTGAACCCGAGGTGGTCGACCTCTGCCAGATGCTAATCAGGATGGGGGCGAGGATCAGGGGGATCGGCAGCCATTACCTGAAGATCGAAGGGGTGCGGCAACTCGGGGGTTGCGAGCACGAGGTGCTCCCGGACCGCATCGAGGCCGGCACCCTTCTCCTGGCCGGGGCCATCACGAACAGCGAGGTCACGGTGGAAAACGTCGTCCCCGGCCACATGCGGGCCCTGCTGGATGCCCTGGAATCCTCCGGCGTTCCGCTGGATTGCCGTCCGGATGAAAACAGGATTACCGTCGGGAAGAACAACGCTCCGCGCAATCCGGTGGAGATCATCACCCTCCCCCACCCGGGCTTTCCGACCGACCTGCAGGCACAGATGCTTGCGCTGATGACCCTTACCCCGGGGCTCAGCTTCATCACCGAACGGGTCTATCCCAACCGGTTCATGCACGTGCCGGAGTTGCTGCGGATGGGAGCGCACGTTTCCATGGAGGGGTCGTCCGCCGTGGTCAAGGGGGTGGAACGCCTTTACGGGGCCCCGGTCATGGCCTCGGACCTGCGCGCCAGCGCCGCCCTTGTCCTTGCCGGTCTGGCCGCCGAGGGAACCACCTGGATCCAGCGCATCTATCACCTTGACCGCGGATATGAGCGACTGGAAGAGAAACTGAACCAGCTGGGCGCGCATATCGAGCGCCTGCCGGAGGCGGCCCTCCCCAATGAACTGAAGGAGGACGGCTGAGATGCAGGATCCTCCCAAGGGCACTGACTTTTTTACCGAGGCCCTCGCCCGCGACGATAAGCGGGATGCCGCGCTGCGGCCGCCGTCCTTCGAGGAATTCACGGGCCAGCCCAAGACTGTCGAGCGCCTCCTGATCATGACCGGTGCCTCCCGAAAGCGCAACGACGTCATGGGCCATGTTCTGCTCAGCGGGCCGCCGGGGCTCGGAAAAACCACCCTCGCCCACATCATCGGAAGGGTCATGGGGACCGAGGTGCATATCACGGCCGGCCCGGTCATCGAAAGGCCCGGTGATCTGGCCGGCATGCTGACCAACCTGAACGAGGGGGATATTCTCTTCATCGATGAAATCCACCGGGTGCCCAAGACGGTGGAGGAATACCTGTACAGCGCGATGGAGGATTACCGGATCGACATCATGCTGGACCAGGGACCCAACGCCCGTTCCGTGCGGCTGGATATTCCCCGCTTCACCCTGGTCGGGGCCACCACCCGCATGGGCCTCCTGACCGCACCCCTGCGAAGCCGCTTTACCCTGCAGTCCCGCCTTGATTACTACGGGCGCGAGGACCTCGACAAGATCGTCCACCGTACCTGTGGACTGCTGAACGTCCCGATTGAGAAGGACGGGGCACGGGAAATCGCCGGTCGCGCCCGGGGTACCCCGCGCATCGTCAACAACCTGATCCACTTCATCCGGGATTACGCCGAGGAGCGGGCCAATGGGGTCATCACCCGCGAGGTGGCCCACGCCGCCCTTTCCCTGCTGGAAATCGACGAATGCGGTCTCGATGAAATGGACAAGCGCATCCTGTCCGTAATGGCCCGCCACTACAACGGGGGCCCGGTCGGGCTGGGTACCATCGCCGTGGCCGTCGGCGAGGAACAGCACACCCTAGAGGAGGTGCACGAGCCCTACCTGATCCAGGAGGGGTACCTGCAGCGGACCCCGCAGGGCCGTGTCCTCACCATCCGCGGATGGAACGTTGTGGGATTGAAGCCCGAAGGCGGCCGCCAGCTCGATCTGCCCGGCCAGGATCCGCCAAATCCGGCCTGATTTAATCTTGCGAATCCCTGCCGGGCCTGAATAATTTCAGGCTGAGGAGATCATTAAATGGATAAACTGTATAGCCTGATTGCCATTCTCGCCCTGCTGGCTGTTGCCGGTTTCACCCTCTTTTTCGTGAACCGGAGCCGATTGACGGAACAGGAAGACATCATGGATGAGCAAATGGAGCAATTGACCCAGGAACTGGAGAGGCTCACGGAGATCCAGGAGGACCTCCGCCGGCAGCAGGAGGAAAGCGAGGAACTCGCCAGGCAGGCGCGCGAGGCGCGTCAGATGGCCGAGGCCCAGGCGGAAAAGGAGCGCATGGAGCGCCAGAAGCTGGTCGATGAGCTCAACGCCCGCCTGAAAAGGGAAGCAGCCGAGCGTCGCGAAGCGGAGGAAGGGCAGGCCCTGCTCGAATCGAGGATCCGGGATCTGGAGGTCGCCCAGAGCGAGGCGCAACTGGCCCTCGCCACCCTCGAGGAGGAGGAAGCGGCCGGGATCGCCCCCGGTGAGGCGGTCGAGCTCAAGCAGAGGATCGAGCAGCAGGAACAGCAACTGGTCGCCCTCACCGAGGAAAACCGGCAGCTCAAGGAGCAGCGTGAGATGCTCGAAACGCGGCAGATCAAGACCGAGGAGGCGATCCTTTCCGCCGGGGGAAAAATCGAACTCCCCTACCCGGAGATCCGTTCCCCGAACATCCGGCGCCGCGAGGCGATCTACTTCAAGGAGCGGGTTCTGGGCATTCCGGAGGGATGACCCGCTCCCTGCCCGGTTGAACCGCGGGCTTGCGCGCCACCCAGAACCGGCATTCGTCCGAAAACTGCCGGGTGGACGGGGACTCGTGGGCGATGGCGGAACGCAGGGAATCCCATTCGCATTTCCATCCGCAGGCGTTCAGTTCCGCCCGGACTTCCTCCGGCGTGGGAATGTGGATGTACAGCTTTCCGAGCTCGGTCTCGTCGAAGCGGTCGCCGAATTCGATCAGTTCCCTCTTCTGCTTGCCCCTGTCCCAGAGCTGCTTCTCCCGCTCCCAGTAGCGGCGCTGGCTGGAGAAATTCCGGTCATGCGTCGTGAAGACGAAGGCCCCGCCTGGCCGGAGGACGCGGTGGATTTCCCGCAGGGCGCAGCGGCGCGACTCCCGACCGGGGATCTGCATCAGTCCGTTGAATCCGAAAATCGCCCCGTCAAAAAGCCCGTCCTCGAATTTCAGGTGGGTGGCATCCCCCTGGCGGAAGGCGACCCCGGATTCGAGGACCTTGTTGATGCGGCGGGCCTCCATGATCATTTCCCGGGACAAGTCGATCCCCATCAGGTGCCGGAATCCCAGTTCCGCCAGGCCATGGGCGATGCGCCCGGTACCGGTGCCGAGCTCGAGGATCCGGTCCTCCGGCCGGAACACCCGGCGGAAGACGATTTCCTCCGATTCCCACAGGCCGATATTGGCGGTGGCGCGCTGGTAATGCCGCACCACTACCGGATCCCCGTAGAACTCCCGCACCCGTTGTGCGTTTACCTTGTCAACCTCCATGGGCTTCCTTTCCGTTGTTGCCGCCGGCCAGGACGTGGCGGTTGGCCATGCTGATCCCGCTGAGCATGGCCCCGACGATGCCCAGAAAGCCCTGGTCCGTGCCGGCCAGGAAAAGATTCTCAAGGCGCATCCGGCCCGTCCTCAATTTATGCGGGGAGCCGTACACGGCCCCGCCGAGATGGCTGGTGAATTTCCGGATCGTCCGCGGGGTGAACATGTCGGTAAAAACCGTCTCTGCCGACACCGCCGGCAGGGTGGCACCGGGAACAAAGCGCAGGGCGCTCTCCACAATCCGGGGAAACCAACGCTGCTTTTCCATTTGGTACTCCTCTTCCGGGAGTCCGGCCCACAAGGGATAGGAAGCCTGTACGGTGACCCGGAGAATTCCTTCCGGAAGGTCCGCCCCGTCCGGATACAGGTAGTTGTTGGGACAGCAGACCACCCCGCTGCGCAAGTCGATCCGTTCCCGCGCATGCTCGTAGTGGAAGCGCTCGCTGTCATTGAAAAAGACAATCGTCTCGTCACAGCCAAGGTCGGCCGGCGGGCAACGCAGAAAGCTGATGGTTTCCGCAAAGCTGAGCCGTCCCACGTGCTTTTTGACCTCCGGGGCGGATTCCTCCGAACCGCAGAGTACTTCCGTCTCCGCCCGGCCCACGGTCGAGATGATCGTCGCGGCGCGCAGGAGCTCGCCGCTTTCGAGCTCCACGGCGCGGGCCCGGTGGCCGTCATGGTGGATCCTCCGCACCGCAGACTTCATGCGGCGCTCACCGCCCAGCGCGCGATACCGGTCGAGCAACAGACGGATGATCGCGCGCACACCCGCTCGGGGACGCCCGAAGCCCTGTTCGAAAATCGCCTTCCAGAGGGTCACGAACTGCTCCAGGTCCATGTCCCCCTCGCGGGCGCTCCCGTAATACATCAGGGGACAGAACAGCATCTCCCGCAGCAGCGGGTCGCCGATATAGCGGCTGACCACGGCCCGCGCGGGAATCGATTCCCGCTCCAGATC
>JBNGDP010000111.1:0-11877 GCA_049975345.1 Oceanipulchritudo sp. | reverse complement strand
GACCGACTTCAAGGCTGGGGAAAGGTTGTCCGATACCGATACCGATACCGATAGCGATAGCGATCCCGATCCGATACCGTTCCCGATGGTATGAATTGCCATTGCGCCTTTTCTGCCAGGAGCCCAATCTTGTGAGCCATGAAGGATTCCAGCCGGTCCGAGATCGAGGTGATCATCCCCAACCTGAACCGGCGCTTTTCCGGCATCACCTCGACGGTTGCGCAGGTCGTTCCGCATCAGGCAAAGGAGCTCGAATTCGCTGTTGTCGGGTCGCCCCTTCCGATTGAAATCCCCCATCTGGGCTGGTCCGAGCTGGTCCGGATCGGACGCCGGCCGCTGCCCACCGGCCGGCCGCGGATCTTCCATGCCCGCCGGAACAATGAGATGGTGGCCGGCTTGCTGCTGAAATGGGTCTTCGGTTGCCGGCTCCACCTGGTTTTCACCTCCACGGCCCAGCGCCGCCACAGCCGGCTCACCCGATTCCTCTACCGTCACATGGACACGCTCCTATCGACCTCCCCACGCGCCGCCTCCTTCCTCGTCCGCCAGCCGGACGCCATCATCCCGCACGGCATTGACAGCGAAACCTACCATCCGGCGGAAGACCGGGGGCGGGCCTGGCGGGAAGGGGGCCTTCCCGGGAAACACGGCATCGGCATTTTCGGGCGTGTCCGCCCGCAAAAGGGGATCCGTGAATTCGTCGAGGCCCTGTGCGCGGTGTTGCCGGATCATCCGGAGTACACCGCGGTCATTGTCGGGCAGGTTACCCCGAAACACCGGGCGTTTGCCGAGGAAATGAAATCGCTCATCCGGAAGCATGGGCTGGAGGAGCGCTTCCGCTGGATGGGAAAGCTTCCCTTCGAGGAAATTCCCCTCTGGTTCCGCCGCATGTCGCTGGTGGTCTGCGCCTCCCGCAACGAAGGGTTCGGGCTGACCTGTCTCGAGGCCATGGCCAGCGGAGTGCCGGTGATCGCCACCCGCGCGGGCGCCTGGGAAATGATCATCCGCGACAGAATCGACGGATGGCTGGTGCCCACCGGGGATCCGCATGCACTGGCCCAGGCCGCGGACACCGCCCTCGGCAACCGGGCCCGCCTGACGGAAATGGGCGGAATGGCCCGCTCACGGATACTGGAGGACTTTACCATCGAAAGGGAAAGTCGCGCCTTGAACAGGGTCTACCGGGACATCCTGGGAGGGTGGCCCTACCCCTTGTAATACCGGGAGACCACCGAAGACAGCGGCCCCTGGAAGGTGACCGGATTGGCAAACCGCTCGGATCGCGGCGGCTTTCGGTCCCCCAACTGGTAGGTCATCTCCTGGCGCGCTCCCTTGCGAAAACGGTAATGATGGTACTCCCCGACATCGACGCAGGGCACGGCATCCTCGTAGAGGCGCGCTTTCCAAAAGCCGGCGAGCTTGAACAGCCTTGTCGGAAACACCTGGGTGTTTTCATAGATGCGATGGGGCATGTTGTTGTAGCGGCGCTTCTCATACCCTCTCACAAAAGTGCTGAAATCCTTGAAAAAGGTCATTTCGCCTGCCGTGATCAATCCGGTATCGCCCGGGTTCCGCAGGATCTCCCGAAAACGCTCGATCATTGAATCCGGATAGAACTGGTCGGCATCGACGGTCATGAACCACCTGCCCGGACGGAAGTATTCGGACTGTTTCATCATGGCCCCGAAAGTGATCGCCTGGTTGATCCGGTACAGGTTCTTCTTGACGCCGTTTCTCAGGCTGGAAAACAGCGTGTACGGGGTCCATTCCGGACCGGCGGGCCGGGTCATCCGGAAGAGGGCCCCGGGCGCTTCCCCCCGCCGCAGGCGGATGGCGTCAAACCGTTTCCAATGCGGACGGGCGGCGGTGAATTCCCCGATGATTTCCCTGGTTCCATCGGTGGAGCGGTTGACATGCCCCGAGTCGAAGCATCCGTCGCAAAGAAAGGCTTCCATCGGGTCGAGGGCCTCGATCTGGGCCAGGGAGGCGCGGATCCAGTCGATCTCATTCCAGTAGGTGGCGAAAACTATGAGAGGAAGCGGCATGGTCTAGCTCATGAATAAGGCAGGCTAGGATTGCGGGAGGCCCTGGATGATCCCATGCCTGGTCCAGGTTCTCTTTTCCGCCACGGTCCGCCTTCGTATTTCCATGTTCCGTTCTATGGATTCCGGCGTGGCGTATCCCCGGGAGTGGTCCAGGTGCAGGCAGATGGCGCGGTGGCGG
Source organism: Oceanipulchritudo sp. (assembly GCA_049975345.1). GTDB lineage: Bacteria > Verrucomicrobiota > Verrucomicrobiia > Opitutales > Oceanipulchritudinaceae > Oceanipulchritudo. The sequence continues at coordinate 9,654 of JBNGDP010000111.1, read as the reverse complement.
ATCTGCCTGCTCTTCAATCCGCGGTTCCAGAGGCGCTCCCCGAGTTCCCGGTCCGATCCGCCGTATTTCATCCGCTCATCAAATCCGTTCACACCGACAATATCCTCCCGGAAGGCGGAGCTGTTGCAGTTGTTCCAGGTCGGCCTGGTGGGGGTGAGGAAATCCAGCAGGGCCGGGACCGGGCCGGCCGGCAAGAGCTTCATCCACTGGGAAGGTCCCCGCAATCCGTTGGCGAACAGGTAGCGCCGCGAGAAGACGCGCCGGGAACAGATGTCCTCCGGGCTGATGCGTTTGCTCAATTCCATCGGCAGCTTGCAATAGCCGCCCGAGAGGAAGAAGCCCCGTTGCGCGAAGCTTGCATGCACCTCGAGGAAATCGTTCCGCGGAATGCAATCCCCGTCCGTGAAAACCAGGTAGTCGGCCCCGGTCGACCGGATGCACTGGTTGAGGATTTTCTGCCTCTGGTAATCGGGCGCCTCGTGCCATTGATGGACCAGGGAGACCGGCAACTGCCGGCGCATGCCCTCGATGCGCTGCCTGGTCTCCCCGCCCGAACCGTCATCGGCGATGATGATCGTGAAATTGCGCAAGGTCTGGACGCTGTAGCCCCAGAGGACCTTCTCCAGCCAGTCCGGGGAGTTGTACGTGCTGATGATGACCGCGATTTCCATGGCTCAGGCATCAGGAATCCGAGCCCGCGTCCTTCCACAACGCCCTCAGGACGTCTTCCTCCACTCCTTCCGTTGTCACAGCTTTTCCAATACGGGAAAGGGTCACATGGAGCATCCTTCCGGCCCGTGCCTTCTTGTCCTTGCGCGCCGCCGCAAGGAGGTCCTCCAGTGGAAGCGTTTCCTGCAGGCGGGTTGGCAGGTCGTACTTCGCGAGGAGCGCGGAGGTCCGTTCCGCGACGGACCGGTCAACCATCCCCAGCCGTTCCGAGAGTTGGCAGGCCAGCAGGAGGCCGATGGCCACGGCCTCGCCGTGGAGGTAGGTGCCGTAGCCGGCGACCGCCTCGATGGCATGGCCGAAGGTGTGGCCGAGGTTCAGGAGGGCGCGGCCGCCGGACTTCGACTGCTCGCGCTCGTCGGCGCTGACGACGCCCGCCTTGATCGCGCAATTTCGGCGGATGACGGAGGGAAGATTTTCACTGGAGGCATCGAGCCGGGGGCCGTTTTCCAGATCCTCGAAGAGGGATTCGTCGGCGAGCAGCCCGTGCTTGATGACCTCGGCCATGCCGGCGCTGAACTCACGCGGCGGCAGGGTCATCAGTGTATCCAAATCCGCATACACGGCGAGCGGCTGGTGGAAGGCGCCGACGAGGTTCTTTCCGCAGGTTAGGTTGATGCCGGTCTTGCCGCCGACGGAGCTGTCGACCATGGCGAGCAGGCTGGTCGGCACCTGGTAGAACCCGATCCCGCGGAAGAAGGAGGCGGCCGCGAAGCCGGCAAGGTCGCCGATCACGCCGCCGCCGACGGCGAACACGCGCCCGCCGCGGTCGAGTCCGGCAATGGCGAGAAAGTCGCAGCAGCGCTCCAGTTGGGCGAAACACTTGGTGGATTCGCCGGCGGGAAGGGCGAGCACGGGCAGGTCGCCGAAGGTGGCCTTGATGAAGGCGGCCTGCGTCGCGGCGACGTTCGCGTCGGTGATGACCGCAAGTTTGCGGCCCTCGGCGCAATTGGCGGCGACAAGCCCGGCCAGCTCGCCGGCCATGTCGCGGCCGATGCGGATGGGATACGACCGCTCGCCGAGCGACACATCGAGTGATTCCAGAACCATGGTCAATCCTCCAGTCCGAATAGCGCGTGCGTGTAGTGATGAATTGAGAACGGCTGCAGGTCCTCGGGCTGCTCCCCGAGGCCGACAAAGTAAATCGGCAGTTTCAATTCCCGGTAGATCCCGACAAGGGCGCCGCCCCGGCTGGTCCCGTCCAGCTTGGTGACAATGATCCCCGTGAGCCCGAAAGACTCGTGGAAGACGCGGGCCTGCTCGATGGAATTGCTGCCGATGCTGCCGTCGACCACCAGCCAGGCATGGTGCGGCGCCTTTTCGTCGTGCTTTTGCAGGACCCGGCGAAGCTTCTGCAGCTCCTTCATGAGGTTGGCCTTGTTGTGCAGACGGCCCGCCGTGTCGAGGATCAGGATGTCGGCCCCGCGGCTTTTCGCCGCCTCGTAGGCGTCGTAGGCGACGGCCGCGGAATCGGCGCCGTGCTGGCTGGCCACCAGCTCCACGTCGAGGCGTTCGCACCAGGTCCGGATCTGCTCGTTGGCCGCGGCGCGGAAGGTGTCGCAGGCGCCGACCACGGTGCGCAGGCCTTCCGCCTTGAAGAGGTGTGCCAGTTTCGCGGCTGTCGTGGTTTTCCCGCTACCATTCACCCCGACCAGGGCGATCACCTGCGGCCTTGCGGCGTCCGGCGCGAAGCGTCCCTCGGATCCTTCCAGGGCGTGTTCCAGCACATGCGTTCCGATGCGGGCGGCCTCCTGCCCGCGCAGTTCCTTCTCCGTCTTGTAGGCCTCCCGCATTGCGTCGAGGATTTCCTCGGTCGTCTCCACGCCGAAATCACCGGTGTAGAGCGCCTCCTCCAGTTCATCGAGGGTGGAGGCGTCGATGCGCGCGCCCCCGAAAAGCCCCCCGACCTTCCCGAAGGCCTTCTGGAAGGTGGGGGTTGATTTGCGGAGCCCCTCCTTGAACTTGCTGAAAAAGGACTTCATTGGGCGGCGGTGCGCAGCGGGCGGTCCAGGGTCAGCTTGAACTGGTCGAGGATCCCGTTGATGAAGCGCTTGGCGTCGGGGATCGAATACTCCTTGGAAAGGTCGATGGCCTCGTTGATCGAGACGATGGGCGGAATGTCCCGCCGCTTGAGCATCTCGTAGATGGCCAGCCGGAGGATCGCCAGGTCGATCTTCGCGATGCGCTCAAAATCCCAGTTGCGCAGGTATTTCCGGATGACGGTGTCGACCTCACCGATGTTCTCGATGGTTCCGTGGATGAGCTCCTCGGCGAAGGCGTAATAATCGCGGGGCTGCTCCATCTCCTTGAAAAAGAGGTAAAGGGCCCCGGGCAGGTCGTCCGTCCGGTTGATGGACCATTGGAAAAGGAACTGCATGGCGGCCACCCTGTTGTCGCGGCGCAGGCTCATTTGCGCCAGTCCTCCGGGTCGTCCTCCTCGAGGTCGTCCATCCAGTCCAGGTCGTCGGGAAAATCCTCCATGTCCTGGTCGAGAATACGCTTCAGCATGGAATCATTGGCCTGCGCCATCTCGAGGGCGGTATGCGCGAACTCGGCCCCGCGGTTGAGCTCGCCGGTGATCCGGTCCTCCGCCTGCCGCAGGTTCTGTACCGTGATGATCCCGTTGACGACGGGGATTTCAAAGCGGATGCCCACCGACTGGAGGGCGTGGGCGGTGGAGTGGGCGATGATGCTGTGGTGCTCGGTTTCACCGGCGATGATAAGGCCCAGGGCGATGATCACATCGAAGGAACCGGTCTTGGCCATCATCGCCGCGATGTAGGGGATTTCGTTGGAGCCCGGCACCCGCAGGGTCTCGATGTCCTGCTGCCGCACCCCGCAACCGTCCAGGGTTTCGAGGACCGACTCCAGCAGCGAGTTGACAAGGTTAAAATTGTACCGCGCAGCCACAATACCGACGCGAAAGCCTTCGCCGTCGATTGCCAGTCGCTCTGGATTATCCGTGCTCATCAGGAGGGTCAAATTGAACGGCCCCGTTCACAAGTCAAGGGAGCAGTGCGCCCTTGCATAGCGGCTCTTCAGAGGCCAAGTTGCTGGAAGATGACGCAGCAATGGCAGGGGGCCGACTTTCCCTCCCGGTGGGAATCCCAATGGATTGAAAGGCGACAGCGGATCGAGGCCCGCCGCCTCGGATTCAGCGGTCCCGGGACACCGGGCCGCCGCGTGCCCCTCCCGCTGCCCTACCGTCTGCTGAGGTGGAGCCTGCGGGCCAGCGGCCTGTACCCCCGCGGATACCGGAATTTCCAGGATCTCCGTCTCACCCGCCGGGACCATTCCCTCAATACCTGGCCCACCGGGTTGGACGGGTACCGCATCCTCCAGGTTTCCGACCTGCACATCGACTTGGATCCAGCCTTGATGCCCCCCCTGCGCCGGATCCTGGCCGGCCTGCGCTGCGACCTGGCCGTCTTTACGGGTGACTATTGCGAGGGGGCCCATCCCACCCATGGGCATGCCCTCCGCCTCATGCGGGAAGTCCTGGAAACCCTGCCTCCCCCGGTAAACGGCCGTTTCGGGGTCCTCGGCAATCATGATACCGCCAGCCTCGGGGCCGCCCTCGAGGAGATGGGCTTGCCGATCCTGGTCAACGAAGCCGTGACCATCGAGCGTCCGGAAGGAACATTCGCCCTTGCCGGTATCGACGATCCCTACCTTTTCCGCATGGAGGATGTCTTTCAGGCCGCGCACCAGTGCCCGGACGGCCCCCCGCGCATCCTCCTCAGCCACAGCCCGCAGGTCGCCCCGGTCGCCCAGGAGGCGGGCTTCCATCTCATGCTCAGCGGCCATACCCATGGAGGCCAGGTTTGCCTGCCGGGCGGGCTCTCCCTCGTCGGCATGGAAGCAATTCCCCGTTCCCTCTTCCGCGGCCCCTGGCGCCACCGCTCCCTGACCGGCTATACCACCACCGGGACCGGCGCCTGCCACATCCCCGTCCGCTACAATTGTCCGCCCGAAGTGGTCCTCCATGTCCTGCATCCCTCTCCTTGAGCACGTCGCCCTCAAGGCCAAAATCCAAGGACCGACCCCATCCGTTCATTGACAAATTCTGCCAAAAGTGTTCAGATTCTTCCATAAATGGCCATGACCAACAAGCAGCGCCTCGACCTGATCGAGGCCTACATCCGCGAGCACAAGTATGCGGACCTGCACGTGCTGGCGAAGCAGTTCGACACCAGCCTTTCGACGATCCGGCGGGCGCTGAACGAGCTGGAGGCGGCGGGTGTGATTCACCGCCACCATGGGGGGGCAAGCCTTGTGGAGGACACCTCGGGAGGGGGGTACGATTTCATCACCCAGGACGACACGCATGCGGAGGAGAAGCATCGCATCGCGGCGAGGGTGGCGGAGATTGTCCAGGACGGGATGACGATCATGATCGACGGGGGAACGACCACCTACGCGGTGGCCAAGGCGATCCTCGACAAGCGGCTGGTCATCATCACCAACTCCCTTCCCATCGCGGCGCTGCTGAACGAGGTCAGCGCCTGTGAGACGATCCTGACGGGGGGGACCCTGTACAACCGCCTCGGGGTCCTGTACGGGCCGCTTTGTGAATCCGCCCTCGAGGAGATGCGTGTCGACATGGCGATTCTCGGTTGCGCGGGCCTGGATGGGGAAGGGGTCTGGAACAGCAACGCGATGCTGGCCAGTTTCCAGCGAAAAATGATCCAGTCAGCGCAGCGCACCCTGATTGTGGCGGACGGCTCGAAGCTCGGAAAGCGTTCCCTCACCCTGACCACGCGCTACCAGTCCCGCCTCTCCATCGTGACCACCAATGGTAAATCCGGATTCCTCCGGCAGACCCTGAAGGAAAACGGAACCGAACTCATCCTTTGCTGAAAACACCAACCTCAAAACCCGATCACCACAATGCCGAAGACCACCGTAGCCGCCATTGACCTTGGAGCGACCAGTGGGCGCGTTATCGTCGGACAGGTCACCCGCGAGGGGGTCGAGCTGACCGAAGCCCACCGCTTTCCCAATTCCTTTTCCACTCTCAAGCCGCATCTCTATTGGGATGTGGGCCGTCTTTTCGAGGAGGTGCAGAAGGGCCTGCACGAGGCCAGGCGGCTTTTCCCGGAACTGGCCAGCTGCGGGGTCGACACCTGGGGCGTGGACCATGTCATTACCGACAAAACGGGCCGCCTCGCCTTCCCTGTGCACGCCTACCGGGACGAGCGGACCAACCCGGTCTTGAAACGGATCCGTGAAAGCGGGGGCGGGCGGCGCCTTTTCGACCTGACCGGCCTTCCCCTTGTCAACTACAACACGGGACTCCAGCTGATGGAAACCCTCGAGGCCTTCCCGGGCCTGAGGGAGATCGGGGAAAAAGTGATGCTCCTTCCCGAATACTTCAATTTCCTCCTCAGCGGGAAGAGCGGCTGCGAATTCTCGCACGCCAGCACGACCCAATTGCTGGATGTCAAGGGGCGGGAGTGGTCAAGGGAAGCCCTTGCCTATTTCGGGATCCCGGAGGGCTGGCTGGGGCAGCCGGCGGCGGCCGGCCGCCTGCTGGGGCCGGTCACCACATCGAGGGACCTGGGCGACCTGCAGGTGGCCCTGGTGCCGGGGCATGACACCTCCTGCGCCTTCGAGGCGATTCCGCTGGACGGCAACAGCCTGATTGTCTCCAGCGGCACCTGGATGCTGGCGGGCGGGATAACGGAAAAGCCCTGCCTGGGTGAGGAGGCCTTCGAGCTGGGTGTCTCCAACGAACGCACCGGCACCGGCGGCTACCGGCCGAACAAGATCCTGCTCGGCCTCTGGTTGCTGGAACGGACCATTCCCTCCTTTGACAAGCGTCCGCAATCGGACGCCGAATGGAGCGCCCTTATTTCCGCCGCCTCCGAATGCGGCAAGCCGGAGGTGCTGATCGACACGGGCGACGCGTCCCTTTTCAATCCGCCGGTCATGAAGGAGGCGATCGACGCCCAGCTGCAATCGAGGGGAGCAAGGCCGCCGCAGGACCTGCCCGGCTACGTCGCCCTGATCTGCGCAAGCCTGGGGGCCAGCGTCAGCGCCACCTCCCGGAAATTCGAAAGCATCCTATCCACCCAGTTCGACAACATCGTCATCGTCGGCGGCGGCTCCAAGAACGGCCTGCTCTGCCAGATGCTGGCGGATTATTCCGGCAAGCGGGTGACGAGCTTCAACCTCGAGGCGACCAGCGTCGGCAACATGGCCTACCAGCTGCTCGCTCTCGGAAAAATAAGCTCCCTCAGCGAGTTCCACGACCTGATCCGGCCATCGCTTTCAACAAGGGTCTACCAACCGGCCTGAGGGTGGGCCCGCAGTCCCGTTAACCGGTAATCTCGTAGGGCGGCAGGGTCTGCTCCACCGGGACCTTGCCCAGCTTGACGAAATTGGGGAGCCCGTTCTCGTGGGGGATGCTGACCTCGCCCTGGATGAGCGGCTGGGCGTACTTGACGAACTGGTAGTTGAGGGAGACACCGTCCTCATTGATCCAGGAGGCCGGCAGGTGCTTGACCCCGTTGGCGATTTCACTGAGGTCGGCCAGGCCGGTCTCGCAGACGTAACTCTCGGAATCCCCGCGGGTCAGGGTCACCATCTTGTCGGTGATCCCTTCGAGGGCCGCACGAACGGCCGCTCGCCCCGTAAGGTAAGCCTCATCGTTGTCGGCCTTGGAGGCGGTCACCGCGGCTGCCCGGAGTGAGTGGCCCGGACGGAAGGAACGGGTTTTGATGCCCGTGAAATGCTGGTCGATCAGGCTTTTCAGGTAGTCGCCCGCACCACCCAGTTGTGAATGCCCGAAGCTGTCCTGGCCGGAATCGGAAGTGGAGATGTAATTCCCGTCGCTGTCCACCAGTCCCTCGCCGACGACGATCAGGCAGTATTTTTCCTTCTTGAGGACCTCCGCCACATCATCGAGGAACTTGTTGGTCTCGAAAGCGACTTCGGGAAGATAGATAAGATGGGGAGGATCGTTCGGATGGTCACGGCGTTTGGCGAGGGTGGCCCCGGCGGCGATCCAACCCGCGCTGCGCCCCATGACCTCGAGGATATACACCATGTCGTGCTGCCCCATCGCTTCGGCGTCACAGGCAAGCTCACGAACAATGGTGGCGACGTTCTTGATGGCCGACCCGTAGCCGGGCGTGTGGTCGGTGACAATAAGGTCGTTGTCCACCGTCTTGGGGATCCCGATCACCCGCATTTCCCATCCAACGGAGGCCGCCAGCTTGGAAATCTTGTCCGCGGTGTCCTGCGAATCATTCCCCCCGATGTAGAAAAAATACCGGATGTTGTGCGCCTGAAAGACTTCAACAACCCGTTGAAGATCAGCATCTTTTTTCAGCTTGAAGCGGCAGCTTCCCAGCGCCGAGGCAGGCGTGTACCGCAGTCCCCGGATGGCTTGCTGGGGCTCTTCGGCAAGGTCGATGAGACGTTCCTGAAGGATCCCCAGGATCCCGTTCAAACCACCGTAGATCTCCTCGATACAATCGTGGTTGAGGGCCTCCTCGATCACCCCGGCAAGGCTTGCGTTAATGACCGCGGTCGGACCGCCGCTCTGCGCTACAAGTACGTTTCCTGTCAGTTCTTCTGCCATGTCTGTTTCGAATTTATTAAAGATCAAAACCGCAAACCTGTGGCCTTTGAATTTGCATGGCAAATCATTTTAACTCCCAATCCCAATCCCAATCCCAATCTCAATCATCATCCCAAATGCTGCCCGCCGCCCGTGGCCTTGCCGCCATCATCCTTGCCTACGCCATCTGGGGCCTGATTCCGGTCTACTGGAAGCTGCTCACCAGCATCGGGGCCGACGAGCTGCTGTACTGCCGGCTGATCCTGACGGCGGCCTCCTGCCTGCTGATCCTGCGGGTCCGCCGGGACTGGGCGGACTTTCCAAGGGTGTGGCGCAATAACCGGACCTTGCGCCACAGCCTCCTTGCGGCCGCCCTGCTGTCCGTCAACTGGTTTTCCTTCATGTGGGCGGTCAACAACAACCGGGTTCTGGAATCGAGCCTCGGTTACTTTCTCTGCCCGCTGGTCAGCGTTCTGCTGGGCCGTTTTGTCGAAAAAGAGCATCTGGGCACGCGGCGCTGGATCGCGGTCGGCCTCGCCGCGGCGGGAGTCGGCATCATCATTTCCCAGGCCGCGGCAATCCCGTTCGCGGCAGTCAGCATTGCCCTGACCTGGGGCGGCTACGGCCTCATGAAAAAGCGCAGCCAACTGGGCCCCCTTACCGGTCTGGGAATGGAAACGCTCCTGCTTTCGCCGCTGGCGGCCGTCATGCTGATCATCCTGGCCGGCCAACAACCGCTCACCGCCCTCGCCGCCACGCCCACCACCCAGTTCTTCCTGGCGATCGTCGGCTTTGTCACCCTCGTCCCCCTTCTGCTTTTCGCCTATGCCGCCCGGCGCATCCAGCTCAGCACCATGGGCATGGGACAGTACATCGTCCCCAGCTGCCACTTCGGCCTCGCCCTCCTCTACGGCGAAACCGTCAACAAAGGTGTCCTCGCCGGCTTCGCCCTGATCTGGGGCGCCCTGGCCGTGTATTCGGTCGAAGGACGAAGGACGAAGGACGAAGGACGAAAGACGAAGGACTAAGGACGAAGGACGAAAGACGAAGGACGAAGGACGAAGGACGAAAGACGAAGGACTAAGGACGAAGGACAGTCCTCTATTTCTTTGGTTCATCGTGGAATTTTTTGGAAATTTCATCGCGGCGGACGGTGCGCCTTGACGGCCAAAGGCCGGATTCCATACCAGCGGATCCCGCATAGCCCGCAAGGGCGAAGCGGGAGCAGGGCTGGGTGATGGATACAATCCCAGGTGAGGGCTGAAAGCCCGGCCCCAGTCCTTTCACAGGAATTCCTGCTGAGGGCGTGGCAGCGGACCTTCAGCCCTTCGTTTACCACCGCTTTAACAAGGATGGATCCA
>JBNGDP010000110.1:0-11935 GCA_049975345.1 Oceanipulchritudo sp. | reverse complement strand
TCCTCGACCCCACAAATGCACCAGCGCTCTTTCAACCGTAGCTTGTACAAACCCGATTGTACAAAGATGTTTGTATGGCGGAGAGGTTGGGACCCGATTACGAACCTTTGTGGAATGATTGTCAGGAGCTGTACTCTCGTGGGCAGGCTGCCCTGAAACCCCTTTAAATAAAGGATTCCAGGCCGACCCGGCAGCGTAGGAACCCTCCTCGGAAGGCCGAATTTATTGGAACGATTCGCCCGATTCTGCAGGAAGATGAAACAAAAAGGCCGTCCGGGAGCGCCCCGCTTTCCCGCAGTAATGGTTCCAATCGTTCCACCTGGCCAAGGAGAGCTCTTGACATTCGGCACTCATTACGCCATTTTGCGACCCAAAATGGCGTTCATCAGGCGAATTATCGATCCACCCCGGTCTCATTTCTTCCTTCTGGGCCCGCGGGGAACGGGGAAGACCGTGTGGACCCGTGAGCGGTTCCCGGGGGCGCTGGTGGTGGACCTGCTGGATCCGGCGACGCACCGGGAAATGGTGGCGCGCCCTGAACGGCTACGGGAGCTGGTGGAAGGCAATCCGGACGGCAGCCAAGTGGTCATTGATGAAGTGCAGAAGGCGCCGGAGCTGCTGGAAGTCGTGCATGGACTCATTGAAAAGAAGATGGGCCAGCAATTCATACTGACCGGGTCGAGTGCGCGCACATTGCGGCGGGCGGGCGTGAACCTGCTGGGTGGGCGTGCGCTGCACTTGTCGATGCATCCGTACCTCGCGGCTGAACTGGGCAAGCAATTTGATTTGGCCAAGGCCATGCGGATCGGGATGCTGCCATTGGTGTGGGGATCGGAGGAACCGGCAAGGACCCTGGCGGCGTACAGTGGCCTGTACCTGCGGGAAGAAGTGCAGCAGGAGGGCCTTGTCCGGGATGTGGGAGGATTCGCGCGATTTCTGGAAGCGATGAGCTTTTCGCACGCGGCGGTCCTGAACCTGAGCAATGTCGCACGGGAATGTCAGGTGAAGCGGAAAACCTGTGAAGGTTATCTTCAGATCCTGGAGGATTTGTTGCTGGGATTCCGTCTGGATGTGTTTACCAGACGGGCCAAGAGGGAAATGGCCTCTCACCCGAAGTTTTATTTTTTCGATACAGGCGTGTTCCGGGCGAACCGGCCAAGCGGTCCGCTGGATGCACCGGAAGAAATCGGAGGCGGAGCCTTGGAAGGCCTGGTCGCCCAACACCTGCGGGCCTGGTGTGATTACGCGGAAGGCAATCACATGCTGTATTACTGGCAGACCCGTTCCCGGGTGGAAGTGGATTTCGTTGTCTACGGGGACTCTGGCATCTTTGCCATTGAAGTGAAGAACTCCGCGCGCATCCGCCCGGAAGATCTGCGCGCCCTGCGGGCCTTTGGAGAGGACTACCCCTCAAGCCAACGGATCCTGCTCTACCGCGGCGGGGATCGTCTCCATCGCGACGGCATCCGGTGCCTGCCCTGTGCCGAATTCCTTGCCCGCCTGACGCCTGAAGAACGCCTTCCCATTGCATGAATCACTTTGTACAAACCGGCTTGTACAAAAATGTTTGTATGGCGGGGCGGTCAGTTTCAGTTGCTCTATGAAAGCGTCCCGGGCCGCCGCCGAGGCGAAGAACTTATTTCGCTGGCGCAGCTTGCCATCCGAAGCCTTGGCGGAGGATGGTGCCGCTTCATACCATCGGGCGACGTAGGGTTTCTTGCGGTAGGGTTGGTATGCCCTGCGTAGCCCAGAGGGCGAAGTAGGGTGATCGGCGTGTATTCTCATGGCGATTTTAATCTACCAGAGTGAGGCGCCAATCATAGGTCTAAGTGCTCGGATTTATCTCTCACGGCGGCACGGTGCGCACGGAGGAAATTCAAAAAGTTCCATCCCATTCATTTCAGAATTCCGAAGATAATCTCCGTGATCGCCGTGCCGCCGTGAGAGAAAATAAATCCGTCCCCAGTCAACATCCAGTCAAGCGTGGTAGAGGCACAGTCAAGCCAGCAGAGTCGCGTTTAATCGTGTTCTGTTGTAATCCCTATCTCAATTCGCGATTCCCCATTGACACGCAAGCCGCCAAACGTAACATGTTACAAATTATGGCAACCAGGCAAATCACGCAAAGAATGAAGGATTACCGGACCCGGCTGCGGCAGCAGGGGCTTCGGCCAGTGCAGATTTGGGTCCCTGACCAACGGGCACCGCGGTTCATGGAAGAATTGGAGCGACAAGTGAAAAACCTGTCTCAGCAGGATGAGAATGAGACCCTGGACCTTCTGGAACGGATTTCCGACTGGCCGGAAGAATGAAACGTGGCGATATCTACTCAATTTCAATTTCCGCTCCAGGAGAATTCGGAAAGCCACGCCCGGCGGTGATCGTCCAAACGGACGCTTTGAACAAGCAGCAATTTTCCAGTGTTATCATATGTCCGTTCACAGGAACGATCACCGATGCTCCCCTTTTTCGGATACTTGTGGAACCCACACCCGAGAACGGCCTGACCAAGTCTTCACAGATCATGGTTGATAAGGTGATGGCAGTTGCCGTGAAAAGAATCGGTGAACACATCGGGCACATCAACGACGAACAGCTACTTCAACTCAACCGGACGTTGGCCTTTGTCATTGGTATCGGATGAAGGCGATGCCCACAAACAGCTCGCTGCCCAGAACCAACCCATCGGAAAAGTAGCGGACTCTGAGTCGGAGCAACTCGCCGATGGGGAGGTGCCCCTCGCGTCGCAGGGTCTCCAACCTGAGCTCACGGGTGATTGCTCCCTTTTTACTGCGGGCCTGGATCTGCCCGCGTTCCATCAAGTACAGGCGATAGGCCGCAGAGGCCTTTTTCCAATCCCCTATTCCGGTAACGGCCATGATTCCCCGGCGGCACCGTTCATCCCCTCCCATGGCCGCTCCGTACCCGCAGTGCCGGTAGTTTCTGGGATCCTCCACCATCTCCGCGCGCACCGGGTTCAGGTCGATGTAGCTGGCCATAATGGCACGCACTTCCCTGCTGTCCTCAACAAGGACACTCTTGAAGCGCTCCATCCACAAGGTGCCCCGCCGGTTGTGTCGGCGGTTGTACCAACTCGAAAAGCCCTGTTTGAGGATTTTCTCAAACTCCGAGATATTGCCCATGCGCTTCAGGTAACGCCTGCGCAGTGGTACAACGGCTTCTTTGCCTTGCTGGAGCGCCTCCTCAAAGACCATGGTCTCAAGGCTCTCTTCACCGTAGTATGCCTTCAGCTGTTTCAGGAGCTCATCATCGCTCAGCTCGATCACTCCCGGCACCCTCACCAACTGGTGGTAGTGGTTGCTCATCACAACGTAATCGAGGACCTCGATTTGCAGAAAGGCCGACAAGCGCCTCATCCAGCGCACAAAGAACTCCTTCTCCTTCTCACCCAGCAGAAACTCACCCCCCACGATGCGGGACATGCAATGGTACAGCCCATCTTTTCCCTCTTCCGCTGTCAGTCGCGCGTTCCGCATTCATCAAGGCTCTGCCCGACAGTCACACCAGACAAGCCAACCGTCTAGTCATTTTTGACTACCACTATTTACCTGTCCCTCCTTCTTCCTGTCCCTCCTTCTTCCTAATTCAATATACTAAAGTAGTATTCTACCCCCTCCGGCCGATCAGGCGGAATTCGCCAGGCGTCTGGCCGGTCGCCTTCTTGATCGAGCGGGCCATGTGGGCCTGGTCGGAGAAGCCGCAGGCCGCTGCGATGGCCGACAGGTGCTCGGTGCTCTCGCAGAGCATGCGCTTGGCGGTTTCCACCCGGGCGCGCTGGATCTCGGCCATCGGGCTGCGGCCAAGCTGCTCCATGAAGAGCCGGTGCAGGTGGCGCCGGTCCATATGCACGCGCATGGCCACCTTCTCGACGGTCAGCCCCTCGCCCAATTCCTTCCAGATCATCCCGAGGGCCCGCTCGACGCGCGCATCCCGGTGCGCCTGCGGCTGGCTGCTCTGGCGCGCGATCACGGAGGCAAAGGCAATGCGCTTGGATTCCACCGGCACCTTTCCGCCCTGCATGATTCCGTCCAGCATGGCCGCGGCCTCCCAGCCCATGGCGAAGAAATCCAGCTGGATCGAGCTCAGTGGCGGAGTCATCGCCTCGCACAGGGTTTCCTCATTCCCGGCCCCAAGCACAAAAAGGTCCTCGCCGATCACCCGCCCGGACCGCTCAGACGCCAGGTAAATTCGTGCCGCCCCTTCGTCGTCCCCGCAGATGATGCCGGTCCCAGCGGGCAGGCGCCCCAGCCAGTCCGCCCATTGCGCCTGCTGTCCGGCCAGATCCCCCCAGTCGCCCTCCGGTGGCAACTGGCCAAAGGCGGTTATCGCCATTCCCGCCCGCCGGGCCGCCTCGCTCACCGCCTCCCGGTACCGGTGTTGATCCGATCGCTCCGGGTGCGTCGATCCGAAGAACGCCAGTTGCGCGAATCCCTGCTTGTCAAAATGCTCCACCGCCAGCCGGGCGATCGCGCCCAGGTCCAGTTCCACGTTCCCCGCCCACTCCGGTACCGGTGGCGAGCAGTTCAACAGGACGCAGGGCCGGCCCAGCTCGCGGATGCCCTTCAGGTGCGCCCGCGTCGGCACCCCGGTGATCTGCCCGTCCACTTCAACCCCGGACCCCTTCGCCATGTCGTACAGCGGCGTCATCGCAAAATAATAGGGCAGCCGCAGGCGCCAGTTCCCCCGCTGGCGCGCATACGCCTCGATCCCGTTCAGCACCCGCTTCAAATACGGCCGCTCATGCACCGAGAACGGTATGCTGATCCACTGCTTTTTTCCAACCGCCATGTCCGATATTTACAAAAGATTGTCCTGCCGGTTCAAGCCAGAATTCCGGAAATCGGTTAAAGTAGGCTTACAACCATTTACATAACTCCCAACCCAGCGAAGCACCACTATGAAAAAAGCACTCCTCATCACCATGGCCACGACCGGCCTTCTTGCCGTATCGGCCAACGCCGCGATCTCCATGTACGCTGCCTGGGACCTGAATGAAGGCACCGGCACCACCACCACGCAGTACCAACTCGGCGCGGGCGAAACCTGGAACCAGGTGACGAATCCGTCCGCATCGCTTGCCGCAACCGCCTCGGAGGCCATTTCCACGGTTGGCGGATCCTGGGGTGCAGCCAGCCCGGCACCGAATTCCACCGCATCCCTGACCTTCGCGAGCGGCGGTAACAACGATCTGGACACAAACGTCTCCGGAACCGGCCTCGCCGGAACGGGCGCGAAGACCTTTGTTGCCTGGATTAACCCGACGGGGTTGGACACCACCGGTGGTGGAATACTTTCCTATTCCCCCCAGGGCGGACAGACCAACGGGGCTGACTTGCGCTTGCTACTGGATACCAATGGCGACCTGCGGGCCGAAGTCTCGGGAGGTTTCTTCCTTTACGACAGCACTTCCCTTGTCGGCCAAGGCTGGACCATGGTCGCCGCCATCTTCAACGGCAACACCAACACCTCCAGCTTCTACATCGGCGGAACGGGCATTGTCACCCCCACCAGTGTTGGTGCGCGGGCGATCAACACCTCCGGAACAAAGGGCTCCGGCGACTCGTTCTTGGACATCGTTCTTGGCGGTGCTCAGGTCGACGGCCGCAACTTCATCGGCGGCATCGACATGGCGGCGATCTACACTGGCGCGGCGACCGCGGCCGAGCTCGACGCCATCTATGCCAACGGCATCGCAGTCGTCCCCGAGCCCTCGACCTACGCGCTGATCGGCGGCCTGCTGGCGCTTGGACTGGTGGTCATCCGCCGTCGCATGCGCGCTTAAGTCCGAGACACTCCTTACAATAAGCAGAAGGTCACTTTGACGGCCCGCTGGCAGCCCGCCGGCGGGCCTTTTTTCTTCCCGAAATCACCCATTCCCATGCAAAATCCCCTCCGTGCCTCTATCTCTCTGTGCCTTCGTGCGAGCCTGCTGCTCCTTCTCGCCGCCACCGCCCTCTCCGCCCAGCAGCCGAACATCATCCTCTTCTACGTGGACGACCTCGGCTACGGCGACCTGGGCAGCTTCTGGCAGGACCAGCGCGGCGTCTCCAAGCAGTTTGACACGCCGGCGCTGGACAAGATGGCGGCCGAGGGGGCAAAGCTGACGCATCACTACACGGCGGCGCCGGTCTGCGCACCGGCGCGCGCATCGCTCCTGCAGGGACGCCACCAGGGGCACGCGGCGGTGCGGGACAACCAGTTCGACAATCCGCTGCCCGACACCCACACGCTGCCGGGCATCCTGCAGGCGGCCGGCTACCGGACGATCCATGTCGGCAAGGGCGGGCTCTCCGGATCCGAGGGCTCGGTGAACCTTTCCGGGACCGGCTCGCAGAACCTGGCGGCGCATCCGCTGGCCCGCGGCTTCGACCGCTTCTTCGGCTACCTGTTCCACGCCGACGGACACGAGCACTACCCGCGCAACGGAACCACCGAGAAAACCGCTTACATCTACGACGACTACCAGCAGGTCACCAACGCCTCGCTCGACCTCTACACCACCGATGCCTGGACGGCCTTCGCCAAGCAGGCCATCATCGACGAGGTCAACGACGGCGACAGCCAGCCCTTCTTCCTCTACCTCGCCTACGACACGCCGCACTTCAAGATGCAGCGTCCGGCCGTCGCCTACCCGGGCGAGGACCTCGTCGGCGGCAACCACGCCTACGGGCTCACCGGCGGGATCCAGTGGACCACCGCCACCGACGGCAGCGGGCGCGTCCGCTACGCCAGCACGGCCGACGGCACAGGAACGGTCGACGGCTACACCCACCCGGACATACCCGGCAGCTGGACCACCGCGGAAAAGCAGCACGTTGGCATGATCCGGCGCATCGACAACTCGGTCGCCGACATCCTCCAGCTGCTGGACGACCTCGGCATCGACAACAACACGATCTGCGTGTTCTCCTCGGACAACGGCCCGCACAACGAGGGCAACGACCCACGCAGCTTTGAATCCTACGCCGACATGGAGGGCATCAAGCGCGATGTCTGGGAAGCCGGTATCCGCGTGCCGACCATCGTGCGCTGGCCGGGCAACATCGCCGGTGCGACAAATGACGAGAACAACATCGCCGAGATCGACACGCCGAGCGGCATCTGGGACTGGATGCCGACCTTTGCCGAGGCGGCAGGGGTGACCGCCCCCGCCTGGTGCGACGGCGTCTCCCTCCTCCCCGCCCTCACCGGCAGCGGCACACAGCGCGACAAGGGGTATTTGTATTTTGAATACTACGTGACCGGCTCAACGCCCAGCTGGTCGCAGTTTCCCAACCATGGCGGCGAGCCGCACAACCAGATGCAGGCCATCCGCATCGGCGACCACATGGGCGTGCGGGTCAATATCGGCTCGGTCAATGATGCCTTCCGTATCTACGATGTCACGACAGATCCCGGACAGGCGGTCAACCTGGCCGGTTCCCTCCCCGCCCTCGAGCAGCAGATGCGCGACCTCGCCATCCAGGCGCGCCGGCCCGGGGCGGTCAGTCGCTCCTATATCGACAACGCCAATGTCCCGGCGGTGGACAGCCCGCCGGCCGGCACGGTGTCCTATTCGGTCCACGAGGGCACCTGGACATGGGTCCCGGAGTTCCGCGACCTCCCCTCCGCCGCCAACGGCACGGTGCCCAACCTCGACCTCTCCGTGCGCACACGCGAGGACAACGTGGGCATCCTCTTCACCGGATACATCGAGGCGCCGACGACCGGCACCTACACCTTCTACCTCGACTCCGACAACGGCAGCAACCTTTTCATCCATGACGGACATGTCGTGGAAAACGACACCAGCTTCACCGGCGCGGAGCGCACCGGCAGCATCAAGCTCGGGGCCGGCTGGCATCCCTTCCGCCTCTACTACCGGCACACCACCGGCGTGCACAGCCTGTCCCTGCAGTGGAGCGGGCCCGGGATCAGCAAGCAGGCGGTGCCCGACTCCGCCTTCGAGGTGCCCGGCACCCCCACCAATCCGGAACCGGTGGCCAACGACGACACGGCTTCCGTGCTCGCCGGCAGCAGCGTCCTCATCAACGTGCTCGCCAATGACAGCGACGACGGCCTCCCCGCGGCCCTCACCGTGACGGCGGTCGACACCCCGCTGGCCGGCAGTGCGCTCATCACCGGCAACCAGATCCTGTACACGCCGGATGCCGGGTTTTACGGGACGGATGTCTTCACCTACACGATCAGCGATTCGCAAACCACGGCCAGCGCCACGGTGACCGTTGATGTCATCCACTACGACAACACGGAAATCTGGCTGCCGCTGGATCACGTCGACACCTTGCGTGTCAAGGAGGCCGGTGGACAGGAGCTGGGCACGGCACAAGGCTTCAGTGACTCGGCGACCCCATGGGTGGACGGCCATTCCGGCAAGGCCATCCAGCTGAACGGTTCCAGCCAATCCATCCTGCTCGACGCGGCCTACACCCCGCCCACCGGTTCCTCCGCCCGCACGGTCACCGCCTGGATCAAGGCGACCGGCACCGGAGCCATCGCGGCATGGGGACCCAAGTCGACCGGCAACAAATGGCACTGGCGGCTTGAGGACGCCGCGACCAAAACGGGCGCACTGCGCATCGAGGTCGAGGGCGGCTACATGGTCGCCTCCACCGACCTGCGCGACAACGAGTGGCACCACGTGGCCGTGGTCCTGCCAAGCGGGGCAAACAATGTCACCCAGTGCAGGCTTTACGTGAACGGGGTCGAGGACACGCCCTACACATCCTCATCACAGACCATCAACACGACCGCTGCCCAGGTCGAGATCGGCAAGGACAACCATAATACCGGTCCACGCTATTTCCAGGGCGCCATCGACGAGGTGCGCATCTATAAGCGCGCCCTCAGCAGTACCGAAATCGCCGCCCAGGCCGCCCTCGGCAACCAGGCGCCCGAGGCATGGCACCGCGCCTTCTTCGGCCCGGACGCCATTGACTGGGCCGCTGATGGCGATGCGGACGGCTTCAACCGCTTTATGGAAATGGCCCTCGGGGGAAATCCGCACCTGAACGACCGGTCGCTTATCGCGCCGCTCTTCGGGACCGATGCGGGCACCCTCTCCCTCACCTTCCGCCGCCGCATGGCCGGCTCCTATCCCTTAACCTATACGATGCAGGTATCGACCGACCTTTCCGACTGGAACACGCTCACCAGCAGCCAGACGGCGACATCAGTCGTCGATGCAACTGGCTTTCTCGAGCAGGCGACTTTCCAGTCGGACAGCCCCCTCAGATCCGAGCCGCGCCAGATGCTGCGCCTCAAAGTCGAGCGGCCCTGATGCCACAGCCCCGGCTCAAAGCATCTTGAGCTGGTAGTCCTTAATCGTTCCGGCGCGACTTGGCGTAAGCCGCGGGCATCGTGCCATCAGAGTTATGGGGGCTGAGCAAGCAGGCCGCCCAGCATCACCCCGGGGAACTCCAGCGCAGTCCCGGGTAACGCCCAAACCCGCGGTCCAGCGTGATCCACTCCAACCCGTATTCAATGGCCAACGCCGCATGGAAGGCGTCCGGAACATGGTTGCCACGCGCATCCGCCTTCCCGCATAAATCCAGAAACACCTCCCAGTGACGGGTCCCCGGGTGGACCACCGTCACCGTGGAGCGGGAACGGAAATCCGCCACAAAATCCAGCGCATCCCTCAACGGGGTTGGCTTCCGGAAAATCTTCGGATGGGTCACGATCCGGACAAAGCCCGAAAGCACAAGGTCGGAGACCGCAATTCCCGGCGGCGTCCGCAAGGCCCCCTCCAGCCAGGAGCGGATGTCTTTGTGCAAATCCGCATCCTCACGGTGCGCCGTCACGAGGATATTGACATCCACCAGCTTCATTCGTCCTCCATCACCTCCAGCAGGCCCGCCGAATGCCGCAAATCCACGCCCGGCTGCACGCCGTCCCCGCGGAAGGTCTTCAACGGCCGCTCTGCGTCAGGCCGCTTCTCGCCCGTACCCAACAGCCCAATCTTCAAGGCCTCATTCACCACTTCCCCAAGCGTGCTCCTGCGCTCCCGCGCACGCCGCTTCGCCACCTCCAATAGCCCGTCCTCGATGCGTAGTGTCGTTCGCATGTGGGTAAGCATCAATCATGCGCATCTTGATGTCAAATTTGAAAACCCAGACGGGTTACCATCAATCTGTCTTTATGTACCTTTCCCATCGGCTTTCTATAAAGCTCCAAAACTGTAAAAGCTGATCCTTTGTGGGAAATGAAAAAATCAAGTTCTCTCTCAAACCGACCGGTCTGCTACGGGACCCCACCCTGTTATTCT
This sequence comes from Oceanipulchritudo sp., assembly GCA_049975345.1. GTDB lineage: Bacteria > Verrucomicrobiota > Verrucomicrobiia > Opitutales > Oceanipulchritudinaceae > Oceanipulchritudo. The sequence goes on along the minus strand of JBNGDP010000110.1, from coordinate 1,647 downwards.
CCTCTAATAGATTTCTGGTTCATCGTGGAATTTTGTGGAAATATTATCGCGGCGGACGCTGCGTCTTGACGGCCAAAGGCCGGATTCCATCCCAGGTGAGGGCTGAAAGCCCGGCCCCATCCCTTTCACAAGAATTCCTGCTGAGGCCGTGGCAGCGCACCTTCAGCTCTTCGGTTTTACACCGCTTTTAACAAGGATTGATCCAGGATGCCCGCCGGGCTCGCGGGCGGGCTTGTCCCGCCCGCAGGCCCAGGTCGGAACAGGCTTGCGGCCCCTTGCAACACCGCCCGGGGGAGCTTGCCTCGACGAGCAGGCCGGCCCGTTTGAACGCTTGCGCGCGCCGGTGGAGCATCTGACGGTGGGTCATCTCAAAAGCCTGCGGTGGCGTTTTCTTGAGCCATGCCCAAAGGTTCTCGGGCAGGTCCTCGATCCACTGACGGCGTTTTTTCTTGGTCTTCTCGGCGGGGGTCAGAATGCCGCCCTGTTTGAAGTCGATCTCCGCGTAGTCGATCCGGGCGATGGCCGAGGACCGCATCCCGCGAAGGCCCCGAGGGCGAGGAGTCCGCAAATTTCCGGATCGATCTTCTCATTGGCACGGAACAGGGCACGGGTTTCGGCGACCGTGAGGATTTCCGGTTCCTTGTCCTGAATCTGAGGCGATTCCACTCGCTTCATTGGATTCTCCGTCAGCCAGCCTTGCTGTTCCCACCATCCGAACGCCCCCTGAAAGTAGGTCCGCTTGTTCTTGATGGTGATGGGGCCGTAGGGCAGTCCGAAGAGGTAGTCGCGAAGTTCCTCGGTGGAAAATTCCCGGACGAGCCGGTTTCCGAATTCTGCTTCCAGATCGGCGAGTGCCCGGCGGCGCTCATTTCGGACGACTTTTGCTCAATTTGCGCAAGCGATCCAGATCCCCTGACGCCAGTGCCAACTTCTTAGCCCGGCTCCATCTCTTTATCTGCCGCTCGCGGGTCACTGCATCCTGATGTGCCATGGGGCCCTCCGTGTAAATGATTTCCTGGGGTTTGACCTGACCCGTGTGGCGGGCGCCCGTACCGGAAAGGTGACGGGCGAGGCGGGCAGGGAGATCGTGGGTCTGGCCCTTCGACTCGCATTCCAAGCTCTAGATGTCGAATTTGCTTATCTAGCCCTTCGACAAGCTCTCTTCGGCAAGCTCAGAGCCTTCGGCAGGGCATTCGACTGCGCTCCTGTCAGCCCAAGATTCGCTACGCTCACTTGGCCTGCCATGAGCTTGTCGAATGGCGGGGCGGTTGGAGCCCAATTACGAACCTTTTTGGAACGATTTTCTGGAGGTGCATTATTGCGCGCGCAATGCCCTGAAACCCCTTTAAATAGCGCCTTCAAGCCTGATCCAGCCTCCAAGCAGCTCTCATAAGCAGCCGGAATTTAATGGAACAATTCGCCCGATTCTGCAGGAAAATGCAACAAAAGGAGTGTCCATGAGCGCTCCGATCCCCTGCAGTAATTGTTCCAATCATTCCACACTCATCCCGCCCGTCGTTCTGTTTTTCAGAATTTTCACCATGACCACCGCAAAGCAAACACCTGCCATTCTGCGCGCAACGCCCGGACGGATCCTCAAGGAGGAGTTCCTCGACGGCTTCAACCTGACCCAGGCGGAACTCTCCG
>JBNGDP010000109.1:0-11951 GCA_049975345.1 Oceanipulchritudo sp. | reverse complement strand
TTCATGGGGGTGCGGATCTCATGGCTCATGTTGGCGAGGAAGCGGCTCTTGGTCTTGTTGGCCTCGGCCGCCTGGGTGGCGAGGATGTTGGCCCGGTCGATTTCCGCGGAAAGCTTCTGGTTGAGCATTTCGGCGCGTTCCTTGGCGGCGAGCAGGGAAGCCTCCGCCCGCTCCCGCTGGACGGCGATTCCGATCCCCTTGCAGGCGGCCCGGAGGATGGAGATTTCGGTATCGCTCCAGTAGTGCTCGCGGCTGCAGTCGTCGAACCCGACAAAGCCCCACATGCGGTTCTCGATGAAGACCGGCACAAGGAGGATGGAAAGGATGTCCTGCCCCTCGACCGCCTTCTGCTCGGACTCGGTCATCCCGGCGATGTCCCCGACAACGACCTGGTTGCGGTAGAGGATATCGCGCCAGCGGCTCAGATCCGGCTCCCATGGCAGGTTGTTCATTGCCGGGTTGTGGATCTGGGCGGACACATTCGGGGCCACCCATTCATACCGCATGGTGATCACCTCCCGGTCATTCTCCTCGTCGTAGTGCTCCTCGAAAAGGTAGACCCGGTCCACATTGGCGGCCCACCCGATGGTCGAAAGGGCCTCCGGCATGACCGCGTCGAGACCATGCCGGAACTCGAGCAGTTTGGCGAGTGCGTCGGCCAGGCCCGTCAGGAGGCGGTCCCGCTGCAGCAGGGAATCCTCGACCTTTTTCCGGTCGGAGATGTCAAGGATGAGGGAGGTGATGCCCTTGAGGTCGCCGGCACCGTCACGGAGGGCGCGGACGGAGATATCCCCCCAGAAGGTCGATCCGTCCTTGCGGCGGAACCGGCGCTCCACCCGGTAAGCGGTGACGTCTCCCTTGGCGAGCGACTGGGCCATCTTTGAGCTTTCCGCCCGGTCCTCCTCCGCCGTCAACTCGACCGGCGAGGGGGTGTCCTCAAGGTTGTAGCCGAATAGTTCCGTCCAGCGGTCATTCACCCGTTCAAAATTGCCCTGCGCGTCCATGACCGCGATCGCCGCGGCGCTGTTGTCGAAAATGCTCCGGAAGAGTTTTTCCCGGTCGAGGATCTCGGCCGCAAGACGCTTCTGGCGGGCCAGGGCGTTGCGGAGCCGGTTCCCGATGATGAGCAGCGAGGTGGCGATCACGGTGATCAGAAGGGTCAGGCGGATGGTGTAGGACTGCGCGGTACGGACCTCGCTTATCAATCCGGAGTACGGAACACCCACAGCCACAACGAACCCCGGTGATCGGTCCCCGATCGAGGAGGCCCGTGAATAGGCATACAGCCCGTAGCCGAGATCGCCCCCCGGTTCCATCGCAATGACCGGCATGAACTGCTGGAAAGCCGCCTCCAGCTGCAGGGAGGGCTTGATTGCCATGGGGATTTTCAGGACCTGCAGCTCGGACAGGGAGCTGTTGGCCTCGACCAGGGTTTCAACATCCCCTTCCGTGTTTTTGGAATAGACCCGGATGATCACCGGGTAGCCCTGGATCGGCAGGCTCGCCTGGATGAAGCGCTGGAAGCGCTGCTTGGCCCGGTTGAGGGAGTTCTCCCCATGGTACCGGAAGGCGTAAATATCCTCCACCGTCATCGTCTCCGAGAGGATATCCGCCTGGCGGGTGATTTCCTCCTCGACCTCGTGCAGGCGGATGTTGCCTTCGGTATAGGCGAGGATGAAGCCGGCAAGGATGATGACCAGGGGGACCCGGAGCAGTTCACCCCCGCCGATCCCCCAGTCCCGGCGCCTGGACAAGCCGTACAGGAGCAGGTGTAGGGCCAACAAGACGGTGGCTGAAAGAAGAAATACCTCGTTCAGCAGGATATCCGAAAGTAACTGCATCTCTCCTGAATGGGGAACGCTACAAATTCCGGCGGAATTTGCACGTTAAAAGAAAGGAGCGCCGTTTCCAGCTACCACTCGATCAGGGTTCCGTCCTTCCAGAGTCCTTCCAGGTTGAAGTAGGCGCGCGTCTCGGCAGTGAAGATATGGACCATGAAATCATAGGCATCCACAACGACCCAACCGGACTGGTCACCGGCGCCGGAAACCACCGCATCCATCCCGTCGGCATCAAGCGTGTCAAGCACGGCCCGGCTCAACGCCTTGAGGTGTGGATTGCTGGTACCGGTCGCAATGATGAAATAGTCGGTTATCGAAGAGATGTCCCCCACATACAGGACGCGGAGTTGCTCCGCTTTTTTCTGGTCCAGTGCCTCGACGCACTGCTGGATTTTGACTGGCAGGGTGGAACTTTCCTTTTTCTTCGCGATAACTGGCATATATTAACGATTAATCATACGGTACAGATCTCGTTATAAGCCAAAAACGGGGCCTTTGTCAATCGGCCAGACTGGGGGAAGGGGGATCTTCGTAAGATTGTCACATCCGATATAAAAATCGGTTCCCGATTTTATTTGAGGTAGAGGCCCTTGTCCCGGATATAGGCTTCCACCGCGGAGGGGACCAGGCCGCTGAGGGATTCCCGCGCCCGGGCCCGTTCGCGCACATCGGTGGCGCTGACCGGATTGAGCCGGTTGGGAACCGGATAGACCGTCAGGCCCGGAATGGAGGGCCAGCCTGTCTGGACCCCCGGACGGTCGACCAGGATGAAGCCGATCTTGCGCACCAGCTCCCGGATGCCGTACCAGCGCGGAAGATCCATGAGGTGGTCCGCCCCGATGATCCAGAACAGGTGGCAGTTGGGGTACACCCGTTCGATATGCTGCACGGAATGGAGCGTGTAGCTCGGGTCCTCGCGGAAGAGCTCCCCTTCCCAGATACCGAAGGTGGGCTCGTTGGCGATTCCCAGCCGGATCATCTCCAGGCGGTCCTCCGAGGAGGCGAAGGGCCCCTCCTCCTTGAGCGGGTTTCTCCTGGTGGGGACAAAACAGATCCGGTGCAGGAGCAACCATTCCGCCGCGGCACGGGCCATTTCCAAATGACCGTTGTGCAGGGGGTCAAAGGTTCCCCCGAAGAACGCGATGCGCCGCTTCTCCCGTATCATTGCAAATAAACTGGGCCAATTCGGGGCCGCAGGCAATGCCACGATACAATTTCTTTGCAAAAACCGTCAAATTTCTGAGAAATCCGCACCTGGCAGCATCATGGCACACCTGAGATTATCGGAAGAACTGCAAGCGCTCCTGCGAACGGAGGGCGAGGCTTTGACGGTGGCCCGGATCGTCGACCGGGTCGGGGACCGCGGTTTCGGGCTGCTTCTGCTGGTTCTCTCGCTGCCCAGTGCCCTGCCGGTACCGGCGGCCGGCTACAGTGTTCCCTTCGGCCTGCTGCTGAGCGTGCTCGCCCTGCAGATGATGCTTGGGAAAACCAGACCCGTATTTCCAAAGCAGCTGGAGGGCGTGAGCGTGGGAAAGGGGCTCACGGAACGGCTTCTCAAGGGCGGAGCCTGGATTTTCCAGCGTCTGGAATGGATCGTCCGCCCGCGCATGCGCTGGGTCGGGCGCCGCATCGGGCTGACGCTCATGGGCGTCCTCGTCCTCCTCATGGCCATCCTCATGATGATCCCGATTCCCATGACCAACACCTTTCCGGCCTTCGTCATTTTCCTCATCGGGGTCGGCTTGACCGAGGAGGACGGGCTCTTTGCGATGGCTGCCTGCCTGGTGGGCGCCCTCGCCGTCCTGCTCTACGCCGCCCTCGTCTGGGCCATCATCGTTTACGGCCCCGAAGTCATGGACACCATCAAGCAGGCCATCAAGGGATTCTTCCGCTGAGCCGCCCCGTCATCCGGAATTCAAAATCAAGCGTCCGGGCCGGGCCGCCCGAATTGCAGGCGGTAGCGCGCCGGCGTCAGTCCGGTCTCCTGCTTTACGGCGCGCCCCATGTGCCCGGGGTCGGCCCAGCCGGCCCGCGCGGCGACTTCCTTGAGGGGCAGATCCGCTTGCGTGAGAAGGTCGAGGGTGGTCCGCAGGCGGAGCGCTCGCAAGGCTTCCGAGGGACCGCGCCCGAGCACGGCCCGGAAGCGCCGCTCCAGGGTCCGCTTGGAGGTGTGGATCGCTGCGGCGACCTCCGCCATGCTGGTCAGGGTCCCGACTTTGGTGGACATGAATTCGAGCGCCCGTGCGACAGTGGGGTCGCTCTGGATGAGGTGGGCGGAGGACTCGCGCTCGACGAAGCGCCAGGGCGCGGTGCGGTGAGGGGGATCGGGCGGGCCGTCGAGGGCGGCCCGGTGGGCCCACTCGGCGGCGGTCCGTCCCTGAGCCTCGTGATCAAGGTGAAAGGCGGAGAGCGCCGGACGGCACCACTCGCAGAGCAGGGGCGTGCTGGATACACAGAGGACGGCGACATCGCCCGGAACACGCAGGCCGGCCAACTGGGCCGCCTCGATGACCCGCTCGCCGTGGTTGTCGTCGGTGGCAAAGACTCCGAGCGGCCGGCCCTCTCCCGCGAGGGCTTTGGCCAGATCCGCCATCTGCAGCTTGAGGAGGATGCGTTTACGCCCGCGCTGGCTGGGTCCGTCACCGAAGAAGGCAACCGGCAGGCCCATTTCCCGCCCCGCCGCCCGGAAGCCCCGCCAGCGCACCGGAGAGGAAGTGGAGGCACGGTTGCCCACGAAGAGCAGCCGACTCAGCCCTTCGCCGGCGAGGCGGCGCGCCGCCGCCTGGCCGATCGCCTCGTTGTTGAAGCCGACCTGCGGAAAATCCAACGCTTCGTCCACCCCGAACCCCTGAATAATGGCGGGAACGGCCGGGCGCCAACCCGATTCCACGAGCTGGCGGAACCGGTAGCCAAGGACCAGCGCGTCCCCCTCGAAGTCCTCGAAGTGCTCGCGGGCGTCGGCCCCGTCCTGCAAGCGGATGATCCGGGGCCGCACCTCCGGATGCTCCCGGCAGTAGGCAAGAAAACCCGCCAGCAGGCGGCTGCTGAAGGTGTAGGTCGAGTAGACAGCGATGGCAAGGCGCATTGACGCAGATATATGATAAATTGACGCTTTGAGTCAATGACAGGAGCGTTGATCAAAACTATACTGGCCATGCTTTCAAAATCTAAATTCCAAACCCTACTGCCATGAAGATACGCACCTACACCCTCGCCCTTTGCGCCCTACTCCTCGCTTCTCCGCTTTCCGCCGTCATTGTGATTGAGGATTTTGAAGCCGCGACGCCCGGAGCCGACATCGGAACGCTCACGGGCTGGACCGAGAACACGGCCGCCAACCTGACGATGGACATCGCGGCGGACCCGGCTGACGCCCTCAACCAGGTCCTGCGGGTGAACGTGTCGGGGGCAATCGGAAGCGGCCAGTCGGGCGCCTGGCGGACGACCGGGACCAGCATTGCGACGAGTTCGACGGCGGCGACGCTGTTCTTCCAGATCCGCTTTGAGAATGACACGGTCAACGACCGGGCCTTCGCCGGGCTGAGTGCGGCCTCGGAGGCACAGCTGGCAGCCTCGACGGACTTCGACCAGGCGGCTGCCTACGCGGGCGGCATCACCAGCGGGGGAGGTTTCGGCGCGCGCGACGGCGGCACGACCCTTTCGACCGGCAACCCGGCGGCGGACACCTGGTACAACATCTGGCTGGTCGTCAACAACAGCACGGAGACCTACGACGTCTACATCAACTCCGGGGCCGTCGCGGCCACCGCGGGGGATCTGATCTGGGACGACAACGAGTTCCGCACCGGAGCGGACGGCATTCCGGGTCCGCTGGACAAGCTCATTGTCCTGGCCACAGGAAGCAGCACCGGGGTCACCTACCTCGACAACTTCATCCTCGACGACTCGGCGGCCAACCTGAACTACCAGTTGGTGCCGGAACCCTCCGCGTGGGCGCTTATCCTCGGCGTTGCGGGGGGGTTGATGCTGCTGCGCCGCCGGCGCTGAGCTGCCTGCGGTGAAAGCGGTCGGAATTTTCCTCTCGGGTGCATTGCTGGCCTCCGCCGGGCCGCTTTGGGCGGCGCGCGCGGACGACCCCCGCCCGAACATCATCCTGATCCTGGCCGACGACCTCGGCTACGGCAACCTCGGCTGCTACGGGCAGGCCCTGATCCAGACCCCGGAACTCGACACGCTGGCGGCGCAGGGGCTTCGCCTCACCCGCTTCTACTCCGCGGCCGCGCTGTGCCTGCCCTCGCGGGTGAGTCTGATGACCGGCCTGCACCTGGGGCATTCGCGGGTGCGCGAAAACGGCGGCAGCGGGCTCCATGAACCGCTGCAGGAGGAGGATACCAGCCTGGCGACGGTCATCAAGGCGGCCGGCTACCGCACAGCCATGATCGGCAAGTGGGCGCTGGGCGACGCCTTCCTCGGCAACACGGTTACGAGTCTGGATTACGATGGACCGGGGGCGCTCTACAAGCACGGCTGGGATTTCTACCTCGGCGAGCCCAACCAGACCTACAACCACGACTATTACCCGGATCACATCTACCGCTACGATCCCGGGGGGATTCTGGGAGCCGCCACGGCAGATGGACGCCTGACCCCCTACCCTCTGGCCGACGATCCCGGCACGCCGGACTTTGTCGAAAGCTACACCACCGACGTGTACTTCAAGGAGGCCTTGGCTTTCGTCGACGCGGCGCGCGAGGAACCGTTCTTCCTGTATCTGGCGCTGCAGACCCCGCACAAGGACTTCGTGGTGCCGGCCCTCGAACCCTATGCGGCGGGCCAGTCCTGGACGACCAACGAAAAGCGTTTCGCCTCAATGATCTCGCGTATGGACCGGATGATCGGGGACCTGGTCGACCGGCTTGCCGTACACGGGATCGAGGAGGAAACCCTCGTCATCTTCACCAGCGACAACGGGGGGCTGCCCGACTTCGACAGCCGCTTCGACAACAACGGGCCGCTGTCCGGCTTCAAGGGCGAAGCCTCCGAGGGCGGGTTGCGCGTGCCCTGCATCGCCTGGTGGCCGGGCAGGGTCGCGGCCGGCCGCGAGTCGACGGAGATCCTCTACTTCCCCGATTTCCTGCCAACCTTTGCGGCGCTCGCGGGGATCGAGGCGCCGTCGCCGACCGACGGGATCTCGTTCATTCCCACTCTTCTCGACGCCGGCACGCAACCGGCGCGCGATTACCTCTTCTTCCTCGCCGGCACGGATGGCGTCGCTCCCGCCTTGCAGGATTACCATGTGGTCAAGGGTCCCGGGGAAACCAGGACGGACGCGGCCATCCGCGACGCCGCCCTGAGCCCGGAGGTGACCGTGCCGGCATTTTCCCGCAGGCGCACCGCGCTCATGCCGGCGGTGCTTTATCCGCCGGAAGGGCCGTTTCCTTTGCCGGCCACGCGCTTCCTGACAGATGATGACTCCGGCGCGCTGCGGCTCGAAGTGGAGGTCCCCGATGGCGTCGCCTATTCGGTGCAAACCTCGCCGGACCTCATTCTCTGGAATTCCGCGGACCAGCATCTGCGCCTGGCCGCCCTGCGCGGCGGTGCCGTGGGAGGTCAGCTGGCGTACTTCGAGCTGCTCCAGCCCCTGGCCGACCGCCTGTTCACCCGCCTTGAGGTCGCGGCTTACGCCGGTCCCCAGCCGGTGGCGGAAAACCCGTCCACCTTGCTCCTGCTGGCGACGGACTTCACCGCCCATGAAATCCCCGGCTCGCCGCCCAACGACAGCGCCCCAGCCTGGCAGCGCCATGCCGTCATCGCCGACCCGGGAGCCGTGCAGGTCGCGGAGACCTCCGGGCCGGTGTCCCCGGCCTTTTTTCCCGGCTTCGCGGACGAGCTGGCGGTCGACCTGAACGTCACCACCGAAAGCCCCTGGAAACTGGACATTCCCGTCGTCGCCAGCGCCGCCCTCAGCCTCGACCAGCTCCGCTTCACCGCCCGTCACTACTCCAATGACGGGACGCTCAAGGACTTCCTCGAAAATTCCTTCTACACCGCGGCGGTTCTCGACGGCAGCGGGTCGGTCCTCGAAACGCGCACCATCGAGGCGCCGCAGTCCGGGAGCACCTACGCGGTGGCCTTCAGCACCCTCGCCGGCCTGCCCGCCGCGGCCTACACCCTGCGCATCGTGGCCGAGGCCAACGGCGACGGCCGGGGCAACAACCAGGGCCTCGACGACCTCCGCCTCGAAGGTCGGGTGGACTGAGCAGGCCATCAAGGGATTCTTCCGCTGAGCCGCACGCTCAGTCACGCCCGACAAACAGCCCGCAGGAAAGCGGGGGGACGGAGATCCTCCCCCGGTGGGTCCGGAAATGGGGATCGGAGAGCCAGGGATCCCCCCAGCGCTCGGAATCCGCCACCTGGCGGAATTTACCGGGATCTTCCTCCCCGAAATGCAGCTCGTGGAACTCCCAGTCGGGATTGACCACGAAAAGCAGCCGTTCCGGTCCGGCCTGCAAGCCGGCGTTGTAGATCATGCCGAAGGCCCGGCCGGCCCGGCTTGTCGTGAAATATCCATGACCGGGAAAGTCGTGCAGGCGCAGGTACCTCCCGAGGCGGGATAACCGGAAGGCGATCCAGCGGCGGAAGTATTCCACGGTTCCGGAGTACTCACCCATGCGGGTGTAGGGAATGGCGTTCAAGTCCCCCCGGAGGTAGGTGTTGTTGGTCCCGCCCTTGGACTTGAGCATGTCCATCCCGCTGGAAAGCATGGGGATGCCGACCGACATCATGAGGATGGCCACGGCGAGGTGGGTGCGGCGCCGGTCCGTGGCGGTCGGGCGGTGCCCGTCATGGTTCCCGTTCTCCGTGATCTTGTCGATCCAACAGCGATCGTCGTGGGATTCCACGTAATTGACCGTCTGGGCGGGGAAGCGGCTCCAGTCCGGGTGCGAGCCCTGCATGTAGTAGCGGAGTTCCTCCGCGTCCTTGTGGAGGGTCAGGTATTCACGGATGAATTCCCTGTATCCATCATTCCACGACGCGAAGCCGGTGCTCCTGAGTTCCTTGCCGATGTGTCCCCGGAAGCTCCAGGGCTCGGCGATGAGGACCAACTCCGGCTTCACCTTCTTGAGTTCCGTCTCGAGCCAGGCCAGGGTCTCCTTTCCCAGGAGCTCCCCGAGGTCGAAGCGGAAACCGTCGACATCGAAGGCCCGGATCCAGTGCACAAGGCTGTCCAGGATGAGGCGCCGGACCATCGGGGTGTCGGCGTCGAGGGTGTTGCCGCAGCCGCTGTAATTCTCGAAATGCCCGTCCGCGGTCAGGAGGAAGTAGTATTCCTTGTCCAGATACTGGAGGTAATTGGGCTCCCCCACGTGGTTGTACACGACATCCAGGATGACGGCCAGGCCCTTGCCATGGAAGGCCCCGACGAGCTCCCGGAACTCGCGCACCTGGTCCAGCGCGGCGGCATCCTGGCAATACTGGCTGGCGGGGGAAAAGTAGTTAACGGGCATGTATCCCCAGGCGTATTGCGCCTTGTCCACCGTGTCGAACTCGTGCACGGGCTGGAGCTCGACGGCGTTCACACCCAGCCCGCCGGGATAGAAATGACCGGAATCGACCCACTTTATCAGGCCGCGGAAGCCGAGGCGTTCCTCGTCGCTCATTTCAACCGGGGCGTGCGCGGTCAGGTCGCGGACATGGGACTCGAGGATGACCAGGTCGTGCCAATGCGGTGGCTTGAAGGGCTCGTGCGGAAAGTCGAAGAAAGAATCCTCCACGACGATGCCCGGGCCGAGGGGCCCGCACACCGCTTTCGCCCATGGATCGAGGATCCGGAATTCCGGGTCGAAATACCCGATCTCGTCCGCTTCCTGTCCCTCGACTTTGTAGTGATAAAACCATCCGTGCCGGTTCCCCTCGAGGCTGGCCTCCCAGACCAGCCCGGTGTTCATCTCCATGGGGACCGGATCCCCTTCCGGCCCGCCGGCCTTCTCAAAGACATACAGCTTGACCGAACGGGCCCTGGGGGCGAAAAGGCGGAACCCGGTGCGGTCCCCGCGAACGATCGCGCCGAGGGGACCGTCCGCTTTCATGGTCTTGAGGAAGACCCCGGGATTCAGGCGGATCGACTCCACGGTCTCCCCGATTTGCACATACAGTTTGCGGCCTTCACTCTCGTTGAGCGGGAGGGGCGTCTTGAATTTGAAAAGGTGCCGGCCGCTGCGCGTCGCGCAAAAGAGGTAGTTCTTGATTCCGTAGCCGTCGACGTGCGTGTTGCGGGCGTCCTCGGGCACATCGATCCATTCCCGCGAACCGGTGACGAACTTGAAGGTGGCCTGTTCCTGGTCCTCGAGGCGCTTGTGTGGAACGCAGAGCACATGGCAGGCCTTGCCCCGGATTTCCCCTCGTCCCATCTCCCATTCCGGATCGCCGATGGCGGCCTCCCATCCGTTGAAGCTGCCGGCCACGAAAAGTCCCTTTTCCAGCTCAAGGGCCCCTGTCAGGGCGGCCGGCAGGACGAAGGTGATCTTTCCCTGTTTCCCGAAATACCCGCCGCGCAGTCCGAAATACTCGGGGGGCAACTGTTTGAGCTCCTTCAGGGCGAGCCGGTCCTCCCCCCACCAGATTTCAGGTTTGCGGGGGCCCTTCCAGTCACGGTTGAAGCTGACGATCCCCGTCTCCAGGGAGGTCCAGGCGGCCCAGTTCAGATGGGTTGCTGCGGCTTCCGCGTCCATTGGGATAAGGATTCTGCCGGGGTCCCGCCGCGTGGCAACCATTGATTCGCCTGCCCGCTTCCCTTGACTTCGCCCGGCGGCGGATCTCACTTGTGGGATCATGGCCCGGCAAAAGAAACCAACGCGCATCCTGGTGGCGCTCTCCGGCGGCGTGGACAGCGCCGTTGCCGCATGGAAGGCCCTGGAGGAGGGTTATGCCGTCGAGGCTGCCTACATGAAGAACTGGATCAATGAGGAAAACGTCTTCGGCAATTGTCCCTGGAAGCAGGATATCGAGGACGCCCGGGCCGTGGCGGACCATCTCGGAATCCCCTTCCATGTCCTGAACTTCATGGATGAATACCGGGAACGGGTCGTGGCCTACCTGGTCGATGGATACGCCCGTGGCCTGACTCCCAACCCGGATGTCATGTGCAACCGGGAAATGAAGTTCGGGGTGCTCCTGGACTGGGCCCTCGAAAACGGCTTTGACGCGGTGGCGACCGGCCACTACTGCCGGCGGGAAGAGCGGCCGGAGGAGCCGTGGCTGCTCGAGGGCCGCGACAAGAACAAGGACCAGAGCTACTTCCTCTGCATGATCCGGCCCGAACAGTTGCGGCGGGCCCGGTTCCCCGCGGGGGACCTGCTCAAGCCGGAAGTGCGCCGTCTGGCCCGGAAAATCGGCCTCCCCAACGCCGGCAAAAAGGACAGCCAGGGAATCTGCTTCATCGGCGAGGTGAAGATCAACGACTTCCTGGAGAAATTCATCCCGGAAAAGCCGGGCCCGATCGTCGACCTGTCGGGCCGGGTCCTCGGCGAACACCGCGGACTGCACCGCTACACCCTCGGGCAGCGGCGGGGGATCGGAGTCCCCTCCAACGCCGACAACGAATTCTACGTTGTTGTCGCCAAGCGCATGGAGACCAGTGAACTCGTGGTGGCCTTTGAAAGCGGGCGCCCCGATCCGATCTGGCATGAATCAATCCGCCTGCACCAGATTTCCTGGCTGGTGCCGGATCCCCCCGCCTCACCCATGCCGCTGGAGGCCCGGGTCCGCTACCGCGACCCGCGCGTCCGGGCCCGCTTCGAGCCCGCGGAATCCGGCGGCCTCCTTCGATTCGAGGAGCCCCAGCGCGCCCTCGCCTCCGGACAGGTCTGCGCGCTGTACGACGGACCCCGGGTCCTCGGCGGAGGGGTGTTTTTATAGGTCGACGGACGAAGGATTAAAGACGAAGGACAAGATCCTTGAAACTGGGTTCTCCGCTGAATAGGATGGAAGGGAAATGCGGATTGCCGCAGCAAAGGATCAGAAGCATGCCGGCAGGCATGAAATTGCGTTTTCAAAAAGTTCCGCGATAAACCTGAAAGTGAAGGACTGTCTTTAGACCGGTTTCACCAAGGTTTGATGCAATTGAGGCGGGCATTCGTGGCGCGCGCG
>JBNGDP010000108.1:0-12037 GCA_049975345.1 Oceanipulchritudo sp. | reverse complement strand
CACGGGAATCCCTGCCCGTTATCCTTGCGACCACTGCTCCAGCCGGCTCTCGATGAAGGCAATCACCGCCTCGTGCACTTCGCGCTCGTTGTTCCCGACCCGGATGGGCTCCCCAAACTCGAAATGGACGGATTCCTCGGGATGGAAGGGACCGTAGTCCTTGAGCCACTTGCCGTTGCTCCAGGCGTTGGTCTTGAGGGCAAGTGGGATCACCGGCACACCGGCGCGCCTGGCCAGCTTCACCCCGATGGTATTGAAGGATTCCCGGTCAAATTCCACGGTGCGGGTGTGCTGGGGGAAAATCACGATGGAGATGCCGGCCTTGAGGCGCTCCTGGCCGCCCCCGATGACCGCTTTCAAGTCCTCACGCGGATTGGACCGTCCGACGACAACCGGATCCCGGGAGCGCATCACATGCTTGAAAACCGGGTATTCCACGAGGGACCGCTTGACCACGAAGGTCACGGGGCGGAAGGGCAGGATCATGGACGCAAGGAGGAAGGTTTCCGCCGTGCTCATGTGGTTGCCGATAAAGAGGCAGGGTCCTTCCAGACGCGCGATGTGGCCGGTCCCGCGGATGGAAACCCGGGCGCCGGCCCGTTCAAAGGCCCTGCGCACCTTGAGGCTGGCCCTGTGCCAGCGGTAATCATCGAACCGTCCCCGCCTCGCGCGAAAACTGGCGAGAAACACCTGCAGGGAGACCCGGCTGTAGAAGGCCGGCGTCGGGAAAAGGCGGCCGCAGGGGCTGACGGGATGGCCGCTGGTTTCATAATCCGCGAAGTCGGGCGCGGCGGGTTTCGGGATGGTGCGGGTTTTCATGATCGCGGCCATGTGGCCAAGTCTCCGTTCTTGCCCCTCGGGAGATGCTCGTCAACATCATCGGATCAATGGCAGCCCCTCGCTCCAGTTCACTGTGGATTCCGGGCAACGCTTTGGCGGCCTTGGGAATCGGCATCCTGAAACTGAGCGCCCGGGCACCCCTTCCGGTCATGCAGAAGATCGGAAGAGGAATCGGCACCCTGGCCGCGCTGCTCTTTCCCTACCGGAAATCCGTGGGCCGCACCAACCTGCGCCTCTGCTTTCCGGAGCTGCCCGAGAAGGACCGGAAACGGCTCCTTCGCCGACACTACCAGGCCATGGGCATCGGGATCTTCGAGCTCGGGGCCGCGTGGTACAAGAGCGACCGGGAAATCCAGACCCTTGGAACGGTCACCGGACTGGAGCATTTGCGCGCGGTGGAGGAATCCGGACGGGGGGCGCTGCTCCTGACGGCTCATTTCACCACCCTGGAAATTGCCGGCCGGATCCTGAACAGCCACCACGCCTTCAGTTGCCTCTACCGCAAGCCCGACCAACCGGTCATCGCCAAAACCATGACCCGCCTGCGGGAAAGCCGCATGCGCCGTGTCATCCACTTCGACCAGATGAACGAGCTCATCCGCGCCCTGCGCGAAGGGGAATTCATCTGGTATGCGCCCGACCAGGGCAAGCGGATCAAGTACAGCGCGATCCTCCCCTTCTTCGGCGTGCCCGCCGTCACCAACACCGCCACCGGCCGCATCGCCCGCATGGGCCGGGCGGCCATCCTCCCCTTCTTCGGGTACCGGCGCGGGGACGGACGCTACCAGGTCGAGATTTTCCCGGAGCTCACCGATATTCCCTCCAAGGACCCGGAGGCCGATGCCGTCCGCATCAACCATTTGATCGAGGGCTTCATCCGCAAGGCCCCCGACCAGTACTTCTGGCTCCACCGAAGATTCAAACGCCGGGGCCCGGAATACGGGGAGGTCTATCCCTAAATCCTGATCCCAATCGTAATCGTAATCCCAATCCTTATCCACCAATCGATCCCACCGTGACGTCTCAAGGTCCATATCTGTTGGCGATGGCGATTGGTGGATTGGGATTACATGGGGGATTCAGCATTGTCATTCCGGCCGGCCCCTGATTGGATGCCGCACTTCAGGATGCAGTACTCGCGCTATTTTGCCATTGCCCGGAACAATCGCAGGTTGATCACCATCGGGGTCACGGCGGGGATCGTGGCCGGCCTTGCCAGCGGCTTTGGCGTCCCTTTCTTCGTCGAGAAGGTGTTCCGGAACATTTTCGAGAACCCGGAGGGCGGATACAGCACGGCCTGGCTGGTGCTGATCGCCTCGCTCCTTCCGGGCGTGTTCGTGGTGCGCGGAATCGCCAGCTACATCAACCAGTACTTCCTGCAGTGGGCGGTGCAGAACATCCTTCTGGAAGTCCGCCACCGGCTGTTCGAGAAGCTGCAGACCCTGCCGATCGCGTTTTTCGAGAAGCGCAAGTCGGGGGATCTCATGGCGAAACTGGTCGGGGACACCCTCCAGGTGCAGGAGGCCATCCTTCTCCTGGCCCGGGATGCCTTTGTGCAGCCCTTTACTTTCCTCGCCGGGCTCGGATA
Organism: Oceanipulchritudo sp.; assembly: GCA_049975345.1. GTDB lineage: Bacteria > Verrucomicrobiota > Verrucomicrobiia > Opitutales > Oceanipulchritudinaceae > Oceanipulchritudo. The sequence goes on along the minus strand of JBNGDP010000108.1, from coordinate 9,609 downwards.
CCTTGTCTACCTGTCGGTTTCTCGGCAGCAGGTCGGGTTTCTGGTCCTCATGCTGGTTGTCATCCCGGTGATGATCGGCCCGGTCCGGTATGTGGGCCGTCACCTGCGGCGCCGTTCGCGGGACCTGCAGCGAACCCTCGGCGAACTCACGGACATCATGGCCGAGAACCTCCGGGGGGTCGTGGAAGTGCGCTCCTTCAACCTGCAGAAGCGCGAACGGGAACGGTTCATGGCCAAGCTCCGGGCCTACAACCGCTTCGCCATGAAGATCGCCAAGTATTATCACATCACCCAGCCGTTCATGGAGCTGGTCGCGGTCATCCTTGTTTCCATCACCTTCCTGTACTCCTACCGCAGTGGCATCGGTTTTTCCGCCTTCGCGGCCATGGGTGCCGCCCTGTACTTCACAATCGATGCGGTCAAGCGCATGGCCCGCATGTTCAACGGCTTGCAGAAAGCCGGCGGCTCCTTTGAACGGATCGAGACGGTTCTCGTGGAAGAGGAGACGCTGCGCGAAAAGAGCGACCCGGTGACCCTCGAGGCCCCCGTCGGCAACCTCCGCTTCGAGCAGGTCCGCTTCAGCTACAACGACAGCGTCGAGCGCCCCGACCTGGAGATTGTCGGCCTGGACATCCCCCTCGGGACCACCTGCGCCCTGGTGGGGCCAAGCGGGGCCGGCAAATCCACTTTCGCCAAGCTGGTCCAGCGCTTCTACGATCCGCAGTCGGGCCGCATTCTCTTCGACGGGGTCGACATCCGCGAACTGCGCAAGAACCGGCTCCGGGATTGCATCGCCTTCGTCCCGCAGGCTCCCGTCCTTTTCAACGGGACCATCCGCGACAATATCCTCCTCGCGCGGCCCCAGGCCGCTGAAGAGGAGGTGGTCGAGGCCGCCCGGCAGGCCCACGCCGAGGAATTTATTTTGTCCTTGCCGGATGGATACGATTCCCTGGTCGGCGAAAACGCGGTGCGGCTCAGCGGCGGCCAGCGGCAGCGCCTCGCGCTGGCCCGGGCCTTCCTGAAGAACGCCCCGATCCTCATCCTTGACGAGGCGACCTCGGCCCTCGACTCCGAAAGCGAGGAGAAGATCCAGCAGGCCCTGGCCATCCTTTCCCGCAACCGGACCCTGCTCATCATCGCCCACCGCTTCGCCACCATCCGCATGGCCCGCGAGATCCTCCTGTTCGAAAAGGGCCGCATCCGCTGCCGGGGCGATTTTGAAACCCTTCTGCGGGACGAGTTGTTTCAACGATTGTACGAGATACAAGTCTCCCCTGCTGCAAATCCTTAAATTCCGCTGATATGCCTTTCTGGAAAAAGTCCCATCCCGGATCCTCGGAGGAGGAAAAACGCTGGGAACGCTGGCGCGCGATCCTGAACGTCCTCGAGGACCGCCACGTGGCCTCGGTCGAGGAACTGGTCGACACCACCGGGAGCCGTGAATCCGTCATCGAGGAGGACCTGGCCACGCTCTGCGCCGAGGGTCTCGTCAAGCGGACCGCCCGCAACGGCGTCACCCTTGAGGGATACCACCCCGAAAAGACCCTCGAGGAGCGGGCCGTTGAGAATATCGAGGCCAAGCGGCAGATCGGCAGACTGGTAGCGGAGAAATACATACAACCGGGCATGGTCCTGTTTCTCGACGCCAGCACCACGGTCAAGGCGGTTGCCCCCTTCATTGCCGGACAGCAGGTCACGCTGATCACCAACTGCCTTTCCCTGATCGCCGAATTGCGCTCCCTCGACTTCGCCGGCCGCATCATCTGCACGGGGGGTAAGTACCGCGCCAAGTCCAACTCCCTGGTCGGCGAATCCGCCTGCCGTGAAGTGACCGAGCATACCGCGGACCTGGCCCTGCTGGGAACCGACGGCATCTCCCCGAAAATGGAGATCATGGAAGCCGATCCGGAGGAAGCGCGCCTGAAGCGCGCCATGCTTCAGCACGCGGGGAAAACGATCGTCATGGCCCTGCCCAACAAGTTCGGGGACGCCTCCCTGCTGCCCGTCGGCCACCTCTCCAAGGTGGAGGCGCTCATCTCCTCCAGCTTCCCGGATCCGGAGTTTGTGAAGTCCGCGCGGGAAACCGGGGTACGGCTGGAGTGCCCGGCCTGATCAGCGCAGGTACTGGCGCTTGCGTATGTCGATGGTGTCCTCGTCCAGCAGGTCGTCACTGAGGCGGTTGAGGTCCAGCTCGAGGCGACTTCGGATTTCCCGGTGGAACCTCTCCTCCCGCATGTCGCCCAGGTACCAGGCGCGCATTTCCTTTTCAAGGGCGTTGAAATACTGGTCGCGCAATTCCTCCCAGCGTTCCACCGCCTCGGTGCTCCCGTTGAGCTCCCGGATCTCCCGTTCCTTGAATTCCCAGCGGGCCCGCTCCGCCTTGAGGTGCTGTCCCGCCTTGTCCTCGGCCTCCTTGCGCAGCGCATAGTCCTCCCTGCGCTCCACTTCCAGTTGCCGGTTCAGGGCCTCCCGCCGGAGCTTTTCAACCTCCCGCTCGGCGTTGCGCTGGCGCCGCTCCTCCTCGGCCGCAGCTTCCGCTTCCGGATCCAGAAGCCTCACCTTTTCCACAAAGCCCCCCGTCACCACGACCTCCAGGTCCGGCCAGCGGTACACCATCCGGTCCCCCAGCCCGGCCACCCCCTCGGGATAGGGCCGCAGCTCCAGCAGTTCCTCCTCGCTCATGCCCGGCACGATCCGCTCCGCCGCGAGCAGGCACGCGGATGCTAAGAGAAGCACACAGGAAACGGCTTTCTTGATTGTACCGATCATGGAATTTAGGGAAATTTTGATTCAAATTCGTTCGAATCCAATTCAATACCATTCAAGTGGGAACAGCGTCAATGCCGCAACACAGCCGGACAAAAGTGTAAAAACTGGTTGACGCGGGTGATACTTGTCGCTTGAACATCCCCATCCAGGAATCAGGAACGTGAATCGAGCAAGAATCAGCCGAAATTCCGTAACGGCCGGGCTCTGGATTGGAATCCACGGCCTGGGGATCCTGTTGCTCCTCAGCGGGTGTCAAAGCATCCCTGCCTACAAGCAGGTTGTGGCATCCAAACGACCGATGACCTTTGATGAAACCGGGGCTGAATTGGAACGGATTTCCCTGGTCAATCAAGTGGAGTCCGGGCAGACGGGAGGGCAGTCGAACACTGGAGGAGGCTGCACAGCCTGCAAATAGAATGGGCACCGCTATGGATATGAAAATCCACCCGGAATTTTCATTCATTGCAGGCAAAGGCATTTGGATCATTTTCCTGATCGCAGGATACGCCGGGCCGGTGCGGGCTGTTGAAGACAACAGTTTTGTAAAGGCGGAGTTGTTGGCGGCTTCAGATATCCTTCTTTACAACTTTTCCATCCAGCATCTGCAATCCCTGGAAAGCGAACGGAATATTCGCGTGGAAGCCAATGCCGGGCGGATTAAAATCGATTACCAGCCACCCGAGGGATTTCTCATCGGCCAGGTGGAAGAGGTCGTGGAAAGCTCTCTTGGCGGAAATGTTCAATACGCAACCCCCTTGGGCAACCGGACGCGGATCCGACTGTCCACCGGCTACTTCAATGGTTTTACCAGCCACCGGTCCCTGTGGATCGACACGTACTACAAGCAGTTGTTCACGGGCTTCGACACGTACGAAGAATCCGATCCCTGGTCGGCCTTCTCGGAAATGCGGGTTCAATATGAATTCCTGCCGGCAACCGGCATCCTTTCGGTCGCGGGTTCGTATCAATACGAGGAGACGCCAACCTACTGGGACGTGGATCTGACCGGAACTCTTAACAAAGAGGAAACCATCGCCCGCACCTGGTCCCTGAACGGATCCGCGGAATTGCTGGCCACTCCCCGCACACGCGTAAGAGCCAGAGTGTGGCTTCGCGAGCGCACCGGACGTTCCACCCGATCCAGTTTCACCACGGAGGCCCTGCATGCGCTGGGGGACACCCTTTTTCTAAAGGCCCTGTACGGACACACCCGCGAGGGGGCGGACCTGCGCGCCAACTGGGGATACCTGCACCTTGAGAAGGAACTCTCCGAAAGGCACAGCCTGCGCCTATACGCCAGCCGATACAGGGACAACGGCGAGATCGAGGACACTTCGCCGTCCGTACAGCTGACCGCTCCGCCCGCCTCGACCTGGGAGACGGGCATTGGATACCGATACCAGTCCGGCCGCTCCCTGCGACTTTCCTTCACACTGGGTTACTTTCAAACACGGTACGGGAATGCTTCCGGGAACGTCTTGTCCAGCGCCCTCTACGCTGAACGGGAATGGCTCAGCGCGGGATGCTCCATCCAATTCCTGCACTAAAACACGTAACAAAAAAACCAATACAAAATGAAAAAGAAAATCATCCAGCTCCTGTTGACCTTCACCGGTCTGCTCGCTGCATCCTTCCCGGTTACGGCGGCAAAGAATCCGGGGGAAATCGCTGAAAACTTCACCGTCAAAAAACGTCCGGAAGGAACGGACCTCAGCCTCGCGGATTATGCCGGCCATGTGATCATGCTGGACTTTTTCGCCTACTGGTGTCCGCCCTGCCAGTCCTCATCCCCCGACGTTGAGGAAAACATCGCCAAGTATTATCAAAATGCAGGAGGAAATCAGAACGGAATCCCCGTAACCGTCATTGCCGTCAACATTGAAGATGACAACCCTCAATTGACGGATGATTTCATCGAGTCAGCGGGGACTGGAGTTGGTGGCTGACGACTTCAGCTGGACGGCCTACAGCCAGTTCAGCACCGGGGGCATACCGCTCTTCGTGGTGATCAATGGTGTGGCCGGCAGCCCCTCGCACCAGCAATGGGAAATCCTTCACGACGATGCGGGTTATTACGGCGCCAGCTACTACCGAAACCTCATAGATTCCGTCGAGGCCCCGCAGACCGAGGCCATCGAACTGACAGGCTGGACCCTTAACGACCACTATCCCTGGGTCTACAGTCCAGCGCTTGGCTGGCTCTATTACCTACCAACCAGCGGGGGGCTGCAGGTCTACCATGCCGACAGCGGAACCTGGCACTTGAAGAATTGATTCGGTGGAAACCTGTTTTTGGGCCGTACCCCTGGCGGAAAACCTGCATCAACTTTCCACAATATTCCGTGAAGAACAAAAAAAAACAGGTTGTCCTCCGGGACAGGATGCTTTGATTCCGGATGACCTCCTTACAAAATGATACTCGATCGAAACGCCCTCCAAAGATCCATCCTCTCTACGGTGGTGCTGTCCCTGTTCTTTCCGCAGGCGGGGACGGCCACCCCGTACGACCATGGCGATCCGACGCCGTACGAGCAGCTGATGCTGGAGCTATTGAACCGGGCCCGGGCCAATCCGGGGGCCGAGGCGACGCGGTTGGGGATCGACCTGAACGAGGGGCTGAACCCCGGCACCATCGAGGACAGCCCGAAGCCGCCGCTGGCTTTCCACCCGTATCTCATCCAATCCGCCCGGGCGCACAGCGGGTGGATGCTGGACTTCAATATCTTCTCGCACACGGGTGCCGGGGGAAGCGACGCCGGCGACCGTATGGAGGACGCGGGCTATTTCTTCCTGTATCCGTGGGCCTGGGGGGAGAATATCGCATGGGGCGGAACCACCGGCGTGCCCGATGTGGAGGCCTACACCGTTTCCCGGCACGAGGGTCTCTTCATCAGCCCGGGACACCGGAAAAACATCTGCAACGCGAATTTTGACGAAGTCGGTCTCGGAGTCCTGACCGGACAGTTCTCGACCTCTCAAAACACCTACAACGCCGTGATGGCGACCCAGAACTTCGCCCGCTCGGATTGGACCCCCGGGCCGCTGCTGCTGGGAGTCGTCTTCACGGACCTGGACGGGGATAATTTCTATGATCCGGGCGAAGGGGCCGCCGGGGTGACCGTGTCGGCTGAATCTGGAGATTATGATGCCGTCACCTCGTCTTCAGGGGGATATGCCTTTCCGTTTCCGGCAGGAAGCGGTTCCATTTCGGTCGTCTTTTCCGGAGGCCCCCTGCCTTCCGCGCGCTACCGGACCATCAACCGCACCGGGGAAAACATCAAGCTGGACCTGGACCTGGCCGAGGTGCGCACGGTGGGCTTTGTGCCGGGATCGTTGCGCTGGTCGCAGAACCCCGGATTCAGCGCTCAGGTCACGGGGACCCCGGGCACTTCCTTCCAGCTCCAGCACTCAACAGACATGCAAACCTGGACAACCGTCCAGCAGCCAACGCTACAGGATCCATTGATGTCCGTTTCCCACCTCCCGGAAGATCCAGGCGGGCCACACTTCTACCGCCTGGTGTGGGTGGAGTGAAACCGGCGACGCGCCATCAACAGACCAACCAGTCCGAGAACGGCAAGGGAACCGATCAGCCGTGGTTCGGGAACGGGCGTCAGGTCGCCATAGCCGTCCACCTTCCTGCAACAGCGGTCGAAGCAATCCCAACCGTCCTTGTCGCCCCAGCAGTTGTCATCCTTGTCGCCCCAGGAGAAGCCGTCCCAGTCGAAATTGCAGGAAGATGCCGTGAAGGTCCAGCAGCCGTCGTCATCTCCCCAGCCGCCCCAGCCGTCCCAAAGATCCCCACAACCACCGTCGCGGTTCCAACCATCCTTCCAGCCATCCCACCAACAGCCGTCGTCGCGGTCCCCCCATCCATCATCGATGTAGCATTTTTCCCAGTGAAGGAAGAGCAGGGGCTTGGTGTCTGCAAGGTAGGTGTCCAGATCCAGGGCGTCCGTGCTTTCAAGGGTGAAGGTGAAGGAGAGGTTGTCCCCCTTGGCCAGCCCTTCCGAAAAGCTCGTGTCGGCCCCAAAATAAGAGTCCACATGGGAGTACCCCGGGCTCAGCGGCGGATTCAAGACACTGCCGAAATCGTCCCCGTCGAGGTTCCATCCGGAAGGGGAATCCAGGGATACCGCATCCAGATGGGATCCTCCCCCCGTAACCGGCTGCATCAGGTAGAAACCCGTGATCCGGTAATCGTGGGTGCTGTTGTTGAAAAGGTTGATCGTGGCTTGTCCGGCGGTGCTGAAATCGACCGAGCCGTAGGCGCTCACCCCGCCGTCCCCGACAGTCCAATCGGGCGCATCCGTGTCAAAGGTTAAAAGGGGCTGCGCTTCCGCAACCGGGGCTGCACATGCCGCCAGCGCGAGCGCCAGCCAGATCCATCTTCCTGTTTTCATTGGTACTGCCTGCTTTATGGTTGAAAGGTGGACTCATCCTAAGGTATTTTACTTATTTAAAACAAGAAAAATACTCACAAAATTACGAAATTTCATGAGGTGTCAAATTTCAGGAACCTGTCTTTTTTGGGTAGCATCAACCTTTAGCGGCGTGAATGGCGCGACCGACCCGGCGGCAGCGGGTCCCTATCCGGCCGCGCAGACGACCGTCACCGTTCCGGGAACGCAGGGCGCGGGGCTGACCACCGACCTGTATTATCCGGGAGACGGCACCGGTCTCAGTCCCGGTGCCGGGAAGTGCCCGGTGATCCTGCTGGGGCACGGATTCTTGCAATCCCGCAACAACCATGTGAACCAGGGGCTGCATCTGGCCACGAGGGGCTACATCGTCCTTATTCCCGATTCGAACGAGGCCAGCAACCACAGCCGCTATGCCGATGACCTGATCCAGTGCCTCAACTGGATCGAGGCGCAGGGAACCGATCCTGCATCGATCTTTTCCGGACGGGTCCGGGCGGACCGGACCGGGGCGACCGGGCACTCGGCCGGGGGGCTCAGCGCCATCCTGGCGGCCTCACGGGACTCCCGGATCCGCGCCGTGGCACCCATGGACCCGGTTGATAACGGCGGGCTCGGGGAAGCGGCCCTGCCGCAGGTTGCGGCCCCGGTGGCCATCACCTACTCCGAGCCGTCCATCTGCAACGCCAATGGCAGCGGCCTGGTCCTGTACAATGCCGCCACCGCCCCGAAGCGGGGCATCAGGATTGTCGGGGCCAACCACACCGACCCGCAGGATCCGCCCAGTTTCACCAGTATCCTCCTTTGCGGCGGGGCCAACAGTACTCGCCAGGCATTATACCGTCGCTACGTGACCGGATGGTTCGACTACCACCTGCGGGAAGATGCGCTCTACGGCCCCTGGGCCTTCAACCTGCCCGGCGGACAACTGGAAGAGGACCTGCTCACCGGGCAAATCACCCATGCCGAGGACCCCGCCCCGATCGAGGCGTGGCGCTTTGTCCACTTCGGGCCCGATCACCTCGCCCCCCCCATCGCCGGCGACGAGGCCGACCCGGATGCCGACGGATGGCCGAACCTCATGGAATACGCCCTCCACACCAATCCCCTCGCCCCCGATCCCGGACCGGTCATTGAATCAAGCCTCCTGCCCGTCGGCGAGGACCGTTACGTCTCGATCACTTTCCCGCTTGTTACCGCCGCCACCGATATCACCTACCAGATCCAGACTTCCTCCACCCTTCTCGAATGGATCCCCGGCTCTTCCTATTCCGGCCAGGTCCGGACCCCCGATACCGGGGCCACCACCGAGGTCTCCCAGTCCGGTTCCGGACTCGAGTCCATCACCGTCCGCGACAATGTCCCCACGACCAGCGGCCCCCGCTTCCTGCAGCTGCAGGTGAGGAGGTGGCGGGAATGAGAATGCCGATACCCGGTTGTTTGTTCATGCACGCAAGCTGGCATCGGTCTCGGACCGGATGCAGCATCCTTGATTGCTGCAATACCACCCTGAAACACTCATCCCCAAGCCCTTCCACCCTGGCAATCACGACCACCTGGACTTCTTCGGTCGGGCCTGATATTCAGCATGACTGAACAACGTGCTTTCAGCGCGCATGCATGGCCATAAACCCATGGAAGAACTGCCGAATGCCTATCCTCTTCCTTGATTTGCGATGGCCGGAAATTCCGCAATGAAACCAAATCTACTTGCCGTATCGCTGTTCATGATATTCCGGGTGCTTGCCCTGGCCGGGGAGGTACTATCCGTGGATTTATACCACGATCCCGACCACACCGAATGGCTTCTGCCGATCGTCTTTCAGGAAGAGGAATTTGTGACCGTACTCTTTGAGGAAACCGGTCCGTTCTGGGAATATGATTTTTGGGGAGAGATCCAGGGAAGATCTCAAACCCAGTCATTTTCGATGGAGGTTTCATTCCCGTTGTTGATAACAAGAGTGGTGGTGGCAGATTATCCCGCCCCGCTGAATCCGGTTTACGACAGCTTGGCCACCGCTTCCCCGATCATCCTGTATTTGAACGATGTCATGGCGGCGAGGGTGGAGACCAGACTGGCTGCTCAACTTGATCCGGACCCGCCAACAACCGTCGAGAACAACACCATAACCGTTGATTGGAGATCAGCGTACCAGCCGGAAGCATTTGATGGATGGGCCAGTCACTGGTCATTCAACGCCCTTTATACCAGTCATTATCCGATTATCTACGGACTGTATCCAAGGAACTGGTTGTACGTGGTCCCGGTATCCTTACAATCCGAATATATTTACAAGTATCCCTTTTTGATAAAATCACTTGAGTTCTGGTTTTATTGCATTTCAACGGGCGACTGGATCTACTCATCCGACAGCCTCGCCCCATATGCCTGGTCAGCCAATAAACAGGAATGGGTTGT
>JBNGDP010000107.1:1942-12327 GCA_049975345.1 Oceanipulchritudo sp. | reverse complement strand
AAAAAAACCGGGGTCAGACCTACATAAGTTATTGATAGATAGATATATAACAAAAATATGGGCCTATTTAAGCCGCTTATTTCCCGGTTTTTCACGGCCAAATGCCCATTTAAGTCTGAAAGGACGGCCCAGCATCAGCGGAAATCGCTTAAAACCGTTTTTTTCAGGCTGAAAATGGCCCTGTAAGACTGAATTACCGGCCGGATTCATACTCAAGGCGTTACATATCAATAAATTACATTGGTCCGACCCAAGTCAACTTGATGGCGACCTGGTTGTCGGCGACGGCGCTGTCGCGCAAATCCCGGTGCCGGTTGCACTCGGGCAGAAGTTGTTCTTTCGCCTCGTTCTGATCTCCGCGCCCTGAGCGAATTCCTATTCCCCATACCCCCCTGAATCCAATGAAAGCATCTACCGTGGTTTCCCCCCTGCCCGCATCCCGGCTTAAACACCTTGCCCTCGCCGGGCTGTTGGCGGCTGCGTCGCTGTCCGCCCAGTCCACCGACTGGCCGGCCCAATCCGGCCCTAACTTCGACTACAGCTACCAGGCGCCCGCCGGGGTGACACCGGCCAAAAGCCTGGCGGACATCGACCTGATATGGGACTCGACCGCCTACTTTGGCAGCGGCGCCACCAGTCGGGAGTGGACACCGAGCGGAGGCTGCGCCACCCCGATCGTGTATCAGGACCGCGTTTACCTATGGTGGATGAGCCCCGACCTGGACGTCGATGTCTTCGACCCCGCTTCGGAAATCCGGAAAATTCCCGAGGAATTCGGCAGCTACAAGCACTTGTACCGGTTGCTGGACAATGCCGTCTCCACCAACAATCACATCGTCTGCATCGATGCGAATACCGGGGAAACCCTGTGGGAGCGGGTCTTTCCGGCAACGGGCATCAACCAGGTCGGCCACAAGGAGACCATCAACAACCACACCATGGCGGCCGCCGACGGGAAGGTGTTCGCCTGCGGGTCCGACCAGCGCATCCACGCCCTCGACGCGCTTACCGGAGAGCTGCTCTGGGTGGCGAAGAATATCAGCTGGCAAAGCGTTCAGGAGATCCGGGTCGATGCCCTGGACAGCGGGAAGCAGTTCAAGAGCGACCGCATGTGGAACAACCACCTGCTGGCCGTCGATGGTGTGGTCGTGGCCGGGGACAACCGCGAATGGGGTACTCTGACGGGCTTCGACGCCCAGACCGGGGCGAAGCTCTGGCAGCTTTCCGGAATCACCTACGGCAGAACCAATCCTGATATCTGGAAACATGCCGGACGGCACTACCTGGTGGTGGGCGACAACGACGGGTTTTCCCTGGTCGACCCGATTTCCGGCCAGATCCTGTGGCAGCACACCGGGACCGGTCCGGGCGGGATGAGTTCCACCGTTCAGGGCGATACCTTCTTCACCAATCTGCTGCCAGGGTCACCCACCGAAGCGGATAACCAGGGCATTATGGGATGTTTCCAGTTGAGTCTGGCCGGACCGACGCTGCTCTGGCAGGCCCCGCAGGCGGACGGCTTCCCCCAGGCGAAGAATGCCGGGGTTTTTGTCCATGACGGCAAAGTTTTCCTGCGGTCGAACTACCAGATCCACGTGTACAACCTGGCCGATGGCTCCAAGATCACCGCGAGTCGACCGCCACCTCGGCCGCCGCGGCCGTCCAGGGCGACAACTACGTGCGCTTCCGCAACTTGTCCGCGACCGACCTCGTCCTGACCATCAACAAAGGCACCGGCGCCCAGCGCTACGGCATCTCGGGGCTCCAGATTGTCGCCAACCAGGCCGCGGAGCCTGAGCCGGTTCCCGTGCCGGCGGTGCACATCGCCAGGGATGGCGCGGATTGGCGGATTTCCTTCTTCAGCGAGGAGAACCTGTCCTATCAGCTCTACCGGACCGAGTCCCTGACCGGATCGTGGGACCCCGTCGGCGATCCGATGATCGGCGATGGTGCGGAAATGATCCTGCTGGTTCCCATCTCGGAGGTGCCGCGGGAGTTCTTCCGCCTTGAGATCATCCGGTGATGCGCGGGCCGCCTGGCCCCATGGCACTGACCAAAGTTCGACCGTGATGCCGAATATCAACGACTTGCGAAGCGGCGGAAAATGGGTTGCGGAAGTGATGCCCGATAAAACTTGCAGGGCCCCCTCACATCTACCAGATCCTGGCCACCTGATAGGCATCCAGAGCCGTGTCCTTGGAGAGAATGGGACACTTGACCCTGAGGGCCTGCACCACCAGCATCCGGTCAAAGGGATCCCGGTGATGCAATGGCAATAATCCCACTTCACGGCAGTCTTCCGGCTCGATTGATAAACACTCGACCCCCTGTATGCGCATGGACTGGGGAATGTCCCGCCACCAATTCATATCCAATCGAAAATCATCCCGCCGTAGCCCAAGCTTGATTCCGATTTCCCAGAGATTGACCGCACTGTAGTAAATCGTTCCTGCCTGCTCGTAGCGTTGCCGGGCTTCCTTGCTCAACCGGGAATCTCCATGGAGGACCCACAAGAGCGCATGCGTATCCAATAGCATCGTTAATCAAACAAAGGGTCCCTCTCCATGTCCACCTCAACGGGCTCATCAAAGGAGGTGCCCATTTTGGTCACCAGCTCTGGAAGCGCTCCCACGCGCCGCCTCTTCACCTCCTTCTCCTCCAATGGAACCAGCCGCACAAGGGGCTTGTTGCGCCGCCCAATCACCACCTCCCGCCCGGCAAGGGCCGCATCCACATACCGTGAAAGCTGGGTCTTTGCCTCGTGCATGGTAATCACTTTCATAACTGGACTAAAATGACTCAGCTCATTATGCGGGTCAAGTCTGGAATCGTTAAATGATTCCTTATGCTGTGGGGGAAATGAAAAAAGATGCCGACGGAGCCGTTATGATGTTTGTGTCGTGAGGTGCGCCACCGGGGCAAGTGCCACGGTGAGGAAGCCGGGGGCCGTGGTGGTGTAGGTGATCCACTCCCCGTCCCCGGAAAAGCACGGATGCGGGTCAATGTGATAGGCGCGGAAATCGCGCCATGCCATGGGCGGCGGCGGCATGCGCGTCACGACCGGCGTTTCCCGGCCGGTCTCGCTGTTGAAGAACCAGACCGAGCAGGGCTCCTTCGCGTTCCACTTGTAGCAGCCGTGGTCACCGACGAAGAAGCGGTGGGTCGGATCGCTCTGCGCATGCGTGCAGTGCCGCTCCCAGAGCATCCGGGTTTGGCGCGTGTCGGGATCGGTCTCCAGCACGCCCTGGGTGTAGTCGCAGTAGGCGATCCTGCCCTCCGGGGTCCACCACTCGTGGCAGGTGGCTGAGTTCTGCCCGAACCAGGCATCCGGGAGGAGCGGGGCGTAGCGCGTCAGCTTCGTATCCATAATCCAGATACGGTTGTTCATCTGGAACTTGTCCCCGGTGATGGGATCGGTCCAGTGGCCCAGGTTGACCATGAAGAGGTCCGGATCGTGTTTCGAGAAGACCGCATGGTGGTGGCGGTTGCCGAACCAGCGCAGGGGCCTGAACGCCCCGCTCTCGCGGTCGACAGTGGCGATCAGCCAGCGGTTGCCGATCTGGCAGTCGAGCAGGAAGGTCTTCCCGTCGCAGCTCAGGTTCAGGTCGGTGACGAGGGAAAACAGGTGGCGCCCGCCAAGAACATCGGGTGGCAACCTGAACCGCTCCCGGCACGTCCCGTCGAGGGACTGCTCATGGATGCCGTCCTCGACGGGAACGTAGGCCGTGTCCCCTCCCGGCGCGAGCATCGGGTTGCCGTTGGCGAGAGTGTTCGGGAAGGCCTTGATCTCCGGATCGTCCGCGTCCAGCCGCACCGCGCAGGAGTACCACTGCTTCGCCGGCGGATGGCAGGCGTAGAACCACAGCGCCGGATTCCCGCCCCGCAGCCCCGGCTCCATGAAGTACCAGGCCTTCTGGTATTCCGCGATCCGCTTGGTCAGGATATAACTGACCGCGCCCGACTCCGGATCCTCCCAACGCGTGAAGGCCGGATGCGATTCGAGCGGAAAAATTCCTCCCGCCTTGCCAATTCTCGTTCCCATGATCGTTGCGGATCATATCGGGCTTGTGTCAACAAGGTGAAGGAGAATATCAATAGTCATGGCGAAAATCATGAGCATTGCCGAGCTGGACCTCGTGCCGGAAGGAACCCCCGATGCGCAACCGGTAGCGGTCCTTGAGGAGCCGCACCGCATCTCCATGAAGTGGGCCCGCGTCCCCGAACCGGGCACCGGCGAGATCCGCGTCAAAGTCCGCTATGTCGGCATCTGCGGCTCCGACCTTGAGTCCTACCGCGGCATCCGCCGGCCCGAGTTCCTCTCCACACCGGCGCGGCTGGGGCATGAGGTCTCGGGGATAATCGACAAGCTGGGCTCCGGCGTACACGGGCTGCGCACAGGCCAGCGCGTCACCTGCCGCTACGTCTGGGGCGCGTTTGCGCAGTACATTGTGTGCAAGCCGTTCAATGTCCACACGGTCCCCGACCACCTCGACGACAAGGACATCAGCCCGATCGAGGTGCTCCCCGGCATCCTCCACGCCGCTGAGCGGGCCGCCATCACCAACCACACCGACGTCCTCATCATGGGACAGGGCGTGAGTGGGCTGGTCATGACCCAGGTCGCCGCGCTGTTCTCGCCGCGCAGCCTGGCCGTCACCGACCTCAAGCCGCGCAACCTGGAGCTGGCCAGGCGCTACGGCGCCACCCATGCGTATCAGCTTTCCGCTACAAATGCCCGCACGATGGACGCGGTCCGCGCGGATTTCCCGGACGGATTTGAAGTCGTCATCCCCTGCCTGCTCGAAGGCAACGGCATGGCCGACGCACTCGACGCATGCGCCTTCGGCGGGCGCATCATCCTCTACGGCTGCATCGCCCCCTGCGACGACTTCGACTGGCTCAAGCTGCACCGCAAGCGCGCCGACATCCTGTCCACCGAACCCAAGCGCGACATCGACATGCGCCGCTGGTTCACCGAGGGGGTCAGGCTTGTCGAGCAGGGACTGGTCGAATTCCAGTCCATGATAACCGATATCTATCCGCTTTCGGAAATCGCCGAGGCCTTCGCCCGGCGCGACGCCGGGCCTGACGACAGCATCCATATCCTGATCGACTGCGAGCGCTAAGGACCGCCGGGCACGGTCCATTCCACCAGATCGCCTGACCGCGCCAGCCCGAGGCGGTTCCATCCGCGCGGCCACGGGCGGCCGGCGGCCGCGGTGCCGGCGAATTCATCGCGCCGCTCCGCGTTCTTTCCGCCGTAGATCAGGTACAGGAAGCCATCCTCCTTGCGGTTGTCGCACAAGGCGGCCGCGTTGACCCGGTCGATCGTGTTGAACGCCTCGCCGGGCACCTGCAATGGCCGGCCGTCCTCCCAGCGCAGCCACGCCTGCGGATCGGCGGGATCGCCGGACATGCGGTAGAGCCACGGGGTGTGATTCCCTCCGGAAATCCCACGCTGGAAGGGTTTGCCCTCCAGGGTGGCATCCCGCTTCGACGCGCTCGGTATGTAATCGGTGGAAAGCAGATGCCACTGGCGGTCGATCTCAACCAGTTGGAAATTCTCATGCACATGGCCGTTCTCCTCGCCATCCTCCGCAAGGAGCGCCATGCGTTCCTGAGAGACCCAGCGCCACGGCCCGTCAAGGGACGGGGCCGTTGCCATGCGGGCCTGGTTCCACCACTTGAGCACACACATCCAGCAGTCACCGGTCCAGGCGAGGGCGCCGTCGATGATGCGCGCGTCAGGATCCAGGTTGTGCCCGAGCGGACGCGGCTTGCTCCAGTCGAACAGGTCGGCGGACTCCATGGTGAACAGCGCGTTCGGGCGATCCTCCATTTCCCCCCATGAGTTGAGGACCAGCACGTAGCGACCCTGCGAATACACCAGATCCGGCGAGCACATCCCGATCCAGCCGGCATCCCGTCCATCCAGTTGGAAGTGGAAGGGCGAAAAGGTCTGGAAATCGGGCGTGGTGACGTGCACCACCGTGCTGCGCTCCTGGTCGAAGGCGGAAAAGAAGAGATGCCAGAGCCCGTCGCGCCTGGCCATGCAGGCATCCTTGATGGACCAGTCCCCGTATGAAAGGACCGGGTTTTTGAGCGATTTCCAGTTATTCATGCCAGTCTACCCGGATTGCTGATCCTTTCACAAACAACCGCGTCGTAAACAGGAAAATAATGAACAGTGGCATCATCGAGCGGGATAGCGCGGAGACGGAGAGTCACACCCGGTTCTGCCTGCGGAACTGGGTGGGCGTGAGGCCAGTTGATTCCTTGAACAGGCGGACCATGCTTTCGGTGTCGGCGAAGCCGCAGTCCATGGCCACGTGGAGCACCGTCTGGTTGGTTTGCAGGAGGCGCTCCCGGGCCATCTCCAGACGAATCCGGAATAACTCCTCGCGCGGGGTGCGGCCAATGGCCTTGAGAAAGCGGTCGTTGAAACTGCGCTTGCTTACCGGCAGTTTGCGGATAATTTCGGCGATGGGCACACGGTTGGCAGCCTCGCGCCGCATCATGGCCACGGCCTTGGCCACCACATGGTCCTGGATGGCGGACAGGTCGGTGGAGGTCCGTACCACCACCTGTCGGGGCGGCAGGCTCAGGAATTCAGAAACGCGTTCACCTTTAAAAAACCGGTCGATGTGCTCTCCGACAACGTAGCCCAGCTTTTCACCCGGCAGGGAGATACTGGACAGTCCGGGATGCGCCGTCTCGCACGTACTGCGAACATCGCCGATCCCCAGGATACACAATTCCTCAGGGACGGAAACTCCGGAAAAGAAGGCCAGCTCCGCCACCGTGGCCGCATGGCCATCCGAATTCACAAGTAGGGCCAGCGGCCGCAACATTTTCGGGAACCACGCGGACATCCAGGTTATGGATTCCTCCCTTTCCCCGGGTAGGAAATACCGGATGACTTTCTGGTGCCGGTTGATGATGGACAGGCTGGCGGCGTGCTTTTCCAGAACACCCCTGAATCCCTCCCAGATCGCCTGTTCGGCGGATCCCCAATCAGAGGTATAGAAGGCAAGGTTACGATGCCCCAGATCCTTCAAATAACGACCCCCCATTTCCCCCACGGCCCGGTAATCAATCCAATGGGTCTGCCAGGCTGGCGCCTCCACCATCCGCATCAGGTCCAGCACCGGCTTGCCGATTTTCCTGAGGCGTTCGGCAAGGCCCTCGCTGTTGACGTTGCCCACCAGCAGATCGCAGTCGAGGGAGCCGTTTTCAACGCGTTCCAGATATTCACAATAACGGCCGACGTCATGCAGCAGCCATTTGTGCGTCTGTCCACGGAACTTGACCAGTCCGGTCCGGACCTCGTCGTCCACGCCGCCACGGCCCAGCCCAAACAGGCACACATGCTTGAAGCCCGGAAAGGGTCTGCTCTCCTCAGATGACATCCCTTCCAATTCAAGAACATCCGGATCAGGAGTCCAGCCGGGAATCCTTGACGCGTTTGCCGGTCTTGTCCCGGTTCTCATCCTCCGTAAACGAAAACTCCCCCCTTCGCAGAAAGGGAGGAGTCGCATTGAAAGAATTTGCTCCGCGCCGGGCTCAGTCTCTGAGACGACGACGGACCATCACCAGCCCGAGCGTCAACAGGCCCGCAAGGAGAGCGTAGGTCGAGGGCTCGGGGACGACGGTTATCTGCATGGCGGGGATGGAGCCGCTGAAAGCATCATCACGAGTCTGCCGGTCGAGAATGATACTATACGAGGTTGCCCCGGTGACCGTGGTTCCGTCGTCAAAAATCAAGGATGCGTCGGCGATACGCGTCTGCGATTCTGCAAGCGTGTAGCCGCTTGTGCCGTCCACCGCTATGCGGCGGTCGCCAGTGTTCGAGGTTGCGTCGATGAGAAAGCTGAATGCGACCACATCCGTGGTTTGGAATCCGGAGAATGTGTACGTCACATCCATCCGGTCGCCCCACACATAGGATTCCCGCATGGCGGCATCACTGGTGCTGAACCAGCTGGGCAGTCCGGAAGACGCATAGTCGCCGACGGTGGCTGCGCTGGTGAAGATGTCCTGTCCTGGCACGCCACTGTCCGCAATGGAGAAGGCGATCCCGGAAGAGGCGCCCAAGCTATCAATCAGATCAGCAATGCCGGTTTCATTGAGGGTCCCGGCAGTCGTAGTGTTACCAGCACCATTCAGGTCGTAGTTATTCCAATTACCGGCGACGGAGTTGTCACCAAAGTTCACGTTAATCACCGCGGCCTGCCCGGTCGCGGCGGCGCACAAAATGGAAGTGAGGAGTACAAGTTGTTTTTTCATAAGATGTTTCGATAGTAAGATTTCTGACATGTGATTCGAGGACCATCATAGCGAAAACGGGGTGCGGCTAAAACCCCTTAACAGGCACATTCACCCCCAAAAACGGGCACAGGCCAGCATGCCCGAAAGCGGGGCCAGCACCGCCGAAAAGGGGGTATCGGCGGAAAAGCGGATGCGCTAAGATGCGGGTCTTCGTTCATCCCCCCATGCGCCGCTCCTATAAGTTTCTGAATAAGCCATTACGCATCTCCCTCCGTGGTACGGCCGCTCTCCTGGCCCTGGCCGCGGCATGCGCCGACGCCGCCAGCCACTCCCCCCTTTACCGTGGCGAGTTGTATGCAGAGGCCATGGCCCACGCCCTCTCCCGCTGCATGGACATGACGCTCTCCATTCCGACCAACCGCTACCCGACCGAGCTGGACTCAAGCGGGAACTGGAAAACGGAGGCAGCGGGCTGGTGGACCAACGGCTACTGGCCGGGCCTCTTGTGGATGCTGTACGCCTATACCGATGACCCCTACTGGAAGCAGCAAGCCGCCGCCCGGCAGGTGCCGCTGGAGGTTTTCAAGGGACCGACCAACAACCACGACTGGGGAACGATCATCTGGACCGCCTTTGGCACCGGCTACCAGTACACCGGCGATACGACCTACCGCGACATCGCCGTCACGGCCGGTGGCAATATGGATGCCCTCTTCGATCCGGACGTGGGCGCTTTCCGTTCCTGGTCATGGGGATCCTGGGCCACGGGCACCAATTTCACCGTCATAATCGATAATAATATGGCGGCGGAGCTGGTCTACGCCACGGCCAACTGGACCGGCAACACAAGCTGGCTGGACCACGCGGAAACGCATTCCATCACCTCGATCCGCGAACACGTCCGTCCGGACAGCAGCACCTACCATGTCGTGGTCTTCGACGAAAACACGGGTGCGGTGAAGTTCAAGACCACTCACCAGGGCTACTCGGCCGACTCGACCTGGTCGCGCGGCCAGGGCTGGGGCATCTATGGATTCACCCTCGGTTATCGCTACTCCGGCAATCCCGATATCCTCCAAGCCGCCCGCAACGTGTCCGACTGGTTCATCGAGCAGACCTGGGAGCGGCCCGTCCCGCCCTGGGATTTCACCTTCATCAACGCCATCGACAGCAATCCGCAGGACAGTATCGCGGCCGGCCTCGCGGCGGCGGGCTTCCTGGAGCTGTCCGACTATGTCCCGGCGCCAGACGCAGCTGCATACATCGAGGAAGCCGCCGAGATCCTCGACGCCCTCAGCGCACCGCCCTACCTGACCACGGGCACAAACGAGGACTCGATCATCACCTACGCCTCCGACAACGTGCCCGAGGGCCGCAGCGTCGACACTGGCATTTTGTATGCAGATTATTACTACATTGAAGCGCTCCTGCGCTACTTCGAGCGCATGGGCGGCGGCTCCTACGCCCTCTGGCAGGGGAACACTTTCGGCTTCCCGCAACGCGGCCAGGCGCACACCCTGCCCGATGCCGATCCAAACAGCGACGGCGTGCCCAACCTCTGGCACTACCTGACCCGCAGCCGGCCGGACGCGGCCATGAACGCCGGTGACCGGGCGCGCCTGCCAAGGGCCGTGTTCGCCGAAGTGGGGGGTCAGCCTTTTCTGGATGTGATCTCAGAAACAGTTGAAGCACCGGGTGACGTGACAATTGGGGTCGAGGTGCTGGACATGTCGACCATGCAATGGGAGCCGCAATCAGTCATCCCCATCCTCAAGCCTGTCGGGTCGGGAATGGTGGAACGCCGGTACCGGTTATCCTTATCCTCCGGCCGGGTCATCGCGCGGTTGGTGGCAAGCCGGAACTAAAGCCCAGTCACCCGCAGCCGCATGAACTGGCGTTCATCCGCCGGCAGCGGTGTGGTCAGGCGTACCGTGACCGACTCGATACCCTCGCCAAGGTCGATGGCGTTGCCCACCTGGGCAACGGAGCCGCTGCTCCACGGGTCGGAAAGATCGTTGTCGTACTGGACGGTGTAGCTAAGCCCGGCTACGGAGTAATCCACACCGGTCGTTCCGTTCCCGCCGGCGATGCGGCGGTAGGACAGTGCAAGGTAATCA
>JBNGDP010000107.1:0-1842 GCA_049975345.1 Oceanipulchritudo sp. | reverse complement strand
ACCGGTCGTTCCGTTCCCGCCGGCGATGCGGCGGTAGGACAGTGCAAGGTAATCACTACCATACTCGGTGTGGGTGGCCAGCACAGGCAGGATTCCCATAACTTCGGGAACGGTGGGGTCCGAACCGAATGCCCGCTCGAGCAGGTTGACGAGGCCGTCTCCATCAAAATCCACATCATCGGCCGCCACACCCGCATTGGCGCTAAATCCGAACCACTCGAGCCGCCACAGCTCGGCGGGGGATGACACGGCCACCACGTCATTGCGCGGGTTCTCATACAGCATGACCCCAAGCCCGTTCTCCGTGAGGCTTTCGTCCTCGTCGGTGGAGACCAGGTCAAGGTCGCCGTCGCCGTCCACATCCATCGCCACAATGCGGTCGAACTTCTCCCCTTCCGGACCGCTGATGGAATGGTAGGTCCAGATTCCTGTTACCGGATCGCCGTCGTGCGTTCCCCAGACCATGCCCTGGATCGGACTGAAGGCCATGCCGTGGCTGCTGACCACGTCGAGCTGGCCGTCGTTGTCCACATCCACGGAAATGGTGGCCTTGCCATCCCCGGTGCCGCCGGGGATCTCCGTCCCGTCGGGGTAATCAATCGGGGTGACGCTCCAGTTGGTCCCACTCGCATCCAGCCGCCGTGCATAGAGCCACTGGTCGGTCGCTGTCCCCAGCAAAACCGGGATGATCACATCCTGGAGCCCGTCCCCGTCTAGGTCCACAAGGTCGAGGAACATGACCTCCTTGCCAGCCCCCGCGATGGCATGGGATGTCCAGGAAGACGTCAGGCCCGGCGCGCCGGGACCCGGATTCTCCAGCCACCTTGCGGCCTGTTGAACACCGCCGCTTCGCCGGTCGGAAATCACAATATCGGTATCGCCGTCGCCGTCCATGTCCTGCGGCTCGACACTCATGATCCAGCCGGCGGAGGTCATGGTGTAGCGTATCCAGTCAGCCGCTACGCGTGGATCCGCCGGGGCCTTGAACCAGGAAACGGTGGCCGGGTCGCTTCCCGCGACATTCCCCTTCGATCCGGCCACAATGTCCGGGCCGTTCAGTCCGTCGATATCGAGCACCTGGCTGTACATCCAGTCCTGCCCGGCGGCGGCTGGGAGGGTCATGGCCGTCCAGTTGGCGTTGTTCCAGTAATCCCCGGGAGCGGCCGGCGCCCAGTTGATGATCAGCTTGCGATTGGTGCCCTCCATCGATGCCACGAAATCGATACGCCCGTCGCCGTCCAGGTCGGCCAGGTTGGCGTCCTCGATACTGGACAACAGACTGGAAGTGAAGCTGACGTACGACCAGTTGCCGGCCATGGCGGTCCCAATACCCGGATTTTCATAAATGCGAACGGTGCCTGCCTCCTCAAAGGCCACGATCAGGTCGAGGTCCCCATCGCCGTCCACATCGGCGGTCCGTGCGCCATCGGCCCCGTTGATGCCCGTATCGATACTGTGGCGCGGCCAGGCCCGGGCGAGTGGCGAAGCCACCGTGACCGATGCCGTAGCCGTGTCCTCGCTGGCGTCGGTTCCATAGGCCGTGGCGGAAAGGTTCAGCGCGCCTTCCGCAATGTAGCCGAGATCAAAGGTGTAGGGCGTGGTATCATCGCTGCCGAAGAACTCACCGTTGACGGTCAAATCGACGCGATCGACTGAAGTGCCGACCGCCGAAGCGCTCACCTCGACGGTGACCGGATCGCTGGCATAAAGGGTTTCACCGCTAACCGGAGAGGAAAAGGCGGCTGTCACCCCGGGCTGCGGATCCGGGAGTGTTATCCGCAGGGCGTTGATTGAACCGGGGTAGCCGGGGCTGACATTTGCGGTCAGGGTATAGGTGTAGGA
>JBNGDP010000106.1:0-12356 GCA_049975345.1 Oceanipulchritudo sp. | reverse complement strand
CGGGGCTTGCCCCCGCAACTGGATCAGGTTTGACAGCGGGGCTTGCCCCCGCAACTGGATCAGGTTTGACAGCGGGGCTTGCCCCCGCAACCGGCTCAGGCCTTGTCTTCGCTGCGTTGCAACCTCTTCCTCCGGGGGAGGCAAGCTCCCCCGGGCGGTGTTGCAAGGGGCCGCAAGCCTGTTCCGACCTGAGCCTGCGGGCGGGACAAGCCCGCCCGCGAGCCCGGCGGGCATCATGGATCAATCCTTGTTAAAATCAATCGGATTGAGCCCGCCCGCGCGCCCGGCGGGCATCATGGGTCAATCCTTGTTGAAGGCGGTGGTAAACGAAGGGCTGAAGGTCCGCTGCCACGCCCCCAGCAGGAATTCCTGTGAAAGGGATCGGGCCGGGCTTTCAGCCCTCACGCGGATTTTGTCCTTCGCACCCAGCCCTGCTCCCAAGACGCACCGTCCGCCGCGATGAAATTTCCACAAAATTCCACGAGGAACCAAAAATTTATTGATAGAGAATCCCTGCCAAGGGGACAACGGTCTATTTACGCTCCAGCTTGGAGCCTTTGTCTCTTCGTGTCTTGGTGAGATTACCGGCGGCCACGGGCCAGCTCCTGCGCGAATACGTGCACGTTCACCTCGTCCTTCAGCCCCAATGAGCGTGTCAGGTGTGTCCGCGCCCGGGCGATGCGGCTCTTCACCGTCCCCACCGGGATCGACAGCTCGCGCCCGATCTCCTCGTAACTCAGATTGTCCAGCAGCCGCATTTCCATCACCTCCCGGTGCGGCTCGGGGAGCCGGTCCAAATGCCGCTCCACGCTTTCCTGAAACTCCTCCCAGCGCAGCCGGTCCCCCGGGTCCGCCTCCCCGTCCGGCAGCACCTCATGCAGGCAGAACCCGTCCTCCGTCAGGGACATGTCCAGGGAGATGCCCATTTCCCGCCGGCGCCGCTTCCAGTACCAGTACCGGTTGCGGGCCAGGTTGCTGGCAATCTGGTACAGCCAGGTCGAAAAACTCGCCTCCCAGCGGAAGGAGGGAAGGCTCTCCAGGGCCCGCGCAAAGGCGTCCTGGGTCACCTCCTCCGCGTCCTCCCGGTTTCCCAGAAGGCTGTACACGCGGGCGAAAATCCGCCCCCAGTACCGCTCCACCAGCTGCCCGTAAGCATGATGGTTGCCCTCAACCACTTCCGCGGCAATCCGCTGGTCCGGATCCAATCCCCCATCCTCTCGCCATGCGCAGGATATATTTACCATACCCCTAATTACGCGGGAATCTCCCGTTTGGATGCAGACGGGCAGAATTTTTCTTGCCTTCCCTTTTTCACGGAATTCCCTATTCTCCCTTTGATTTGGCGGGCGGTTAGCTCAGTCGGTAGAGCAGGAGACTTTTAATCTCTTGGTCCGGGGTTCGAGTCCCCGACCGCCTACCACGCTTAAACTTCTCTCCGTGATCGGCAAGGGCTCATCCCCAGTACCGGAAGCGCGGATCTGGCGGTGAGCATCTGTTGACTTAGCCAAAAACTTTAAATACCTTAGCCAAATGGAAGTAAAGACGGGCGTTCTCCGCAATCATTTGAGCAAATACCTGAAACGGGTCCGGCAATCCGGAAACCCGATCGTTGTGCTGGACCGTGATGTCCCCATAGCAGAGATTCGGCCCTACCGGGCTTCATCCTCACGACAACCTGCCGACACATGGAACAGCAGACGCCAATTCGAGCAGGAATTCGGTGAGTTGACCCAAGACTTCGAGCTGCCCGAGCGGCAGACATCAGCGGATAAGCAGAACAATCCTCTGGACTGACATGGCCCTCAAATACCTGCTGGACACCTCGGTATTCTCCCAACCAATTCGACCGAAACCGAATCTCAACTGCCAGAGAAGGTGGCAGAAGCATGGCGACGCCCAGCTCGCCGTCCCGGCTATGGCGATTGCGGAACTGGAATATGGGCTTTTCCTGAAAGACTCCGATCGCCTGTGGTCCGCTTACCGGTCCATTTTGAAAGACCGCCTTCAATTGTTCGACTTTAGCGCAGCAGTTGCTTCGGTTTTCGGCGAAATCAAATCGAGCCAAACCCGGAGCGGCAGGACGGTGGATGATTTTGACCTGGCCATCGCCGCGACCGCCATCGCTCATGACCTGACGGTGGCCACCCTCAATGCCCGGCATTTCCAGCTGATTGATGATCTGCGCTGGGAGGACTGGTCAAGCGCGCTCTGAAGGGTCACCTGTTTTCCGACTTCGCAAAGGCGGAATCGTTTATTGATTTGCCGGATTTGAAGATTGACCCCGGCAAGAATACGAATTGCGCGTAGTTTATGTATTAAGCGGGTGCGGATAGTTTCAACTTCGAATACTTGGTCGACCTCGAAACTGTCGCCACGGACCATCCCGGAAAAATCCACATCGGCAATTTCAACAATGCGGTCATCGCCTCCGGTCCGGATAGCCGAATTGAGCGGGAAGTTCACCGCTGCATGGACATCGGCCGCCATGTGCCCGGCTTCGTCGCCAACGTCGGCGGAGGATTAACTCACCAGATTCCCATCGAAAATCTCGAATACTACCTCAAACTGCGTAAGCAATTGTGCCAGGCATAACCGGTTCAAGTTATTAATGCGCCATGCATATTGTTGACATGATCCCGAGACCCGATGTGTAAACTATTTGATTAGCCGAGTAATAACCTGATGCTTCTTCGCACGGGGACACTTGCCCGCCAAGTCCCCAAATTAAGCACTGGATTCTGCCTCCCGAACGATCCAATAACAGAAAAGTCCGTCATCGGTCGATCCGCACAAATTTGGGACGCAGGAAGAGCTGCACGTCTTCATTCATCCGCACCGGCAACTCGGTAGCCTGCCATGAGACCAAGTCGGAGGACTTCTCCCACACTAGAAATACGCCCTCCATACCGGCTTCCTGCGGGAGGTTTACATTCAGGACCTCATCCACCAATACAGGTTTAAGCCAACCATCAGGAACGGTTGTACGCGTTCCAAAAAAGTACTCGGCGATGGCGGGAAGGCCATCGTCATCGGTGTTCTCACGATCATCGGCAACTCCTTGATTGACCTTCCATTCTCCATAGGCGCTTTTGCGGGGCCCGATCCGGGCGAAGGGGATGGGTTCAAAACCAGGCACGTCAGCCACCACCATATCGGGCCGGGTACTACCATCGGATAGGACTTCCTGACCGAAGAGCGGTTGCTGGATCTCCTCATTGTCGGCAATGGAAGCAAACGCCCCAAAAACCAGATCGGTGGGTTCTCCCCAGTTTGATTCGCGCATCCAGCCGCCGTTGTTCCAGCCTGCATTGCGGTCAAAGCGAACACCCTCAGGCCAGAGCCAGTGGGTCCCAAAGATTAGGCTGTAGTCGTCAGGGAGGAGAGCAAGCTCGGGATAGGCGGAGAGCCACGGTTCGGCTTGCCAGTCAATGAACGCAAGATGAAGCCTTTTCAGGAGGTTTGCATCCGACCAGGGATCATCTGAAACCCAAACAACGCCGCGGTTATCCGAGAAGAAGGCTTCATGGCATTCCACAAACAAGTTATTCAGAATGAGATTATCACGACCACCCGAATGCATGACACCCCGTGTCTCAATGTTCATGAAGATATTGCCGAAAACAGTGTCTCCTGAGTCGCAGCCATCCAGGTAGACGCCATGCACACCGTAACCGTCAATATGTGTGCTGATGGAATGAATAAAATTATGCCGCACGATATTGCCACGACTGCCCCAATCCCCAAAGGTATTAAAGGCACCCACGTCACTCGAGTTTTGGCAAACGTCGTGAATTTCATTCATCTCAAGGGTGTGCTCGTTTCCAGAGTAAAGGATGGCATGACTCGGGCTGTTCCAGATCCGGCAATGCCGCACGCTGTTCCCGCACCCGCGCACATCAACCGCCGGTTTGAAGGTGTAGGCAATCCGTCCGAAACGGGTGATTTCACAATCCTCGACGTAGCCATTACCCGGGGTCAGAGTCCGCCGGTTACCGGACTCCATGACAATCGCGGTCGATCCGGTGTTTTCGATACGGCAATGGGAAAAACCGGAGTTTGTCGCAAATAGGTTTGCGGCATACAGACCGGCATTACGCAATCGGCTGTACTCGACGCGTATGTGATCTCCCTCGAGTTGGAGCAGCGTTCTACGGGCTCCTTCAAAGGCTAGATCACGAAAGGTCACATAAGCCGCCGTTGACCGGGTCCAGATAAGATAGTCCCGACTCATGGAAACAGTGACGGTGGCATTATCGAATTGCGGTTGCGGCCAAAGATACAGATGGCCGGTGCTGCGATCCAGATAGTACTCGCCCGGTTGGTCGAGTTCTTCAATCAGGTTGAAGGCGTAAAAAGGCCGCTTATCGCCCATCCCCCAAGCGGGCTCCCTGCCCAGGGTGATGGTTTGCGTGTTTGTGTCGATGCCAGTCACGGGCATGCGAAAATCAGCCCACTCATACCTCCAGAATCCATGCACCCACGGGTCTTTGGCGTTTACCCACCGTTCAGGACGGTCGCCAAAATACTTGAATGACATCGGGGAGGCTGCCGAAACCGTATTGGCCCAACCCCCGCGTATGCTGTCCGTGTTCGGATCCTCAAGGTAAAGAATCCCCGCCGCGCCGCTGAAGGATGCCGGTTCGAGCGGACCGAACTCCTCGGCATACAGAAACCAGAATGGATGGGTTTTTTGTGGCAGGCCAGATGCCTCCGTAGTCAGAAACCATGCTGTATATCCGACATCCGTGTGTCGGTACAGGTAGTATTGCAAGCCGTCAACTAACCCATCCCGTTGGTAAAAGGGCTTCCCGTCACGCATGCCCGTTTGTGTAAAGGATCCAGCCACATCCGGTGTCCCGTATAAAATAAGAACAGGCGGATCTTCAGCTTGCGTGGTATCTTCGTCCGAATTGGGCCAGCGGGCCAAAACCATGGGCTCATCATTGACGAACAATTCCAGGGCATATTCCGGATCCTCGGAAAAACCACGCTTGCTGAGCATGCCAAAATCCGTAATCCCGACAGATGGGAGGTCGAGGTAAACGACATTGCCCTTGGCCATATCGGGAATGAATGCATAAAGTGGATCCGCTTCAGTCACGACCGAAAAACCACTTGGATCGAGGCGCGCCGCGCCCGTGACACGGGCTTCCTCTCCCGGATAGGACTGAAACACGATTGGTTTATCTGGTTCGCCCGAACTGCTTGAGGAAATCCGGAATGCGGAGAGAAGTTGATAATCCCCACCCCGCAGAAAAACAGTAATGCCTCCTTCGGGCAGTCCGTTGGCTTTTATGGTTTCGATTTCCTGCCTGGCACGCTCCAGTGAAGCGAAGGGGGAGTTCAACGTCCCATCCCCGGAGTCATCGTCACCATCCGTTGCCACATGTAGGCGCGTTTCGGCACAGAGTAATGATACGGAGAAAATAAAAAGGCAGATTACCAAAGAGGGTGCGCTCCGGAGCAGCGAATTTTCTATCTCCTGTTTCATCCTGTTTGAATAAGCCTGAATGTAAATTGAATTACCCGGGTTACGCCAAAATAAATTGCCGGGAGGTCGCTTCAGTTCGTCCCTGCGAATTTTTCCTCTCAAGTCATTCGCAGATTCGAACCATATCTCCAGGAAAAAGAAATAAGACTGGTCGTTCCGGGCAGCTTTTCGAGATTAAATTACTATGCCAAATTCCCTGAAACATCCGGTTATTCTCAGTGTCTTAGTATGCCTTGCCTGCACCTTGGGCCTAGCCTCCCTAAACCTATTTGTTCCCCTTCAAGACCTGCTTCGACTACACCTCTCACGAGAGGGCGAGGCGCACCTGAAACACATTGAATTGCTATCCGATGATCCAAATCCCGTTAAAATCCTCGATCGTTGTGGCTGAACACAAAGGCAGCCACCGGACGCGGCTGAACCGGGTGCCCGCAAGGGGCCATGATGCGGTTGAATTGAGTGCCGGTGGGGGCACCTGGCACATGCGTCTGGACGAGGCGGGAGACCTGCATGCGGTCAAGGGACAGGTGATAAAGGGGAATCCCCGGGAAGTGGCCTGGGGCCTGTCCCTGTTCGATCCTGAATGGTCCACTGAGAACTACGTGCTGATTCCCGGGGCGGTTTACGGGGGAAACTGCTTTCACGCGAAACCGTATGCTTATGCCCCGCCGGTGGTCGGGCCGGATCCGGAGGGAACGGATCGCACCCCCTGGATCGGCGATCTTCCGCGTCTGCAACTGGAGGCGGGGCCCTCGCATCTGGATCAATTGTCGATCGATACCGCGACCCCCCGGAATGGCCGTGTACTTTCCCCAGCGGCGGAAGGCCCTTTTTCTCCTGACCAAGCAGGCGGGTGATTACGGCCCCTTCGGGCTTGAAGTCCTTGAGAGTGACGACCGTACGGAAGCGGAGCTGCTTATTCTCATGCCGGGGATGCGGCATGATAAGTATTTTAAAATCAGCGGGGGCTATGTGGAGCCTTCGGCGGACCGGGCAGCCGACCTCCAGGAAGGCGATTCCGTTGAAATGGCCCTCCGTCTGCTGTATCTGGACTGTCATTCCGTCGAGGAGCTGTTTTTCCTTCTCTTCGAGCACCGCTATGACTGCTTTGGCCGGGAGGAGCTGCGCAACGAGATCAGCTTTTCGGCAACCTCGGACATTCTCCACGCCAAGCACAACCGTGAAAACTGGCGAGAGGAGGAAGGCGTTTACCAGGTCAGCATCAACCATGACCCCCAAAATCCCTTCATGTTGCTCCAGACGGGCTGGGTCGGCGGCATGATCACCCCGCTGCCCATGATCCAGGAGGGAGACGAATCTTCCCTGCGTCGATGTATCAGGAATATCGATACTTTCATTGCGGGACAGACGGACTTCGGCCTCGTTCCGGAAGGCTTGGTCGCTGCCGGAAAGTACTTTGAAACAACGGAATTTCTGGCAACAGCGGAAGCGATTGCCGAAAAGTACCGCTGTGAGGACCTGCAGAGCGGGGTGACCACGGGAGGTCCCGGTGATTGCGTGCAGGCGCCCGACAGCGAATCGGTGGCGGCCCTTGTCGACAGTTTCGTCCTGCTCTGGGAAGAGACCGGTCATGCCAAATGGCTCAAGGCCGCGGAAAGCGCGGCCATGCAACTGGCATCATGGGCGCTGTCCTATGACTATGTCTTCCCGGAGGACTCGGCCCTTGCCCGGATCAAGGCGCAAAGCCGGGGTGTCTTCATCGCCAATGCGCAGAACAAAACCGGGGTTCCCGGAATCTGCACCCTGTCCGGGCAGGGATTGCTGCGGATATTCCGGCAACCGGAAAGCCCGCGTACCTGAATCTCCTCAAGGAAATTGCCCATTGCATCGGCCAATACATGGGCCGGAGCGACAAGGCGATTCCAACCCGGCTGAAATGGGGACGTCCGGGCGTGCGAACATTGCCGGAGGGCTGGATTTGCGAGCGCGTGAACGTGACCCAATGGGGGGAGGAACTTGGCGAAATTGCCGCTTATTCCTGCTGGTGTGAAGTCGCCATGATGCTCACCTGGTGTGAATTGCCGGGGATTTATTGCCAGCCGGATTCCGGGATCCTGTGCGTGCTGGACCATGTCGAGGCGTCGCTGAAGGAGGATCCGGATGGGGGCAAGGTGCTTGAGGTCTTTAATCCAACCAACTATCCTGTACGGGTTAAGCTTCTGATCAAGGACAGCACCTCAGCCGCCCGCCCCCTTGATCTGAATTTTGGCGCGCGATTGAGGGAAGCTGCCTGTCCGGCCCGTGAAACCAGGCGCCTGCCTGTGGGGCACCCTCACTGAATCCATCTTCCACCGCTGGAATCGAGCACCCAAAGCCATCTGTCTGAAGTGCCCGGGTCGACAACCTGATAGCACCATGCCCCGAAGCCGTAGTGGTAGATCCATGGATAGAGCCCCGCTCCGGTGTACAGCCAGCTTCCCAGTTGGTAATCGAACAGGTTGACTTTCTGGCGCTGGGAAACGGGAACAACAAAAAGGATTCCCATACCAGCGTGCTCCACCCAGGGCCACCAGGTATCATTGAGAAGGCCAAGATAGGTTTGCCGCCAGGAATCGCCAAGATCCTTGTAGATCAAAAAGGGACTTGCTGAATCCGTCTGAACGATTGAATCCGAAAGCATAAAGATCCACCAGGCCCGGGGTCCCCAGATCAATATTTTCGCGGTCGAAAGCCCATTCATCCTCGCCGTAATTGCCTCCGATGTTCCAGGCGATCGGCTTGTTGAAATGTGCCCGTTCCGCCGCATTGCGCACCCGCTGGGTCATGCTGTGCCAATGGGAAGCCGGTGCCCGGACTGGCGCCCCATCGATGACATCGTCCGCCGACTCGACGTAGTGCACGGACGTCCCGGCACCGTCCGTGTGGTCTTCCCAGCCCGATGGCAACAGGCCGGCCGCCAGGACGCTCGGAGGAATTTCAAGGAAGGCTTCCTCGAAGCTGTGCGAATCCAGAACGGTAAGGGCGCCGAGTGACAAGGGGCTGATTACAAGCAGACAAACAAGATGAGCGTAACAGGTGCGCATGGCCGGACTTCCTTTGGAAACGGATTTGCCGGCAAAAACAACCCGTTAATCGGAAGTTTGAGCGACAGCATTCGCACTGGCGAAACCTGAGGAAAGGAAGTCTGGATTAAAATTGAAAACCCGAAGAAGCGTGTATTGACACGACTAAAGGAATCCATCCCAACCGACACATGAAACGACCCGTTCTGCATCTCATCTCCCAGGCGCATCTCGACCCGGTCTGGCTCTGGCCCCTCAGGGACGGCGTCTCCGAGGCACTCACGACCCTGCAGAGCGCCATTGACCGCGCGGACGAAAACCCCGATTTCCGGTTCACGCGGTCATCCGCCTGCACCTACCGATGGGCACGGGATATCGATCCGGTCCTCTACGAATCCATCCGCAGGCAAGTGGCTGAGGGACGCTGGGAAGTCATTGGCGGGTGGATTGAACAGCCGGACTGCAATCTTCCCTCGGCGGAGTCCTTCATCCGCCAGGGACTCTATGGTAAAGCCTTTTTTGAGCGGGAATTCGGTGAATCCGGAAGCACATCGATCGGGTACAATCCGGATTCCTTCGGCCATTGCGGGGGGCTGCCGCAGCTGCTTCGGCACAGTGATTTTGACGGGTATGCCTTCATGCGCCCGCAGCCATGGGATAATCCCAACCTGCCGGTTCTTTTCTGGTGGGAATCCAAAGACGGCTCGCGCGTGCTGGCCTGCCGCATCCCCGAGGGCTATTCGCAGTCGTATGCCGCGACTCCGGATGACATCGAGAGAATCATCCGCGAGGCCCCGGAAAAGAACTTCCTGGAGGGGATGGATCACGGCGTGCTTTGGTTTGGCATCGGCAACCACGGGGGAGGCCCGACGCGCGAACACATCGGGCGGATCCGTGAACTGCAAAAGGATGATTCCCTGCCAGAGATCCGCTTCAGCACCATCCGGGATTTCATGCAGGCCGTCCGCAATTCCCCGGGCGCGAGCAAGCTGAAGGTCGTGCGGGAGGAGTTGGGCTTTGTCATGCGCGGTTGCTACGCCGCAACCGGGGAAGTGAAACAACTCAACCGGTTCAGCGAAAAGGCGCTGCAGGCGGCGGAAATCATGGACGTCCTCTCCAACGGCCGGGGGGCCGATCCGAAAGCGCTCGCGGACGCATGGTGGAAGCTGCTTTTCAACCAGTTCCACGACATCCTGGCGGGGACCTGCACACCCCTCCCGCAGGAGGAAACCCGCAGCCGTTTCGGGGCAAGCCTGACGGATGCCCGGGAGCACCGCATGAAGTGCGTTTTCCAGATAGCCCGGCGCGTTGACACCCGACAGGAAAGCGGGAGCCTGCTCTTCGCGGCCAACCCTCTGCCATGGCCAAGAAAGGCGGTCGTCAGCCTCGACACCTTCATCGAGCCGCATGGACGGGAGGAAATCACGGGCCTGGAGACACAGGACGGCCGGCAGATTCCCTTCCAATGGACCCGGGCCGACGCCAATTTCGGCCCATGGGGACTGCGCTGGGGCAAGCTGAACGCCCTTGTCGACCTTCCCGCCGGAGGGTATGCCGTGTACCGGGTGGTCACCCGTCCGATGGAAAGGAAAGCGGAGGCCCCGTCCGCCGATGTCGACGAGCGTAATGCCCAGTTCACCGGGATACGGCAGGAAGTGGAGGGCCCGGTCTCCCTGACGCAGGAACCCGCCCTGCCCGCGTGGTCTGTCGATGGCATCGGGGAGCTGCTCAAGAGCGCCCTCGGGACCGTCGTTGTCAGGGACGAGGAAAACACCTGGGGATTCGGTGTCGAAACCTACACGGAGGTCCTCGGCAAACCGGAGGTCTTTGAAACAGAGATGCTCGAGTCCGGGGACATTTTCACGGTCGTCCGGCAGAAATCCCGTTGGAAGCAGTCCGAGATCTGGATGGATGTCGTGAAATACAACTACACCGCGACGGTTGAGATCCGGTTCCGGTTCAACTGGCAGGATAAACGCGAGCAGCTGCGATTGGAAATCCCCAGCCGCCTGGAGGCCACCCGGACCGTTGCCCGCATGCCGGCCGAAGGGGTCGAGCGGCCTGCCGACGGCAGGGAATGCCCCTGCCATGACTGGGTCGCGCTGGAAGGCACACTGGACGGCAGGCCCGTTTCCATCGGGCTGATCAACGACTCCAGCTACAGCTACCACGCCGAGGGAGGAAATCTTCGGATCGCACTCGCGCGGGGCGTTCCCCATGCGCAACACCCGCCTTTCGAGTACAAGGACGTTCGCAATATCCCCTTTCTCGACCAAGGCTGGCAGGAGCGGCGATTCTGGCTGACCGCTTGCCCGGGCAATGCGCCTGTCGCCCGGCTCGACCGTGAATCGCAGGAGTGCCAGATACCGGCGGAGCCGATGCTTGACAATCCGCATCCCGGAACCAAGCCGTGGAGCGGCTCCCTCTTTTCGGTTGAGCCGGAAAACATCGAGGTGCTCGCCCTCAAGCCCGCGGAATCGGGGGAAGGCAGTATCCTGAGGATCCGCGAATCCTCGGGCCTCCAAACCACGGCACGGATTCAATTGCACGGAACACATTTCGAGATCCCGGTCGGCCCGTTTGGAATCGCAACACGCCGCCTGAATCCGGATACAGGGGAAGCGGCGGTCCTGAACGGACTGGAACAGCCCGCCCCGCTAACCTGACAAAGGGGGCGTGGTATCGCGGGTGGGCCCGGAGAACAGTTCCCGGATTCTCATCGCGCAGTGCCTCAGCTCCTCAAGAACGTCCGCACCGGTGCTGAGGCCATATCCATCCACAACCGGTCCCAACTCGGGAACCACCCACAGGTCGCCGGCACTTTCCTGCGCGTCCTGCCAGGCCCGGGTGACCGGACGGACATACTCCAGCCAATCGCGGAATTCACGGGTTTCGCGCCCTGCTGAATCGAGCACGGGCACCTGCGCATGGTGGGCGTTGAACGGCCTCAGGTGCATCTGGTGTGAGCGCTGGAGCAGGGCCTCATTCCGGTTTGAGGTGAGGAATTCCGCCAGCTGCCGAAGCGGCAGGTGCTTGACCACGGAAATGTGGCTGTTGTCATGGCACAATCGCGGCCAGCGGCCGGACTCGGAATGGCTGGCCTGGTACAGCGCAAAGGAAAACTCCGGTGACTCCAGCATAGTGGCGCGATGGGTCTCCGCATGGACGGCAATTCCGCAGGCGCGCTCAAGGCGGTCCAGCTCGGCAAACAACTTGATCCCCTCCTCAAGGGAAGTGGCCGGCGTGCCGAGAAA
This sequence comes from Oceanipulchritudo sp., assembly GCA_049975345.1. Classification (GTDB taxonomy): domain Bacteria; phylum Verrucomicrobiota; class Verrucomicrobiia; order Opitutales; family Oceanipulchritudinaceae; genus Oceanipulchritudo. Next base: position 588 of record JBNGDP010000106.1, on the reverse strand, counting down.
GCAGTTGATGGTTTCCGCCCCGGCCTCCACCTGCGCAAGGTAAGCCGGCTCGAGGTCCTTCAACTCGGTGGCCTGAAAAAAGCCGCACAGGCGCAGGCCGGCCTCATCCCTGAGCCACTTTCCCAGTCCGGGGCGTCCGCCCATCGTGACCGCCTCGTAACCCTCCTCCGCGTAAAAGCGGATTTTTTCCAGCTCGCTCCACTCATCCTCCGGGGAAGGGTAACCGGCGAGGGACCACAGGTTTCCGGTCAGGACGAGACGGGATGATCCGGCAGCTTGTCGCATTGTCGTTATCTTTCCCCTACATCGGCTTGCGGGAGCGCGGCCGGGTGACCTCGCCCTTCAAGGGGGCAGCCTTGCGGATACGCTCAATGAGCGAAAGATAATGCCGGTAGGCCGGATTATCCGGAACCAGGAGCCCTTTGTCCTCCTCGGTGCGCTTGCGCTCATCCGCCTCCAGCTCCTTGCGGATGCGGGCGGCGCGCTCGCGGTACCCTTCGTTCGAGATGCCCGCATGCTCCGCCAGCTCCGGAAGCCAGCGGTGGGCGTACTGGACATGCGTCGTTTCGTCGATGATGTCAAAGAGCA